>CP126122.1:755000-1076806 GCA_030123565.1 Nitrospira sp. | reverse complement strand
CAGATTCTGAAGGAACTCCTGCCGGTGGTGGACAACCTCGAGCGGGCGATCAAGTCGGCGAAGGGGACGAATTCCGTCGATGCGCTGACGCAGGGAGTGGAATTGACGCTCAAACAGCTCCTGGGCGCATTGACCAAATTCGGCGTCACGCCTGTGGAAAGCGTAGGGTTGGCATTCGACCCAGCCACGCAACAGGCGGTCGCCCAAGTGCCGTCGGACAGCGTCCCTGAAAACCACGTCGTGGAAGAGTACCAAAAGGGCTATCTCCTCCAGGACCGCATCCTTCGAGCCGCGATGGTGACCGTCTCGACCGGAGCGCCGAATTAGGTCGAGCACATGCAACACGCGTTTGAAAAGCACGGCCGGCACGACTCGTTTACACATTGATATTTTTTGCGAAGGAGTCAACCCATGGGCAAAGTCATCGGAATCGACCTCGGTACGACGAACTCCTGCGTCGCCATCATGAGCGGTGGAGACCCGGTCGTCATCGCCAACGCGGAAGGAAGCCGCACGACGCCGTCGGTGGTGGCCATCACCGACAAGAGCGAGCGTTTGGTCGGGCAAATCGCCAAGCGGCAGGCCATCACCAATCCTGAAAACACCATCTTCTCCGTGAAGCGGCTGATGGGCCGGAAATTCAGGAGTAAGGAAGTCCAGGAAGCCATGAAGCGGCTTCCGTACAAGGTGGTGGAGGCGGACAACGGCGATGCGCATGTCGAACTGCGCGGGAAGCGTTACAGCCCGCCGGAAATCTCGGCGATGATTCTGCAGAAGATGCGGCAGACCGCCGAAGATTACCTCGGCGAAAAGGTCACCGAAGCGGTGGTCACGGTCCCGGCCTACTTCGACGACAGCCAGCGCCAGGCCACCAAGGACGCAGGCCAGATCGCCGGATTGAACGTCCTCCGCATCATCAACGAACCGACGGCGGCCTCGCTCGCCTACGGCCTCGACAAGAAGAAAGATGAGCGCATCGCCGTCTATGACCTCGGCGGCGGCACCTTCGACGTGTCCATCCTCGAGATCGGCGAAGGCGTGTTCGAGGTGAAGTCCACGAACGGCGACACCTATCTCGGCGGCGACGATTTCGATCAACGCGTGATGGACTGGCTCGTCGAGGAGTTCAAGAAGGATCAGGGCATCGATCTGCGCAAGGACCGCATGGCGCTGCAACGCCTCAAGGAAGCGGCGGAACGGGCCAAGATCGAACTCTCGTCCTCACAGGAAAGCGAGATCAACCTGCCCTTCATCACGGCGGACGCCAGCGGTCCGAAGCACATGGTCACGAAACTCTCCCGCTCCAAGTTGGAGCAGCTCGTCGATGACCTCGTGCAGCGGACGATCGAGCCCTGCCGGAAGGCGCTGGCCGACGCCGGTGTCAGCGCAAAGGATATTCAGGAAGTGGTGCTGGTCGGCGGCATGACCCGCATGCCGAAAGTCATCCAGGTCGTCAAGGAGTTCTTCGGAAAAGAACCGCATCGCGGTGTGAATCCGGACGAAGTGGTCGCCATCGGAGCCGGCGTGCAGGGCGGCGTGTTGAAGGGCGAAGTGAAAGACGTGCTGCTCTTGGACGTCACGCCCCTGTCGCTCGGCATCGAAACGCTCGGCGGCGTCTTTACAAAACTGATCGAGCGCAACACGACGGTGCCGACGAAGAAGAGCCAGGTCTTCTCGACCGCCGCCGACAATCAGACCGCCGTGACCATTCGGGTGTTCCAGGGCGAGCGGGAAATGGCGAACGATAATAAGTTGCTGGGGCAATTCGATCTCGTCGGGATCCCCCCCGCCCCGCGTGGCATGCCGCAAATCGAAGTCGCGTTCGACATCGATGCCAACGGCATCGTCCACGTCTCGGCGAAAGACCTTGCCACGCAGAAGGAGCAATCCATCAAGATTACGGCCTCCAGCGGACTGAGCAAGGAAGAAGTCGACAAGCTCGTCAAAGACGCCCAGGCCCATACGGAAGAAGACAAGAAGCGCCGCCGCGTCGCCGAAGCCCGCAACCAGGCCGACTCCCTGCTGTACAGCACCGAGAAGAACCTGAAGGAGCACGGCGACAAGATCGGCGAAGACGACAAGAACAAGATCACCGAGGCGATCGCGGGACTGCGTAAAGCGATGGAAGGCGACGATCCCGGAGCCATCGAATCCGCGACGCAAACACTGACCACGGCCTCGCACAAACTGGCCGAAGAAATGTATAAGAAGGCCTCTGCAGCTGCCGGGCCCGGCACGGACGCAGGTGCGGCAGGTGACGGCGGCGCCCAACAGGCCAAGACCGATGAGAAGGTCGTGGATGCCGAGTTCGAAGAAGTAGACAAGGACAAGAAATAACCGACCCGCGACCGTCTGCACGACCGAGTTGCACCGCTGCGTGAAACTCGGTCGTGCCGCACCATAGACCGGACAACCATTCGCCGTGGCCAAGCGCGATTATTACGAAACCCTCGGTGTAGAGCGGACCGCCTCCGACGACGAGATCAAGAAGGCATTCCGCAAACTCGCCCGCCAGCACCATCCGGATCTCCATAGCTCCCCGGAACAGAAAAAATCAGCGGAAGAGAAGTTCAAGGAGATCAACGAAGCCTACGAAGTCATCAGCGACCAGGAGAAACGGCGACGGTACGATACCTTCGGCCATGCCGGCGGACCGCAAGGGGCGGAAGGATTCGACTTCGGCGGACAAGGCGGCTTCGGCGACATCTTCAACGACATCTTCGAGGATTTCTTCGGCCAACCGCGAGGCCGCGCAAGGGCCGAACGCGGCAATGACCTCCAATACAACCTCGACCTCACGTTCGAAGAATCGGTGTTCGGAAAGGAAGCGAAGCTCAAGATCCCACGCTGGGAAACCTGCTCGGACTGTAAAGGCACCGGTGCACGGTCGGCCACCGCCATCAAGATGTGCCCGGCCTGCAAAGGGCAAGGCCAGTTGCGGTTCCAGCAGGGATTTTTCAGCGTCAGTCGGCCTTGCGGTCAATGCGAGGGGGCGGGACAAATCATTACCGAGCCCTGCCCCGCCTGCAACGGACGGCAGCGCATCCGTAAGGAGCGCATGTTGTCCGTCCAGATCCCGGCCGGTATCGAATCGGGCATGCGACTGCGGCTGGCGAATGAAGGCGAGCATGGGATGCAAGGCGGGCCGCAGGGAGACCTGTACGTCGCCATCACCGTGAAGCCCCATCCCCTCTTCCGACGCGAAGGTCAGGATATCGCCTGCGACCTCCCTGTGAACCTGGTGACCGCGATTCTAGGCGGCCGGGTGGAGGTGCCGACCCTCAAGGGAAACACCTTCATGAAGATTCCCGCCGGCACGCAGCCGAACAAGGTCCTTCGATTGAAGGGACTCGGATTTCCCAGCCTCAAGGGGAGCCATACCGGAGACCAAGTCTTCAACGTGAAGATCGAAATCCCGACGAAGCTCAGTCCGCGCCAAAAGGAATTGCTCGAAGAATTCGCCAAGGAAAGCGGTTACACCAAAGACAGCGACGGCGAAGGCTTCTTCGACAAGATGAAAACCTTCTTCGAATAGGTCGCGCACATCGCCCTCCAGGGCGGCAGATTACCATGCCGGCCTTTTTCATCCCCTCATCCGACGTTCACGGAAGCGAGATCACCCTCACCGGCGACCTCTGCCACCATCTGCAGGCTAGTCTGCGCGTCAAACCGGGAGAGTCTCTGTGGCTCACCGATGAACAGAGGCGACGGTACCATGTCCAGGTGTCGCAGCTGGCCCGACAGGGGTTGACGGTCCGAATCCTGGAACGACGGGAGGGTCCGGCCGAGACCGGCCCGTCCTTGCTGCTCGTCCAAGCCCTGCTCAAGGGTGACCACATGGATTGGGTACTGCAGAAGGCCAGCGAGTTGGGCGTGCGGACGGTCCTTCCCCTCGTCTCCCAACACGGCGTCGTGCGACCGCAGGCAGGCCGGCTTGCAGCCCAGTTGTCTCGCTGGCAACGTATCGCCACGGAAGCGGCGCAACAGTCTGAACAGTGGCAACCCCCGCTTGTCCTAGAACCGCTGGACTCACGACGTTTCTTTACGGCTTTACCTGCCACCTGTGCGCTGATCTTGGCGGAACGCCGGGAGGCGATCGGTCTATCGAAGGTGCCGTTGCCCACCCAGCCCACGGAGAGCCTGGCCTTGATCATAGGCCCTGAAGGGGGCTGGGCCGAGGAAGAACTCTCGCAGGCACTCGCACAGGGCTGTCAGCAGGTCAGCCTCGGCGCACACATCCTTCGTGCGGAAACCGCCGCCGTCACTGCTGTCGGTATTGTCCAGAGTCGGTTGGGACGATTGGGATAACAGAGCAGCCGAACCGAGGAGGTTAGCGGCGGCCCTGGCTGATGGAAATGATGGTTCCGCCCTCGCCTGCCGCCCATCCGGCGGTCGCGCGCGGAAAACTGAGGGCCATGAGGGAACCCTTCACCGGGCTGGTTTCTTCAACCCAATTGAACCCCGCATCGTTGGTGCGCAGAATCTGGCCGCGCTCTCCCACGATCCAGCCCCGTTGCGCATCGGTGAAGCGCACGCGGATCAGGTCCGTGAGTTTGTGGCAGGTCCGACCGCAGGGCAACGTGCGATCGATCCAATTGGCTCCGCCGTCGGTGGTTTGAAACAAGGCGCCGGCATTGCCGACAGCCCAGCCGTTGGCCTCATCCGCAAAGGCGACATCGAAGAAGGTCGCACTGCTCTGGCTGGCTTGCAGCGACCAGGTCCGGCCGCCGTCCGACGTCGTCAAAATCGTTCCCAATGCACCGACGACGGTCCCCTGCTGTTCGCTCGTCAAGGCGATGGCATGGAGCGCCGCATTCGTGCCGCTGGTCTGGTCCGTCCAATTCTCCCCGCCGTCCGTCGTTTGAAGAATGGTACCGTTTCCACCGACCAGCCAGCCCTTCAGAGGCGACACGAACGTGATACCGTACAATGGAGCCTGCGTGGGCAGCACCCTGGGGATCCAGGTCTCTCCCCCGTCCCGGCTCACCCGCATCGTTCCGTTGGCACCCACGACCCAACCGCGTCGGGCGTCAAGGAAATAGACGGCGGTCAGCAACGCCGTGGTTCCGCTGGACACCTTCTTCCATTTGCGGCCGCCGTCGGTCGTCTTGAGAATCGTCCCGCCTGAGCCCACCGCCCAGCCGAGTTGAGCATCATGGAAGAACATGCCCAGCAGAGTGGCCTCGGAACCGCTCTTCTGCATGGCCACGACGACAGGCGCATCCGAAGCAGCAGCCGGAACCGTACCGAGCAGCAGGGCCGCGAACAGACAGAAGGCCATCGTGATGGTGCGCAACGTCATACGCCTCATTGTTGGTGGTGAGTGTGTTCAGTCGCGGGATTGCGCCAATAACTCGCATCGGGCAGTCCCTTGGACTCGATCGTAAAGGGACCGGCTTCCAGCGTCAGCCACTTCTTCACCGTGCAACAGGACCCGTCCGGCAACAAATCCCACGATCCACGGCGGACCACCAGCGGCCCCGACGAAAGATCGGGATTGAACTCGCCCGGCTTGCCGGCACCGAACACATTGCGGCGAGGGATGCGGACCTTGATTTCACTATCGGTCCAGGACAACACGATCGCCCCCACTCCGTTGAACAACACCTCGGTGCGCGACACGTTCTCCCCCAACTCGGGGGCGGTCCTGGCATAGACGTTGTCGGTGATGCCCACCTTGCTCGGCTCCGCAGTCTTGAGAAACGCGCCGAACCCGCTCCCCGTGATCGTGACCACATCGTCCAGCCCGCCGGAAGTCGGACTATAGGAATCGATCTTCGGGGTGATCAGGGTAAACATCCCGACCTCGGTCTCCACGACCTTCTTGTCGGTGCAACAGGTGCCGTCCGGCTTCGGGGTATTGGCGGCGCGTTTCACCACTACCGGTCCGCTTTTCACACTGTAGGGCACCCAGACATCGATCCGGTCGTTGCCCCACCGATAGACGATGGCCGGCACGCCGCCGATCTCGACGGTGTTTTCACTTTTTGCAAAATCGAGATAATTATAAGGAGTCGAGCCGGCCTCCGAATAAAACCCGAAATTTTCCCCGGTAATCTTCAGCAAGGTCCCGATCGGGGCCTGCGAGGGAGTGAGACCGGTCGCCCGAGGCGTCTGCACGGTATAGGTTCCGACGGTCCGCTCCTGACCGTTGCGTTTCATCACGACCGGGCCGCTTTGCGCATCCAAGGGCACGTGCACCACGATCGCCGTATCGGTCCACTGCGAGATGGTCGCCGGATGACCGCCGAACGACACCCCATCCTCAGGATTTCTCGTCGCGCCGAATCCCTTGCCGAAGAGCACCACCTTGGTTCCTACCGGACCACTCACCGGATCGACACGCACCGAGGCAAGGACCCGCACCGGCATCGCATTGCTCACCACATGTTGAACCGGCGCACAGCAGGAGCCGTCGGCGAGGGGGTCGGACGAGGCCATTTTGACCACGACATCACCGGTCTGGACATTGGCCGGCAATTCGACCTCGATTTTATCATCGCGCCACTTGCGCACGCGCACGGTCACGTCGCCGACCATGACGCTGTTGACGCCGAAAATCGTGTTCGGGTCGCGGGGCCCGGCCGTGTGGCCGAAATGTTCACCGGCGATTTCCAAAATCGTCCCCGGTTCCGCCTCGGCCGGCGTCAGGGAGTGAATCGTGGGTTGTAACCGCGTGAATTGTCCTGCCTTCAGATGCTTCTTGCCGATGATGACCTCGACCGGTCCATTGCTCGCCTGGAACGGCACCCTCACTTCGATGATGTCCGGCTCCCAACGTTGAATGAGGGCCGGCGTTCCCTGGAACGTCACTTGGTTGAAGCGCGTCGACTTGAATGGGCCGAACCCCTTTCCGGTGATCGAGAGGGTGGCTCCCGGTACTGCGGCATCGGGCTGAAGGGCCGGCGCCTCCGCTCCTGCATCACCAGAATGAAAAGACCCCGCCAACAGAAAGGCACCGATGATGACACGTATGATGGATTTCATGGGATGGTACTCCCTACCGACAACCAGCGAGTGAAGCAGACAAAAAAGCCTGAACATGAGAACCTGAACGTACCTGGATGAGTAGCTTTCAGACAAGCGCCCCGCACGTGGCACAGAAACCCCACGCAACTGAGGCGAAACGGCCGATGGGGGTGCAGCGTCAAGCAAAGGGACATACGGACTATAACAAGCGGATTTTTTTGATGTCAAGGCAAGCAGACGGAGGAGAGAGACACGGACGAAGCCGATCTATGACTGGTTCACCTGGACCAACAATTCAAGTTCGATCGCCGCATGCAGGGGCAGTTCCGCCGCCCCGAGCGCCACCCTGGCGTGGCGGCCGGCCTCGCCGAACAGCTGTACCAACAGATCTGATGCCCCGTTGATGACCGCTGGTTGCTGCGCGAATCCGGCAGCGGATGCGACATGACCGACCACACGCACGATCCGCCGCACGCGGTCCAGCGACCCCAATTCCTGCTTCACCACCGCCAGCGCGTTCAACAGCGCCAGCCTGGCCGCCTCGGCTCCTCGTTCCACCGTCACCTCTTGGCCCAGCTTCCCCGTGATGACGACCTGGCCGTCACGAAACGGCAAGATTCCGCTGAGAAAAAGGAGATCGCCGGCGAGAACCGCCGGCACATAACTGGCGACCGGTTTGGGCGGAGGCGGCAATTCGATGCCGAGAGCCTTCAATCTGGCGTCAATCGACACAATCGGTCCTCACCCGAAAGTCTCTACCGAGAATGCAGTGCATCGAGGAAACTGTCTCCCCAGGGCAACCTGGTCGCCCCCAGCGCCTCTCCGATCGTTTGGCCCAGATCCGCCGCCGTCTGTCTGGTCCCCAGATTCACCCCGCGCGCAAGTCGAGGTCCGGTCACGAGGCAGGGGACATACTCCCGCGAATGGCCCGGCGTAGGGCGTGCGCAGTCGAAACCATGGTCGCCGGTGACGATCAGGACATCGCCGATCTTGAGACATTCCTGAAGGTCGCGGAGCCGGCGATCGAATTGTTGCAGGGCCGACACCGTCGTCTGCAGATCGGAGCCGATGACCGGGAGGTTGGCATAGATCAATCCACGAGGTACCTTGCTGAACAGTCCCACGACTTCATCCATCACCGCTTCCGGCTGAAACAACGTCACGGACCTCGTGACTCCACGCCCGCTGAACAGATCACCGACCTTGCCGATCCCCATCACAAGCTGGCTGGCCCTGCTCAAGTGATCGAGCAGCGTGAGGCCCGGTGGCTCCACCGCAAAATCACGCCGCCGTCCCGTCACTGTCCATGTTCCCTGCCGCCCGACGAACGGACAGGCCACCACCCGCACAATGGAAAGTTGCTGCTTGAGCACCTTCCTGGCTTCGCGCGCCAAGCGATAGAGTTCCTCCGGCGGAACCACCTGCTCATGAGCCGCCAGAAAAATGGTGCCGGTCCTGTCGATCCAGGCGATCGGCGCTCCTGATTTTTGGTGCTGTCCGCCGAATCCATCGATCGGCTCAAGGCTCACCGCCCGGCAGTTGCCCAGGGTCTTCTGGCCCAATGAGACTTCCAGCGCCGTTTGTAATTCATCCGTAAAGGTCTCGCAGGGACGCACGTCCTCTTCGATCAGGTACCCGGCCAGTTCCCAATGTCCGGAGAGAGAGTTTTTCCCCTTGGTGGCAAACCCGAGTCTGCCGAAACAGCCCTCCGGCTGAACCATCGGTCGGATGCCTTGAAATTGTCCCAAGTGTCCGAGGCCGAGCTGTTCGAGATTCGGCAGGGCAAGTCCTTTGGAAATGGCCGCCAACCGCTGGAGCGTGTTGCAACCGCCGTCGCCGTAGGATTCCGCGTCGGGCAACGCGCCGATCCCCAACCCATCCAAGACCAGTAACACGATGCGAGTGATCATGGTCGCACTATATCAAATCCGTATGGACGAGCAAGACTTTCACGCTGGTCTGCTCCGAGCAGCATCACCGAGGGATGCGCCACCCATGGCGCACAGATCACGGAACGCGCCGCGCACGCCACTCGCTCACGATGTTCAGGCTGGCGCTGGTGCCGATCCGGTCCGCGCCGGCCTCCAGCAACTCTCGCGCGGTCTTCCAATCCCTGATGCCGCCCGACGCCTTCACCTTCGCCCGACCTGCGACCGCCTCTTTCATCAGGAGAACGTCTTCCACCGTCGCCCCGGCTTGCGAAAATCCCGTCGAGGTCTTCACATAGTCCATGCCCGCTTCGACCGCCAAACGGCAGGCCGTCACTTTTTCCTCGCGCGTCAACAGGCAGGTTTCCAGAATCACCTTATGGTTCACTCCCGCTGTCGCCTGGACGACGGCGGCCATATCGTTTCTCACCAGGTCGTAGTCGCCGGACTTCAACCGGCTGATGTTGATGACCATGTCCAGCACCCTGACGCCGCGCGCGACCGCCTCGATGGCTTCCGTCACCTTCGTGTGGGTCGAGTGCCCGCCGAGGGGAAAGCCGATTGGAATCCCGACCTGCACCTCCGTCGCGGCAACGGCTGCGACCGCCTCATCCACATAACAGGGCGGAACAAAGATGACGACGAACCCCTGCTCCTTGGCCTCTGCGCAGAGTCGCAACACATCGGCCTTGGTGGCATCCGGACGCAGAACGGTGTGATCGAGGTAACGAGGGAGGGTCTCATTCCACGGCTGAACACCCATACGAAGGTCCCTTTCAGGCTAAAAGATGACGCGTCCGGTGAGTGACTTTCGTCTGTGACGGGCTGGAAAATTGTTACGCGCCGCGAGCCATGAGACGGGCTCTGGGGCGCTTACGAAACGGCTGCTTCTGATATTTCTCCACCGCTTCATTGTGCTCGGCCAGGGTGGAGGAGAAGTGATGGGTCCCGTCGTTGCGCGAGACGAAATAGAGGTAGGGGGCCTGGGCGGGAAACAGCGCCGCGCGAAGCGAGTGGGCTCCGGGACTGGCGATCGGTCCCGGCGGGAGACCCTGCACTCGATAGGTATTGTAGGGACTCAGACTGGAAAGATCGCGCTTATGGATGTTTCCATCGAAGGCGGGCAAGCCGTAAATCACGGTCGGATCGCTCTGCAGCGGAATCTTTTTCCGTAAGCGGTTGTGAAAAACCGCGGCGATCAGTTCGCGCTCGTCCTTGACCCCCGTTTCCTTTTCGATCACCGAGGCCAGCGTCAACACCTGGTGCAGGGACAATTTCAGGCGGGCCGCCTGCTCCTGCAGGTCGGCCCCCCACACATGGTAGAGTCCGTCCACCATGGTCTTGATGACATCCTTCGCCTTCGTTCCCCGGGCGAAGGAATAGGTTTCCGGAAAGAGATAGCCCTCCAACGAATCCGCTTCGACGCCGAGGGTCGTGATGAAGGAGCGGTCGCGAACCAGCTTCGTAAATTCCTTCACGTCCGTGATATTCTCCGCCGCCAACACCTCGGCGATCTGGGCCATCGTGTAGCCCTCCGGGATCGTCACCGGATGCAGCACCACACGGCCGGCCAACAGCTTGATCAAAATCTCCTTCGACGCCATGCCGGCATCCAACTCATATTCACCGGGCTGGATCTTTCGATCGATGTCACGCGTCCTGCCGAGCAACGAGAATGCGAAAGAACTGCGGATCAGATGCTCGCGCTTCAAAATAGTCGCCACCTGCTGGAAGGTGCTGCCTTCAGGGATGAGGACAATATGGGAGGGAGGTTTGGGTTGCCCGCTAGCGACGGGACTTTGAGCCCAGCGCAGCACCTGATAGCCGGCGATGCCCGCAAGCATCACCGCCGCCAGGATCAGCCCTATGATCGATCTCTTCTGCATCATCGACTCGTTCGTGATGAACCGGCAGGGACTCGGGGACCTCGAACTCGTTCAGCCCGCCCTCGGGAGAAACAGTGGACGGCTCCTCCAAACTCGCCAGATAACTTTGTAACAGAATCGCCGCCGCGACGCGATCGACGATGCCCTTGCGTTTTCGGCGGCTGACATCGGCGGCAATCAGCACATCTTCCGCCGACCTCGTCGTCATCCGTTCGTCCCAGGTGACCACCGGAATAGACAGGGCCGGCTCCAGCAGCTGAACGAAGGCCTCGACGACTTTGGCCGCAGGACCGACTTCTCCATCCAGCCGCAGCGGCATCCCGACGACGACCCGCCCGACCTCATGCTGCCGGACCAACTCCTGAATATGCCGGATGTCCGCATCCTGATTCCGCCGGTGAAACGTCTCCAGCGGTTGGGCCGTCCACCCGAGTTCATCGCTCAGGGCGAACCCGATCCGCTTGGAGCCATGGTCGATGGCGAGAATCCGTTGGCCCTTCATCAGTTTACCGCTCCAAGGCCTGCTGGACCAACCCAAAAACCTTTTCCAACGCGGTCCCAAGCCCTTCAGGATTTTTTCCGCCGGCCTGGGCCATCTCTGGACGCCCGCCGCCGGTTCCGCCGACTTCGGCCGCCATCTCCTTGATAAGGTCGCCGGCCTTGAGACGGCCGATGAGGTCCTTGGTCACCACGACCAGTAACGACACCTTGCCGTCGTTCGCCGCCCCGAGCGCCACGACCCCGCTGCGGAGTTTGTCGCGCAGCTGGTCGGCCAGCGCCCGCATGCCGTTGACGTCCAGTCCGTCCGTCCGTTGCGCATGGACCTTCACACCATTGATCTCACGCGCCTGCGCGTCACTCGACGACGTGCTGGCCATCTTCAACTTCACATCCGCCAGTTCCCGTTCCTTCTCCTTCAACTGCTCGGTCAGTTTGCGGGTGCGCGCCACCAACTCAACCGGTGCGACCTTCAGGAGGTCGGAGAGTTCACGGACATCCGCTTCCAATCGTTTCAACGAATCCAATGCCCCGCTGCCGGTCAAACATTCGATGCGGCGCACGCCGGCCGCCACACCGGATTCCGACACGATCCGAAACAGGCCGATCTCTCCCGTGTGCCGGCAATGGGTCCCGCCGCACAATTCCTTGCTGAAGGTGTCGATGCTCACGACCCGCACCTGGTCTCCGTACTTGTCTCCGAAGAAGGCCAATGCCCCGCCTGCCACTGCTTCCTGCACCCCCATCACATCCGTCTGCACCGTCTCATCCAGGCGAATCTGCTCGTTCACGATCGATTCGATCTCGTCGATGTCGCGTGACGCCAGCGGGCGGAAGTGGGCAAAGTCGAACCGCAGGCGATTCGGCGCGACGAGGGAACCATACTGTTTGACGTGCGGCCCCAACAGGTCCCGCAGGGCGGCATGGACCAAATGGGTGGCCGTATGGTTGCGGGCCGCATCCTGCCTGGTACGGCGGTTCACCGAGAGTTGCAATCGCTCCCCATCGCGGATCGAGCCGGATGACACCAGGCCCTTATGGACGATCAAGGTCGGCACAGGCCTGGTCGTATCACGAATCTCAACGCGCCCGTCTGTCCCGATCAGCACCCCCTGATCACCGGCTTGCCCACCGCCCTCCGCATAAAACGGCGTGACATCCAGCACGACCTCGACCTCATCCCCCTCATGGGCTTCCTTGACGAGACGCTCGCCCTTGAGGAGCGCCTGCACCAGGCCTTCGGAAGTCAGCCGCTCATAACCGACGAATTTGCTGGTCCCCACGCGCCCGGCCAGCTCGCTCAACACCGGTCTGGTCGTTTCAGTCTCGAAGCCTCCCGTCTTTCTGGCGCGCGTCCGTTGCTCTTCGATGGCCGCTTCGAATCCTGTCTCGTCGAGCGTGATGTCCTGTTCACGACAGGCTTCCGCGATCAGGTCCATCGGAAAACCGTAGGTGTCGTACAACTTGAAAATGTCCGCGCCGGGGAGAGTATGTTGTCCCGCCGCCCGCACCTTCGCCAGCATGTCGGTGAGAATGGGCAATCCCTGATCGAGCGTGGCAATGAACCGCTCTTCCTCGCCGCGCGTCGCCTCCTTCACCGTATCGGCCGCCGTACGCAATTCGTGATAGGCCGCCCCCATCCGTTCGACCACCGCCGCCGTCAGCTCGTGTAGAAACGGCTCCGTGATTCCCAACAAACGGCCGTGGCGGGCGGCGCGGCGAAGAATCCGGCGCAGCACGTACCCCCGGCCTTCGTTCGACGGCAACACGCCATCGGCCATGAGGAAGGTGATCGCGCGCAAATGGTCCGCGATGACCCGCATGGATCGATCCGCCTGCTCCTGCGCGCCGTATCGCGCGCCGGCCCGCGTACCGATCGCCGCCAGCAAGGGAGCGAACAGGTCGCTGTCGTAGTTGCTGAGTTTCCCCTGCGCCACCGCCGCCAACCGTTCCAGCCCCATGCCTGTATCGATGCTCGGTTTGGGCAGTGGATTCAACGTCCCGGCGCTGTCGCGGTTGAACTGCATGAAGACCAGGTTCCAGATTTCGATGACCCGATCCCCTTCGCCGTTGGGCGTCGCATCGCCCGGTACGGCAGGGCCTTGATCGAAGTGAAGTTCCGAACAGGGGCCGCAGGGGCCCGTATCGGCCATCTGCCAGAAGTTATCCTTCTCGCCGCAACGGACGATCCGGCCGGGCGACACACCGATTTTTTTCCAGAGGCGATCGGCCTCGTCGTCTTCGCGGAAAATCGTGACCCACATCCGCTCCTTCGCCAGCCCGACCACCGAGGTCAGGAATTCCCAACCGAACCGTATGGCCTCTTCCTTGAAATAGTCGCCGAAGGAAAAATTGCCGAGCATTTCGAAAAAGGTGTGGTGCCGCCTCGTATAGCCCACGTTTTCGAGATCATTGTGCTTGCCGCCGGCCCGCAGGCACTTTTGCACCGTCACGGCGCGGTTGTAGGCCCGCGTCTCCTCGCCCAGGAACACCCGCTTGAACTGATTCATGCCGGCATTCGTAAACAGCAGCGTCGGGTCGGCTTGGGGAATCAACGGCGCACTCGGCACGGCCCGATGCCCCTGTTGCTCGAAGTACTGAATGAAGGCGCGCCGCAGGTCGTTTACCGTCTGGCTCATAACTCGTCCAACCCCGTCTCCAAATCCACTTGAGTGACTTGCTGAATCGTGTCGTCGTCGAACCCGCGCTGCCGCAGGAACCGCACCCACTGCGGGGGACGTGTGCGACCGGCGCGTCCTTCGAGCGCCTGACAGGCCAACTCCTGCTCCGAAATCGAATGGTAGGCTTGCCCCAAGGCCCGTTCCGTGACGCTCTCCTCGAACCCACGCTTGAGCAATTCGGCCTTGAGCAACTCACGCCCCATCGGGCGCCGCGAGAGCCTGGCCTCCGCCCATCGCGTTGCGTAGGCTTGATCGTTCAGATAGCCCCGCCGCTCCAGCTCACGGATGACCGCGCGCATCTGCAACCGGCTCGCGCCCTTTTCCAGTACGTACCGTTCGACCTGGGCCTTGGTCCTGTCGGTTCTAGCAAGATAACGAATCGCCAGATCGAGATAGTCCGGAGTCGATCCAGTACGGTCGGCCGATCTGCTTCCTATCACCACCGAAGCCACCTACGTCGCCACCCTGGCACCATGGCCGCGCTTCTCTTCCTGACGGCCTTCTGATTTCCGGTCGATCTTCTCGTCCTTCGCCTCTTTCGCCTCGCTCTTTTTCTCAACACCTCGCGAAGGCAGGCCGGCCTGGTCGCGAATCTTCCCCTCGATTTCTCTCGCGATGGCCTGATTCCCCTTGAGAAAATCGCGAACCGCCTCACGCCCCTGCCCCAGTCGCTCGCCCTTATAGGAGTACCAGGCGCCGGCCTTCTCCACCACGCGCTTCTCCACCCCCATATCGACCAACTCACCGGCCTTGGAGATGCCTTCCGCGAACATGATGTCGAACTCCGCCTGTTTGAACGGCGGCGCCATCTTGTTCTTGACGACTTTCACGCGGACCCTGCTGCCGGTCACGTCCTGCCCGTCTTTGATCGATTCTATCCGCCGGATATCGAGGCGCACGGATGAATAGAACTTCAACGCGTTGCCGCCCGTCGTCGTTTCGGGGTTGCCGAACATCACACCGATCTTCATCCTGATCTGGTTGATGAAGATCAGGGTCGTCTGTGATTTGGAAATGGCGGCGGTCAGTTTACGCAGCGCCTGGGACATCAACCGCGCCTGCAACCCCATATGGGCATCACCCATCTCGCCTTCGATTTCGGCCCGCGGCACCAGGGCCGCCACCGAGTCCACGACGATGACATCGATCGCGCCGCTGCGGACCAGCGTCTCGGCAATTTCAAGCGCCTGCTCCCCTGTATCCGGCTGCGAGACGAGCAAGTCGTCCGTCTGCACGCCCAGCTTTTTCGCATAGGTCAAATCCAACGCATGTTCCGCATCGATGAAGGCCGCCACGCCGCCGGCCTTTTGCGCCTCGGCGATCGCATGCAGGGTCAGGGTCGTCTTGCCGGATGATTCCGGGCCGAAGATCTCGATCACGCGGCCGCGGGGAAATCCGCCCACGCCTAACGCGATGTCCAGCCCCAGCGAGCCGCTCGAGATCGCCGGCACATCCGCAGGCCGATCGTCTGACCCGAGCTTCATCACCGCGCCCTTGCCGTATTGTTTCTCGATCTGTGCCAGGGCCAGGTCCAGTGCGCGCTTTTTCTCGTCTTTTTCAGCCATTCCAGACTCCTTATCGAAGCGTGACTCGTGAAGCGTCTCTCGTATCGAACGCCGGGGAAGACAACGCACCAGCCGATGCTGAGTTGACCGCACACCGACCGAACAAGACCCGGACTCCGGAAGCGAACAGAACGGGGGATTATACCGGAGTCAGAAGGGAGAAACCTAGCCCACCTCAGCAGTCGTGAAGCGTGAAGTGTGACGCGTCTGGCCTTTTTGAGTATCCCGCAAGGAAGGGAGTGATACAATAGGCCCCTACGGATAGGGACCTGAATCATGGCCGACGAGCCTGCATCAGGGAAACGGTCCGGTCGGAGCAACTGGGTCAGCTTGATCCCCTTCGGGCTCCATCAACAGCATCCCAACAATTACAAAGACATTCTCGACGCGGCCTGGGAAAACCGCGACAGCCTCGGCTACGCCTACCGCATCCTGCGCGACGGCTGTTGCGACGGTTGCTCGCTCGGCACGACCGGCCTGCATGACTGGACCATGAAGGACCTGCACCTCTGCTGGGTGCGACTGCAGCTCTTGCGGCTCAACACGATGCCGGCCATGGACTGGCACCGGCTCGAAGAGGTCGCCCCGTTGCGCAACATGAAAGGTAAGGCCTTACGGAAGTTGGGACGCCTGTCCGTTCCGATGGTCCGGCATCGCGGGGACCAAGGGTTCCGGCGCGTCTCCTGGGAAGAGGCTGTCCGCATGATTGCCGAACGGCTGCACGTGACCGATCCCCATCGCATCGGCTGGTTCCTCACCGCCCGCGGCCTGACCAACGAGGCTTACTATGCCCATCAAAAAGTCGCCCGCTTCATCGGCACCAATCACGTGGACACCAGCGCGCGCATCTGCCATGCGCCGAGCACCGCCGCGCTCAAGGAAACGGTCGGCTGTTCAGCCACCACCTGTTCCTACAGGGATTGGATCGGGACCGATCTCTTGATTTTTGTCGGTGCCAACAGCGCCAACAACCAGCCGGTGACGTTGAAATACCTCTACTATGCGAAAAAAGCCGGCACCAAGATCTTCGTGGTGAATCCCTTCGTCGAGCCTGGCATGGAGCGTTATTGGATTCCCTCCGTGGCGGAGAGCGCCTTGTTCGGCACAAAACTGGCCGATGCCTTCTTTCAGATCCATGTCGGCGGCGACATTCCGTTCTTCTACGGCGTACTCAAACATCTCATCGAGCAGGGTTGGCTCGATCGGGAGTTCATCGCCGCCCGGACCGCCGGCTGGGATGAACTCGAATCAAAAGCCCGCGCCCTGCCCTGGGAGAGCCTCGAACGGGGTGCCGGCGTGACGCGCGACGACATGCACCGCTTCGCAGAGACGTTCGGGAAGGCCCGTCATGCGATCGTTGTCTGGAGCATGGGGGTGACCCAACATCGCTACGGGACCGACAACGTGAAGGCGATCGTGAACCTCCAACTGGCACGAGGCAATGTGGGTCGGCCTCACACGGGCCTCATGCCGATCCGCGGACACAGCGGCGTGCAGGGTGGCGCCGAGATGGGCGCGATGCCGACCGCCTATACGATGGACTACCAGGTCAACGACGTGAACGCGGCGCTGTTCGCCATGCCGGAATTCTGGGGCTTTCGCCCCCCTGCATGGAAAGGCCTGGGGGCAGCCCATCTGATCCTGGCGGCAGAGCGGGGTGAGATCGACGTGCTCTGGCAGAGCGGCGGCAATTTCCTGGAGACGTTGCCGGAACCGGATCGCGTGCGACGGGCATTAGGCAAGATCAACCTTCGCGTCCATCAGGACATCGTCGTGAGTTCCACCATGTTGGAGGATCCGGCGGACCTCGTCGTTCTGTTGCCCTCCCGCACCCGCTACGAGCAACAAGGCGGAGGCACCGAGACGAGCACGGAACGCCGGATCATCTATAGCCCGGAGATCCCGGGCCCCCGTCCCGGCGAGGCGATGGACGAGTGGGAAATTCCGGTCCTGGTCGCCCGCCGGTTCGATCCGGAGCGCGCCGCGAAGATCTTTCCATGGCGCGACACGCACGACATCCGACTCGAGATTGAGCGGGTCTGCCCGACGTACAAGGGCATCGGCAGCCTCTATAAAAAGGGGGATCAGGTCCAGTATGGGGGACCGCTCCTGCTGGCCGGCCGGTTCGGGACACCCGACGGCAAGGGCCGGTTCACGCCGATTGATTTGCCGGAAGAAATAATTCCACCCGGTCGCTTCTTCTTGACCACGCGGCGCGGTAAGCAATTCAACAGTATGGTCGGGGCCGAGGTGGATCCATTAGTCGGCGCAGCCCGCGACGCGGTCCTGATGGCGGCGGAGGATGCCGCGCGCCTGAAGCTCGCGGCGGGAGATCTCGTGATCTTGCAGAATGAGCTCGGAGAATATCACGGGAGGGTGGTCATCGACCGGGTGAAGCCCGGGTCCCTGCAGGTCTATTGGCCTGAAGCGAACTCCATCATTCCGGCCGGGCGCCTCGACCCCTGCGGCATCCCGGACTACAACGCCACCGTCGAGATCGTTCCTCTTATCCAACCTCTCCCCACGCTCCCTTTCCTCTCCACAATGGGGAGAGGAGCAAGGTGAGGGGTGAAAGAGACATAAGGGGTGAGGCGAGAATCAGAAAAATGGGAATGGCTGAGAAACGTTCGAGCACACCACGTCCGGCCGCCGGCCCGAGGAGTAAATCCCCATCTGTATCCGTACCGACTCGCCCCGTGGAAATCACCGGCGTGACCGAATGGCAGGAGGGGAAGGCCTCCCGGTTCGAGGACTACCTGGTCGGCGAAGAGCCGCTGGAGATTCGTATCGGCACCAAACCGATCAGCGTGACGATGCGCACGCCGGGGCAGGACCTCGAATTGGCCGCGGGGTTTCTCCTGACTGAAGGCGTGATCAAGGGGAGTGAACAGATAGCGGGGCTTCGGCAAGTGGTCACCAGGGGGCGCAAGCGCAATGTCGTCCGGGTGGATCTCGTTCGCGACGTCACGATCAAGCCGGCCCTGCTGCAGCGCAATTTCATCGTGTCGTCGAGTTGCGGGCTCTGCGGCAAGACCTCGATCGATGCGATACGGGTGCGGGGCATCGCTCGCCCCAATCCGGATCTGCGCGTTTCGCCGGATGTCCTCTGCCTTCTCCCTGACGCTCTGCGATCCGCTCAACCCCTGTTCAGCCGAACCGGCGGGCTCCACGCAGCCGGCCTGTTCGATGCCTGCGGCAAACTGATTGCCCTGCGGGAAGATGTGGGACGACACAATGCCGTGGATAAACTGATCGGCTGGGCCCTGCTGGAGCAACGGCTTCCGCTGAAGGAATCGATCTTGCTCGTGAGCGGCCGCGGCAGTTTTGAAATCGTCCAGAAGGCCCTGGTCGCCGGTGTGCCTCTCGTGGCCTGCGTCTCGGCTGCCTCCGGCCTCGCCGCCCAGCTTGCCTGGGAATTCAACCTGACGCTCGTCGGCTTCCTCCGAGGCAAACGGTTTGTGGTGTATACGGGGGAAGAGCGGGTACGGCTGCCGTAGGGGACGCAGTATATCTCTGAGAGTAGCTGTTCGTAGGTTATCCCTTCTGTTGGAGCTGGAGGAGCAGGTGCTCATAGGGCTTGGACGTTACGTGCCAGATCCCTGGTCGCAGCGGATGGTCCAAATCGTCGATCACCAGATAGACGACATAGGCCAGCAATGCGATGCTGAGGGTGAACAGATAATCGAGCCAGAGATGTTTCACGCCGATGAATAGCGATAAGACGATCACCAAACCATCGGCGAATCCCACCGTCGCCTTTAACATGGCCGGCATGCGCTGCTGGCCGGAAAGCAAGCGGTGTTCCCGATACCGCAGCAGGTCGCCGATGATGCCGACGGCGGTCAACCTGAGTTCCGAATCCTGAAACAGTGCGGAGGCCTCTTCCTGCACGAGCGCGAGAGCCCGGCTGGCGGTTTCACTCTGGCCCGACGTCTGGGCGCGCCATTCGTCCTGAATCGTGACCGTCAAATACTGCCCCATCGCTTCTTGCAATTTTATTCCGCGGCCGGGGAGATGTTGCGACCATAACCACAGGGATCGTAACGTGCCGACTTCGCCCTTGATCGCATCCATGAAATCGTTCCACTGCCCCCACTCGTGCTGGATGACGAACCCGGCCAGGATGCCGAAAATGAGACAGACCGCAGAGTACAACCAGGGAAGGCCTCCGAGGTCATCCAGGTCATCCATGAGCAGGGATGTGGTGAGGTCCGATGCATGAAGAAAAAAGAACAGGATGGAAAACAGCGTCGCAAAGGCGACGATATTTCCGACCAGTCTCATGGAGCCGGAGCGGTTCCGGATGAGCGACAAGGGTGGTTCGGAACCATGCATCGTGATGACGAACCTCGCGGCCGGTGACGGGGTTCACTGAAGTCTGCGTTCAATCAACCGGGCCTCTACCTCCAAATGCTTGCTCTCCAACTGTTGTCGCTGTTGGCGAAGGTCCTCCAGTGCCTTTACGTACTGCCGGCGGTGCTGTTGCCACTGAGCCAGCACCTGAGCCTTTTCCTCCTGACTCAACTGGCCCCGTTGGAGGGTGTCGCGCGTCAAGACGAGATGGTCGCGTTGTAGGATCCATTGTTGCTGGTGAAGCTGCCAGCCGGACAGGTCCAACGCCTGGAGTTCTTGCAGGGCGGGATCGGTTCCCGCCGACGCCTGCTGCACGTCGTTCATGCGCTTTGACACCGTATTGATGTTCACATTCAGTTGCGTGATGCCTTTGCTCAAGAGGCCGATGACCGGATCATCGGGAGGAGGAAATTCGCGCTGTATCTGACCGGTGCCGGAACAGGCTGCGACACTTAATGCAAGCACACTTCCGACCAGTACCCACAGTCCACGTTTGTTCATACTGCCTCCCTCATGAAAGAGTCGTGACACCCATCAAGCAACTCGTGTGATGTCCAAAAGATTCATGTCATAGGTCGGTTGCCCCCTCACCGTCTCCTCTCCCCCGATGGGAGAGAGGGCAAGGGAGAGGGCGAACCGTCTCGCGGATCATGAGGTGGAGTTGGAAACCACACCGACAGCGCTGGCAGGAAAAGGCCGTCCAGCACGACTGTCGATGGGGAAATGCTACTCGCATCCCATGCGCCGCCCGGATGTGATGAGCCCTGCCTGGTCGGCGAAGAAAAAGAGCCGACAATCCAGTCCTCCATAGAGGGGAAGCGTATTGTAGATCTCCGCTTGACCGGGCAGACTCGGCAGCGTCATATCCCACACCAGTTCTTCCACGCCGTCCTGCGCCTGTTTATGAAACTGCGGCGGCCCGAGTTCATAATAGAGATCCACCTTCTGTCGGCCGATCCAGCGAGTGATGACCTCATCCCACGTTTGATAGATCCCGGCCAACCCCGGTCCCCGGTCTTTTGCACAGCCGGCGATCAGCAGCATCACGGACAGAACAGCCAGGAGGTGCAGCGTTGTCCGCTTACGCATGCTTTGCCGCATCCTTCTCCGGCCCTGAGGGAGGTCCATCCACACCTGTGCGTCGAGATCGTCCTATTCTTACAAGCCTACTTCTTACGAGCCTACGGCGAAAACCGCCCCTGCCCGCCGTTCTCCGAAGTGACGGCCTGTGACCCTGGTTCGCCGGATGGGATGCCGCTCTGCAGGACTGCTGCATCGGTATACAGGATGGCCGTTCCCATGAGTATTCGCACGGTTTCATCATGCGAAACCGCGATGCTGCCGAACGGGAGTCCGCCCCAAGGACTCCATCCTCCATAAAGACCGCCATACATGCCATACCCCCAGGGACCTCCGTAGTACGGACTGTTATAGCCCCACGGACCATAGAGGGGCTCATGGGACACCCGGTGCGTCGTCTGAGTTTGCGGTTGTGCAAACACGACGGCATCGGCGCCAAGGGCGGCGGCTCGATTCAAGATCTTGTGTTCCAGGCTCCCGAAACTGAGCCAACTGTCGCCGATCCGTAACTCCGCGAGGTCGCGATGGGATCTGGTCGGAGTCCGTCCCAACACGGCGATCTCTTCCGCAGACCCCTTGAGAGGAAAGGTGTCGCTGGTGAGCAGGATGGTATCCACGCTTGCGCATGCGGAGAAGAACAGGCAGAGGCCGATGATGACCGGTCCGGTCGCGACGCACCGTTCCATGCGAAACTTCGCGTCAGCCTTGAGCCGCCCTCGTTCATCGGCGGCACGGCCGGCTGCAGCAAAGCGGTGCCACTCGCCGACTCCCCTCCATCCGATAGAATACAGGGCCGAATCCTGCTCACCCATCAGACGGCTCACCACCGGTCTGGACAACATAGTTGAATCGTGCGACAGCTTCCCTCATTTGAGCAAGCGAGTGCAAGACCAATCGGAAGAGAGGAGGCAAAAGGCCATATCAGGCGGTATCTGTATGACACGCGACACTAGAACCTCAGAACCTCGATACCGTCACCGTGTCGAGCGCGGTTTGCGCCTCCGCCCACTGTCCCTTGGCGGCGTGCGCCACGCCGCGGGCGTAGAGCGCCATGGCGTACGAGAAGCGGATGGATGCCTATCTCAGGGCGGGCGTCCATCGGGGAAAAGTCTTCGTCGAAGGAAACAATGAAGAACGGTGAGGCGATCAGGCACGCGGAATAACGTTCTCTTCGTCAACCACCTGGCTGGCATATTCGAGAGCGGCTGTCACGTCCCGGTGGCTCAATTCAGGAAAAACGTCGTCGCCTATCTGCCGAAATCCCAGCAGGCGACGTGGCGTCGGTGGCTGCAGCAGGCCTACAAACAATTTTTCCATTTGCTCACCCTACTGTCACTTTTGACTGTTACTCCCTAGCAGTGTGTTGACAAACCCTCTTGCCTTCGGCGAGCCGTGTGGTACAACGGGGCGCCAACTGGAGGGGCACCCCGATGATGGGCACATCCGATCCGCAGCCAGCGATGTTCTATCACATCAATTTGGAGCAGTTCGTGACCGCCGATCATCCGATGCGGAGGATCCGGCCGTTGATCGACACCGAGCGGATTCGTCAGCTCTGTGCCCCGCTCTATGCGGACACCGGCCGCCCGTCGATTCCGCCGGAGCAACTGTTTCTGGCCCTCCTGGGCGGCTATCTGCTGGGCGTCACGTCGGAACGCGCCTTGGTGCGGGAGTTGACCGGTAATCTGGTGCTTCGCTGGTTTGTGGGCCTGGATTTGGACACCGCCCCGTGGGATCACTCGACGTTCTCGCAGAACCGGAAGCGGCGGTTTACTGAGAGCGGACTTCTCGAACAGCTGTTTAATGAGACCGTGGCCTTGGCCATCAAGCAGAAACTGGTCTCCCATCATACGACGCTCGATGGCACCCTGGTGCAGGCGAATGCCTCGCACAAGAGCTTCGTGCCGATCGAAGTGTTCCTGAAACCGGAGGAGTACAAGCAGCGGATCCGGTCGCTGGATCAGACACCGGATCAGGATCCGGGTAACCCCACCATCATGTTTCGCGGAGAGCCGCGCTCCAACCAGACGCATGTTTCGACGACGGACCCCGATGCCAAACTGGCCAACAAAGGGAATGGGACCGCGGCCATGGTGGGCTATACGGTGAACGGACTGATGGAGAACCGGCATCGGCTCTTGCTGGGGATCAATGTGGAATCGTTCCGGGGCCCCGCCTCGGAGACGGACGGTGGGCGCGACTGGATCGACACATTCCATCGGAAACATCGCCGGCGAATTCAGACAGTCGGGGCAGACAAAGGCTATTTTGCCAAGCCATTTTTAACGGCCCTCGTCACACGACGGATCACGCCACACATTGCCGCGAAGACCACAGGCCGAGAGCCCGTGCCTCAACGGGTGAGGCGGCTGAGCCGGACGGTGGGCTACCGCCTCTCGCAACGGGCGCGCAAGAAGATCGAAGAGCTGTGGGGCGAAGCGAAATGTTGGCACGGGTTCCGACGGTTTCGGCGCCGCGGGCTCCTGCAGGTCCGAGATGAGGCCTATCTGATGGGCTGGTTGCTCAATCTGAAGCGGCTGGCAAAACTGCTTCCATCTCCAGCCTAGTGGGTGAACCCACAGCGCCTGCGGCGTGGGAGTAAGCGGGAGATGGGGAGCAATGAGGGACGGTAACCATGAGAGACACACAACCCATCAATCACTGCAGTGAACTGATGAGTGCAACACCGCCGGTGGGTTTCAAAAACCACCGTTTGTCAACAGCCTGTTAGCAATGCCCTCGTAAAAAATGTGTTGACGAAGCCGGACATTCTCGCGTCGTTGGCAGCGTATTTCGGTATGGAAGAGACCGAGAAGGCCATCTCCTTCGTGGGCTGGGGATTCAAGGTACTGGCCATGGAGGCCGCGGTGGCGCAGCTCGCCCAGACCGTGGGCGAGGTCGTCGGCTCGCCGCGGGTGGTGGAATTCGACCTGACGCTGACCATGGATGCACAGATCACGTTAGTGCCTGAACAAGCATTTCCGGACAATGCGAGTTCGTTCACGATCACGGCGCAGTACACCGGAAACACCACGCGTACCTATGTCGGCACCATGCCCGTGATAAGGTGCCCAGCATCGTCGTGGACTGGAAAGACGTGCCCGTGGGCGGCAAGGTGAGCTTCGTGGTGGCGATGTTCGATTGTAACGGATGGGGCGTGGGCAAGGGCCAGGCGGGCCCTTTCGACAACCTACTCGATGGACAGACGATCTTCACCGCCAAAGTGACTGTGAAGCAGGAGCGGTATCCGCTGACCGCCCGCACCACCTACCAACACAGGCAGCTCCTCCAATACAACGGGGGATACCAGTGGGTGCCGGAAACACAGGCACCCACCCAGACCGCGGCGAACCTGGGCACGGGTCCCGGCAGCGGATTAGAAGGACTGGGTAACATCACGTTGAGCGACGATCTTGGCGTGCGGGGGTAATGTCTGGGAGGCATCGGGGCAGGGCATGCCACCTCCCTTGGGCGGCGGTGGGGGAACCCCTGAACTCTACACCATGGACAACATAGGGTACCGCCCGATCCCAGGCGGCGATCCCAAGTACTGGCCAGATGCGGGATACATGACCGCGCCGGAGGGGTACCCCGGGGCGCCGATCCTGCTCTACGTGCGCACCGCCCCCGGCGCCGGCATGGCCGCGCTGCGGTTTCTCTATCTCGATCCCAGCGGCGACAAGGACAAGGGCTATCACCTGCGCGAGGTCACGCCGGTGACTGACCCGGCGGTGCCCATGGGCGACCCTCGACGGCTGTTCGACCTCGCCACCGGCACGAGCTGGGGCCGATTCGCGATACTTCCCACGTCGATGGCTCTTCACTCCAACGGCTATGTGGTCGCAGTGAATCCGAACTGCGACCACATGCTGATCCTCGCCCTGCCGGCGATGAGTTCACCCGACGCCGACGCACCGTGGGCGTCGGCCCCACTTGAACCGGGCACGGCGCCAGGGCGGCTCCTGGCCCCAGCCCTGGTGGCCATCCGCGCCGATCAGACGATTCTGGTGCTGGAAGCGAGGAATCAACGCATCCAGGCCTTCAGCAGAGGCGGCCACCCGGTACCGGCGTTCCCCACCGTTGAGCCGCTGTACTGGTTCCCCCTCATCTCCCATGTACCCCCGAACGACGTCGTGTACCTCTCCATGAACGTGGACGTCGCCAATTATGTGTTCATCCTCAGCCAGATCGGCAATGGCTACGACGCCGCGGATTTCTACCTTGACGTCTACGCCCCCACTGGCGCACTCCTCTTCTCCCAGCGAGGGCTGAACGCCGCCGGCTTGGCCGTGGACCTGTGGCGCAACGTGTACACGCTCAACTATCAACAAATCTCTGGACCCGGCGGCCGCCCGGAGCCGTCCATCAGCGAATACACCCCGTCGACCCCTAAAGTCGAGCAGCGATCCTCGCAAAGAGACGTGGCAACGGACCCGCCACAAGTCGCAACTTGGCAACTGTGGATGGATGGTGTCGGTTCTGATTGTTACGCCATGGAGGCTGATTTTGAATTCGGTTACGCCGGCGGTTTCGCAATCGCGGGGCTCGGGACTTTGGACCAGGCCGCCCAATGGAATATCTTCGATCTTGGCGGTGGCAACATCGCGCTGGGGATCTCGCTGCAAGACCCAAACAACCAACCGATACAGTTGTACTGGAACTCGCACTATCCGTTACCCGGAGGGGACAACAACGACGGCATGATGCGGTGGTTCGCTGGAGAAGATGGTGGATACTATTCCACCAGCATCGGGCCCGAACAAACCTTCAAGCTGATCAATATGGGGGCCGGCAGATTCGCGCTCCAAATTACCGCCGGCCCGAACGCCGGACAGTATCTGGCGGGCCAGCAGGGCGGGTATCCGAGCGAGTGGGGCTATGGAACCGGGAGCTTCATTGCCATTCAGTCCAACGGGCCGCCATGGTCATTTGGGCTCGTCGAAGGTTCGGATCAACTCCCGATCCTGAAGATTACCGGCTCCGGCTACTTCCTTGAGCTCGCGGGCAAGGACCTGACAGGCTACATCCTGACAGACATGCGCCACTGCACTCTCGATGGCGCGACTCTGAGCGGAATCACCACCCTGGTGGGGGCCGATTTCACCAGCGCCTCCCTAAGGAAAGCCATCCTGTCCGACCTGGACCTCGGCCAAGCTTCAACCTGGAAAGAGGCCGACTTCACGGGCACGGATCTGCGCACCATCAAGAGCGCCGCGGGCGCCCATATGGAGGGGGCCATCTTCAACGGCGCCACTCTTGGCTCGGTGTCATACGCGGGCGCGCATCTCGCGGCGGCGAAATTCAATGCTGCTGATGGAAGAAACGCCAACCTGACCGAGACGATCTTCACCAGCGCCGATCTCACTGGGGCCGATCTGACGGGCGCATTGCTCGTGGGCACCGACTTCCGCGGCGCCATTCTGCATGGCACGATTTTCAACGGCTGCGATCTGACCCAAACGTTATTTGACGACGAGCCGGACTTCACGCGTGCGACGACGGGGCGGACGACGTTCCAAACGGCCGTGGTGCCCTTCGCCATCCTGGGAAAGACTGGGCGTATCTGGACTTAACGTTAGCCACTATCACGGGCATTCCAGATGCGATCCCCAAGCTGGTGGCCGACCAGGCGTTGCTCCCGGACAACCTCGACCTACAGAATACGGATTTTACTTGTTCCGACGGCACCGGCGCCTCGTTCCGGGGCACACGCATGTACGGCATTCAGCTCCAAGGCGCCGACTTGCAGGGGGCCCGGCTGCAAGGTGCGCTGCTCAAAAGCGCCAAGCTCGAGGGGGCCAACCTGACCCTGGCGGACCTGACCGCCGTCTGGCTGATCGTCGAAACCGCAACACCGACCACGCCGAAGAGCGAGCTCGAGGCGGCCTCCCTCATCAAGGCGTTCATGTTCAACACCGTTCTGGATCAGGCGCACTGCGACGGGGTGGATTTCACCGATGCCGTCTTCTCGACCAGCGTCCTCCACACGCAACCGGCCAGCGCCGAGAGAGCGTTCATGAACGACGCCAAGTTCAACGACGCCTGGGTGCTTGGAGCGATCTTCAATGGCGCTCAGCTCGCGGGGACCAACTTCGCCAACGCGCACTTGATTGGCTCACGATTTAAGAACAGCGGATCGGTACCCACCAAGTTAACCCCGTCGAACCGCGACGGTAGCGCCGCGAGCATCGCTCAGGCCGACATCAGCGGGACCGACTTCACCGGGGCCGACATGGGCGGGCTTGACATGGTCGGGGCCACCGTCGCGACCAAAGGCGGTTTCTTCGGGAAAACATTCACGGGCTACAACAACGCTCACGTGCCAGTGGCGTTCACCTACGGCCCGACTGTGTTCGGCAATACCACGAAAACCACAACGTGCCCCGACGGCAATCCCGGCCCCTGTAAGGTCATATAAGGAGAAAGGCCGTGGAAAACACACCTATTGCCCGTGGAGATACCTTCATGCTCAATGTGCGCACGTTCATGGGACAGTTGCTGTCGCAGCGACGACGCTGGCACCCCTGCGTCACGAGCCTCCTGTTTGGGGCTGTTCTCCTGATCGCCGCGTGCTCGGCTGTGCCGACCCCATCAGCGCAGACAGCATCGGGTCTCAAGCCAATCGATCAGGCAGCACTGCAGTCCCTGGTGGACACGACCATCAAAGAGCTCCTGGTCCCCGGCGCCGTGGTACTCTTGCGCACACCTCAAGGTGACTTCACAGCCGCCGACGGCAACACCTAACTGAACACCACGAACCCGCCCGGCTGGAAATGCGGAGCGGTCTCTACAATTACACCAACGCCCACGAAGTCGCGGCGAGCATTGACAATGACCCGAGCAAGGTTTGGTCCCGAGAGGAATTACTTGCTATTGCCTTTACGCGCCCACCCAACGCCCCGCCCGGTACAGCGTACGAGTACAACAATACCAACTATGCGCTGTTGGGTCTCATTATTGAAAAGGCCGATCGCGTCGATCGCAAGCCACTCGCTCAGGCCATGCAGGACCGGTTGTTCGGACCGCTGGCGATGCAGCACACCATACTACCCGCCCGCACCGTGAACAGCATCCCCAAGCCATACTCGCACGGCTACCTGTACGGCAGTTCCTCGGTCGCCTTGGTGGGAGAACCGCCTTACTCACCCGAAGTCATAGCCGCCGCCAAAGCCGGCACCCTTTTGCCCAAGGATTATACTGGAGGGAACCATTCCTTCGCTGAGGCGGCGGGGGGCGTCATCTCCACTGCCAATGATCTCGCCACCTGGATCAAGGCACTGGTTGGGAGCAGAGTGCTCAACGCCAAATATCAACGCCTCTGGCTCGACAGCCTCAAACCCGAGGTGCCGAGCAAGCCCGAGGGCCAAAAGTACGGGTACGGCATCAGCCAATTTAGCTGGGGACCGAACACGATTTATTTTCACGGCGGCGAGACTCCAGGGTACAACTCGAAAATCAGCTATGACCCGGCCAACGACATGACGCTCATCGCGTGGACTAATCTGCCTGTATCACTCGACGACCAGCAGACCGTCAATACTCTCTGGGTGAAGGTGCTCGATCACATCTACAAAGTCTCACCGCTGGCGCCTGCCTCCTCGGCAACCGTGCCCCCTTAGCGCGCATTATTCACGATGGTTCGTCGCGAAATCGTGTAGTCGCCACGCGAGGTCCACGGCGCGAAGAATAATGAGGTGCGCGACGCGACGGCTAAGGAGCGTCATGTCTGCGCACGGGCGCGAGACGGTGAGCGCCCAGTGTCTTGCACGTTTGTGGACGCCCGCGAGTGGTGAGCGGGCCGTGTCTTCCACGCGGAGCCGTGAGGAAGGGAAGCATACTTGAAACAGTATATCGAGGCCACGAGGGGCGAGCTCGCCCGCATGGCTGCGGGAACTTGCAGACAGGTGCATCGCTCCCGCGCTTGCGAAGTCGAACGCTATCGGATGGATCCGGCGCGAATGGACACCTTGCGCGTTGACTGTTGGAATTCACGGTTGCAGTAGAAGCGTTCATGAATAATATGGGCCTAGAACCTCGATGCCGTCAGCGTCACGTCCGTGCTTGCCCATGCTTGGCGGAAGCGCGCTTCCGCTGCGGCCGCTTCGGTATTCTTCCCCTGCGCCAAGAGCGCCTGTGCGAGCCCGAAGAGGGACCAGCCGTTCTCAGGGAAACGCGCTAGGTCCTCGCGATACACCGTCTCGGCCTCGGCATGGTGTCCCGCCTTCAACAGCGCGGCGCCGAGCGAGTGCCGAATCGGGTAGTACCACTTGGGCGGTTCGAAGTAGAGTCCCGCGTCCTCGATCTTGGCCGCCTCCCGGAAGTGGTTGGTGCCCGCGTCGAGGTCGCCACGGCGGGTGGCGATCTCGCCGGACAGCGCGTGCACGGCGATCGAGAGCGCCGTCTTGCCGTCGGCACCGTCGGGCGTCGCGGCCTGGATCGCCGTCACCGTGTCGAGCGCGGTTTGCGCCTCCGCCCACTGTCCCTTGGCGGCGTGCGCCACGCCGCGGGCGTAGAGCGCCATGGCGTACGAGAAACGGATGTCCGCCGGCGGAAGCGGTTCGGCCAGCACGTCGTCCCATTTTCCGAATGTCGTGAGGGTGAGCGCGTGGTACGGCAGCATCTCCTGCAGCAACCCGACCTGGCGCGCGGCGTCGAGGTTCACCTTGGAGGTGAGTGTCTGGGACGCCTCAATCGCCTGCGCACTGCGGCCCGCCATCGTGGAGGCGAAGGCGAGGAAGTGGATGTTGTGCGGGTAGTACGCGAGCGGATAGACGCCCTTCGGATGCTGCCCTTCGATGAACACCTCGTCGGTGTGGATGGCGTGTTGGTTGGCCTGCACGGCGTCGTTCCACCGTCCGACTCGGATGTAGATGTGTGCCGGCATGTGGACCATGTGTCCTTCACCCGGCATGAGACCAGCGAGCCGCTCGGCGCATGGCACCGCGGCCTGCGGATTCACCGCTTCGACCGCGTGGATGTAGTAATGGCACGCGCCGGGGTGGTCCGGGTTGCGCGAGAGTACTCTCTGGAGCTGACGGACGATTTCATTGGTGCCGGGGTAGGGAGTACCGTCGGGTTGCCAGTAATTCCACGGGCGGAGGTCCATCAGCGATTCGGCGTACAGGGTCGCGGCGTCGAGGTCGTCGGCGTAGGTATCGGCGACCTGCTCCATCGCGCGCGAGTACAACCTGTCCAACCGGGCACGATCGGTCGGCGGGACCGCCTCGTAGCGCTGCGCGACCGCCTCGATGTACGCACGCTCGGGCGCCGTGGCATGGGACTTGAGCGTCAGCGCTTTCTGCGCCGCCGCGTACGCGGCGAATCCGCTCACCGAATCCATTGGAGCGTTGACGTGCGGGCCGTAGGCGAGTGCGATCCCCCAGTAGCACATGGCGCAGGTGGGGTCGAGCTCTGCGGCGCGCGTGAAGGAACGGATCGCTTCCGCGTGATTGAATCCGTAGACGAATCGCAGGCCCTGGTCGAAGTACTGCTGTGTGGCCGGGACTTGAGTGGAAATGGGTTTGTGGTGGGAGCCGAGATTCGTGTAAAGGGGGACCGTGTCAGAAAGGCTCCCCGGCGTGGCGGGCGCCACCGTCGACTCTGCGCCCCAGCTGGAGGCGGCGCCGGCGAACAGAACAGCCGCGGCGAATCCGATGATGTGGGGAGATGTCATGACGTGCCTCCTTCCGCTCTCCGGCGCAGAGTGCAATTGATTGGACCGTCGGGTAGTGATGGTAAGGGGCGCTATCCCGTAGCAAACTGATCCATAGATGAACGCTGAAATTCGCTTGATCATGATTCCCTCCCGACGATTGCTCCGGCGATGCTCTTGCGGCGCATCATCCGAAATTATGGGCATACCTGATGATGTCTGTGGGCAACCTTCCACTGCTTCTCGGTTGAAATCCACACCGACACAGCTCTCGCAGTGCCTCTGCCGAGGCATCGGCCTGCACCGTGAACCTGACCGAATATTCTGGTAGCCCTTCCGCACATCGTGTGAGAGCCCGAGAAATTTGCGGAGATCCATCGCCCGCTCGTGTGGATTCGCCCCCTTCGCCCCCACAGGATTGGCCGTCGATCATGACTCAGCAGCACGGGCGCTCGTCGGCCTGGAATCTTCATGCGTCTGTTCTCCTTCGGACCTCCCCAAGGATGCGGAACCGCTTCTGCACAGCTGATGCCATGGCCATTGGATTCGGACGTGTTATGAAAAACGATCGGTTATATGGCCTTCGAGAGATCGACAGCGTGACGAAATCTCGCGATTCACGAAATTTCAAGAGAGATTTCTTGAAATTTGAGGATTGGCGAGACGAGATTACAATCAATTCAGCGAGCCGCCCGACACCAAAGCCTAGCCCGTGGCGGAGATCGAGGACCGGCGAGAGGGTTTCTGCTCGGAGCCGAGCATGTGTCAAGAAAAGACTCCCCGACCCCATTTATTCTCCCAGACCAGTCGCATCAGAGAAGGAGGTTTACAGTTTTTGTCAGAGCGCTGCACCGGCCACAGACTCGGCCCTTGCCGGTTATTCGCTCAGGCAACCGGCTTTGCCGGCCGCGTATTTCGCCAAAACAAAGACTCCCGACCCTTTTCGTCTCCAACGGTGGGGGCATCGGCCAACAGCAGGAAACGTGGAACAGCAATAGGGGACAGGCAACTTTGTGCTTTGGAGTCGACAAAGGAGTCGATGGCTCTTCGGCTATCGGATACGAATCGAGAAATCAGCCTGTCCCCCGATGTGTCCCGCCTCCTTCTTGAGAGGTTAGAAGTTACGTTGGCGTCCCAGAAAGTTCTCGCTCACTCTTGAGCAAATCTTCCTCGCTCTTCAACAGGGCTTCCCGCTCACGTAGTGGCCTGTACGTGCGGTCGGTCGCACTGTTCTCCAGATCACCAAGGCTCTTAATCAGCTCTTCGAGGCTCTTCAGGAGCGCTTCCTCGTCCACAATGGGCTTCTTCTGGAGATCGTCGGCACTCTTGAGCAGATCTTCCACGCTCTTGAGGAGGTCTTGGATGCTTTTGAGGAATTCCTCTCTTTTCTGCCGTGGATTGCTCCTCAATTTTTTAAAGAGCTCGATCAATTCCAGGTAGCTTTTTATCAGATCCTCCTGGCTCTTAAGCAGTTCCTCCCTCTTCTTCACCGGGTCTTCTCTAATTGCACGATTCAGATCATGCACTTCTTTAAAGCTCTTGATCAGATCCTCCAAACTTTTGATGAGGTCTTCGTAACTTTTCAACAGGGCTTCGCGCTCATTGAGAGGCATGCCGGTAAAGTCTACTCCCGTCAATGCTTGCCCGAAAGCGCTGACCATCTGGGCGAATCTGTCCGTTTCTTCAAAGAAGATATCCTTCAAACGGGGAAATATCTCCAGTGGATTCACTGGATTGCCGCCGGATTGAAGCGGGCTGTCAAGAACGTCCTTGAGTTGGTCCTGAAACTTGGTGATGGCCGACTCGAACTCCTTGATGAAATCTCTCGCCGTTTCTGCGAACTGTTGATCTTCTTCTTCCTCCTCGTCTAGCTCTGAGAGTGCCTCCTGGGATTTTTTGGTCTGAGACATAAACGTACTGACCATGCCTCGAAACTCTTGCGCTTGCCTACTGGTTTCCTCATTGACCGGAGCCAAGGATTCGGTGGAATGCTTAAAGGATTTGACACGTCCCTTGAAATTGGAGAGCAGTTCCCGGAATTCTTCCTCTTCCCTTCTTTGCCGTTCTTCCACCTCATCCAAGATGTCAAGATCCGCAGCAAACTGAATCACCCGCTCTCGAAACTTTTCCGTGACTTCATCCTTCTGTTTTGGCTTTGGCATTGTGACACCCCTTTCTTGTCAGGCCAGGCGGCGTCGCTAAATCCTAGAAATGACGCCTGAGCTGGCCTTGATTTCGTGGACGCCAGGTTAAGAGTCACTGATCCGCCGCTCGAACTCCAGCGGGCTCGGGTATTCCAGGCTCTTAATGAGCCGCTGGCTATTATGGGAACCTTCAGGAATAAGGGGATAGGCTACTTTGTACTATTGCAGCGGTGGGTGCTCGATCGCCAGTCGGCCATCGGATTGAATCGAATAACCAGCCTGCCCCCGTAATCCGCCTCGCATGTTATGCCTCCGTCTACGCTTCGACGATGTCCGGTTTCGTGCTTTGTACAAATGCGACGACCTCATCACGCTCAGCCTGAGGGACGTGAAAGGCCTCCAGCGTGGCATGGAGATGCCCCAAGAATGCCGACCAATCACGCTCGCTGATGTGCATTCCCTTGTGGGAGAGCTTCATGTCTCGTCCGGTGTAGTACATCGGACCGCCCGAGCTCGAACACAGAAAATCAATCAGGAGCTGCTTTTCCCGTTTGACCCCGTCCTCTCCTCGGTGTTGCCAGAAGCGAGCCAGTTGCGGGTCGGCCTGTAGTCGCGGCAGCAGGTCGTTGGTCACTGCAGTGATGGCATCATAGCCGCCAAGACGTTCATAGAGTGTTTTCGTCCTCATGGCAGAGTCTCCTTCTGGCGAGAAGTGGCAGAACAGTCCGCGTGAGCGTCGCGCTGCTTCTGGCCCGTCCGCTGCAAGTACTGGAAAGGGTCGAAGGGTCGAGATTCGTTCTTAACGAGGTCCTCTCAGCGTCGATTGCCTCGCCCGACAACCTTACACGCCAGGCTTTCATAATACAGAGGTGATTGCCCCAATCGAGCGATTATGTGGAGTGTTTGCGGACAAAGGCAAGAATGGGCCTCGGCATACGCGTCAGGGTGGGTGACATGGGGGATGTGTTCAGCCCCCGGAAACGTCAGCACTTCTGCATGGGGCATGGCTTTAACCAGGTTCTCAACGACGGGCTCGAAGATGAGCGGGCTCTGATCGCCCAGCGTAAGGCCGGTCGGCTGGGAAAAGTCCCGTACCCACTCGAGGTCGAAGACGCGTTGCTCAGGATCTTTTGACTCATCGAGAAACGTCGGCGCGTTGTCGATCAGAGTCTGCTTCAGTTCACGCGGCAATCGAGCCCACGACCCATGGACTAAGACCAGCGGAACCGCCCCGCCGCCGTGGAGATCATAGAACAGCCGCACGCCGTTGACCCTTGCGGTGGCCATGTCTTCTTGTTTCCTTGTAGGCCAGCGACCCAATCGGCCTGAACGTAAGGGAGGACAGGCCACTTTGCACTCTGGCATCGGCACCGGGGAGTTGATTGCGACGTGGCCTACGGATTGAACCGAAAAAACCAGCCTGTCCTTACTCCCCACGCGGAGACGAAAAGAATCTGAATCCTCAGGAGGTTATTTTAGAGGGACGCTATTCAGATATTTCTCAAAGATGTCCATTTAATCCCTGTTGTCCAATTCCTTGCCGATAAGCAGCGAGCGCCGAAGGCGACCGTCAGTTTCATCGGTCTGTTAGGTGGCACTCAGGAGGCTCCCAAGTGAGCTAATCAGGAAGCAACTCACACCTGTTGTTTCGAAACCTTAGTGAAGTGAACCGGTTGGCCTCTGTCATTGCTCCGCGGTCAAATTGTTCCAAGTCGCATTGAGCAATTCAAAAACATCGACAGGGATCAACGAAGGGGTCGGGAGTCTTTTCTTTGGATTTCGTAGGATCTCGTAGGCCAACCGCGTACCTCCGTGGAATGCAACCTGCCGATTTGCAAAGAGTCCATGCTGATCCCTCCGTCCTGCCGGACCGGACACAATTGCAGCGTCAGGATCTGAACGAGACGCATGTCAGTGAAAGAGCAGAGGAGCAAGGCATGTGCCGGAAAAATTAATAAGAAGTCTTCCTTGGGTTATTCAACCGATACGAATGGACGTATTAATACTGGAGGAGAATTCAGGAGAGGAAACTGTATCTAAAAGAATATCGGTGGTATCGAAAGCAATACAGGAACAAGGGCCGAAAGTCTTTCCCAAAAACCCTGCACCGACCATACTGAGCCAGATTGTCAGTTGCACGTCCCCTTGTTTTCGCCACCCGGACGCGACCATTGCCAGTCCTCCGCTCGGATCGCCAGCTTTGTCCGCCGCGCATTGGTCAAAACAAAGAACTCCCGACCTCTTTTATTTCTCATATTCCTGCACACATTGAAAGCTGCGAGATAAGCTGAACAAAGACTCCGGAACCTTAGGATGTACCGACTTCCTGTCTCTCCTTCGGCTTTCCTAGAAGAGGCATTATGCAGAACGTAGGGGGTCGCTTCAGCCTAGGGAAGGTCTGATTAATTCGAAGTTCCAGACAGCGATGAGTTAGATTCCCTGTGTTTTAGATGCCGACTGATCAAAATCGGGAATTAATCAGAGCTTCCCTAGGTGTATCGCTGGAGCGGGCGATGGCAAAACTGAGCCGTCCCGATCCCTCCGATCCGCTCTATGCACGCGAGGCGCGGAATAGGGTCCGCTCCGCATGGCGTCGCTTTACCTTCGACGAACATCTGCGAAATGGGTGCCGCGTGTTAATCCCTCTGCTGGAATTTAGAGGGGGCTCCGGAAATTCGGACAGTGTGGTAAGTGGTAGCCTGGCTTCGCCCACCTCACCGAGGGGTGGCAGACGAGAGGAGCGAGGCAATGAAGAGGACAAGACGGAATCACGGAGCCACGTTTAAGGCCCAGGTGGCTTTGGCGGCAGTCAAAGGCGACAAAACGCTGGCCGAATTAGCCGAGCAGTTTCAAGTCCATCCCACGCAGATCACCGAATGGAAGCAACAATTGCTGGCGCGGGCCGCCGCTGTCTTTGGCGGGACCACGCCGACAGCGGACACGCCGGATCTCAAGACCCTCCACGCCAAAATTGGCCAACTGGCCCTGGAGAATGATTTTTTAGAAGGGGCGCTCATCAAGGCGGGATTGTTGAGCGCAAAGCGATGATCAACCGAACCCATGCCCTGCCAGTCGTTCGGCAATGTCAGCTCCTCGGGTTGTCTCGCTCGACGGCCTACTACCAGCCGACGCCGGTGTCAGGGACGGAGCTGGCGCTGATGCGTCGGCTGGATGAACTCCACCTGCTTCATCCGTTTGCCGGCGCCCGCATGCTGCGCGATCTCTTGCGGCAAGAGGGCCGAACCATCGGACGGCGGCATGTGGCGACATTGATGCGCCGCATGGGGATTGAGGCCCTGTATCGCAAGCCGCACCTTAGCCAGCGGCATCCGGCCCACACCATCTATCCGTATCTCCTCCGCGATCTCACGATCCGTCGTCCCAATCAGGTCTGGGCGGCGGATATCACCTACATTCCGATGGCACGGGGCTTCGTCTATTTGTTCGCCGTGCTCGACTGGGCCAGTCGCCGGGTGCTGGCCTGGCGACTCTCCAACACGCTCACGACTGACTTCTGTCTGGACGCGGTGCAGGAGGCGATTACCCGGCACGGCCTTCCGACCATCTTCAATACTGACCAAGGGTGCCAATTCACCAGCCACGAATTCACCGGACTGCTCACCCAGCACGGCATCCAGATCAGCATGGACGGAAAAGGGTGTTGGCGAGACAACGTGTTCGTCGAGCGACTCTAGAAGAGCATTAAATACGAGGAGGTCTATTTGCACGAGTACGACACCGTCAATGCAGCCCACCAGGGCTTGGAGCGCTACCTGACATTCTACAATCAGACCCGGCCCCATCAGGCGCTTGACGGCAAGACGCCCGACCAGGTGTACTATGACAACCTGACGACACAGCTCACGGCCGCGTAGTCAGCAATCCGCCAGGCGCCACTTAAGGAATGGCCTAGGCTGTCCAACCAACCGGAGCCACCTCTTTTTATGGCAAGGATCTCGCTGACTCCAAAGGTGTGAAGACGTCGGAAAAGTTGTCGGCGCTTGCTGAGATCGAAGTGGTGATAGAATCTGTCGCTCGTGGCTGATTCTTAGAAACCTACATGATTTTGATCGGTCTGCTTAAGAACGGCACAGATTGGTTCTCGTCATGCCCTATTTGTCTAATGTGCCGAATTCACTGTCGTCTATGCCATGGAGCACAGCTCCCGGTGCCTCCGTGACGCTCTGCCTCGATATCCCGGCAATGGGTGACATGCCTTGTCCATGCTTTGCGCCCCTACAAAAACCCACCCGAACCAACAGGCCGTGTCTTGTGGCAGTCGGTCGCAAGATAGTGACAACGCAGTTCCGGAGACGTACGATTCTCTTGTGGGGCTGGATGGAAAATCGTACATCTTGATGGGCACCTTGAAAGGAGATCGCACAGATGACACGTCATCAATTAGTGGGATGGGTCGGGGTAATGGGTGTTTTAATCGCGTTCAATATCGGAACGGCATTCTGGGGGAGTCGGAATCTCTCATCCGCGGCGGACATCAAACGCATTCAATACAAAGTGGTTGAAGTGACCAGCGACGCGCTGACGTTACAAGCCACACTTGACACCTACGGTCGTGCTGGTTGGGATCTGGTCACGGTAGCGTTGGGAGACATTCAATCACCGAAGCTCATACTCAAAAAGAGCGAATAGGACCTTCGGCCTCATGGAGCAATTCATCAATGCCTGTTCGGCTCAACTCATCACAGTCGACGCTTCAATTCCGGCAAGAAGTCGTCGGGGTGGCTGTTGCAGGCCCTTTGTGAGCGAGGGAAAATGCACCGGGAGTCTTTTCCGTCGTGACGAAGGAGGTCGGGAGTATTTTCTTAGGATTTCGTAGACCAGCAGCGTACCTCCATGGGACTCAACCCGTCGATTTTCAAAGAGTTTATACTGATCCCTCCACCCTGCCGGATCGGACCCAGTTGCATTGTCAGGGTCTGAACGACACGCACATCACAGAAACAGCAAGGCATGTGTCAGAAAGATTACTTAGAAGTCTTCCTTACATTATTTGCGTTAGCTAGAACTTAATCTGACAGCCAGGTAGAGTCCTCACCTTCACGGAAGGAGTGAGGACCATGACCACCGAGCAGAAGATCATTAAGACCAAGGTCGGGGTGTTGGAATTGGCGAAGCAGCTCGGCAATGTCTCCAGAGCCTGTCAGGTGATGGGGTATAGCCGAGATAGTTTCTACCGCTTCAAGGAACTCTACGAGACGGGCGGTGAGGCCGCACTGCAAGAGATCTCCCGACAGAAACCGCTCCTGAAGAATCGGGTCTCGCCCGAGGTGGAACAGGCCATTGTGCGGGTGGCCATCGACCAACCGGCCTGGGGCCAACAGCGTGTGGCGAATGAACTCCACAAGCAGGCCTTAACGATTTCCCCCGCGGGCGTCCGGTGCATCTGGCTCCGGCATGATCTGGAGACCATGCGGAAACGGCTGAAGGCGTTGGAGGCCAAGGTCGCTCAAGAGGGGTTGATCTTAACCGAGGCCCAGGTCGTGGCCTTGGAGAAGGCGAAGGCGGACAAAGAAGCGCACGGGGAGTTCGAGAGTGAGTGTCCGGGGTATTGTGGGGCCCAGGACACCTTCTACGTCGGGACGCTCAAGGGCGTCGGGCGGATCTATCAACAGACCTTCATCGATACCTACAGCAAGGTCGGGTTCGCAAAACTGTATGATCGGAAGACGCCGATCACCGCTGCGGACCGTCTCAATGATCGGGTACTGCCGTTCTTTGAGCAGCACGAAATTCCACTGAACCGGGTCCTGACCGACCGTGGGACCGAGTACTGTGGCGCCCCCGAGCGTCATGAATATGAACTGTATCTGGCCGTGGAGAACATTGATCACACTCGGACCAAAACTCGGCATCCGCAGACGAACGGCATTTGCGAGCGGTTCCACAAGACCATGTTGAACGAGTTTTACCGCGTGACGTGTCGGAAGAAGATCTATCGGACGCTGGAGGAACTCCAGACTGATCTCGACGGGTGGATGGCGGACTACAACAACCAGCGGCCCCATCAAGGCCGGTGGTGCTATGGCAAGACCCCGATGCAGACGTTTCGCGACAGTGTGCCGTTGGCAAAGGAAAAGATCCTGGCAGCGTAACCCGGTGAGGACTCGCTGTCTGTCAGATGAAGTCTTAAGCTATACACATTATTCAGTCGATACGAATGGACGTATTTTTCTAGAAGAGAATTCAGAAGAGGAAACTGTATCCAAAAGAATTACCGGCGGTATCAAAATAGATACAATAGCTTGTCGATCCAGGTTGTCAGTTTCACATCCCCCTCGCATCTCCGGTCGAGAGTTCTTGAGGTACTCATCACAAGTTTTCCTTTTCTTGATACGTTGTCGTTCACTCTCACCGGTCTTGCTTCGTTACCCTATACCTTGATGGCTTGTTGCACTGCGTCCTGCGTAGGATTCTTGGCGTCTCGCGCCATCGATTCCAATTCAACCGTCTGCGGTCCGACCTTCCCTAGCCAACTCCAGGACAGTGGTGGCTACCAGCTCATTTTTGACCTTTCATCTGACATTCCAGTAATTCGATGTTCTTTTCGCTTGAGCATCGCACCTGAAGTGATACTGACTGTATCGAAGAAGATACTCCTCTTTGCCCTCAACAACTGTTTATGAGAAGTTGGACTGTCACATTTCATGAGACTTGTGTCACATGTGCCATCAGGCCGTTCATCCAGACTCGAGTTTTTTTCAGGATGACCGCCATAGAACCTGCCGCTCCTGGAGGCATCACGAACGGCATGCAGCGCGTAACTATCTGAAAATGTTTTGTGAAAGAACGAGCCGCCCTATCGGACTATTTGGATGAGAGTAGCTGGTACAATGTCCTTGGGTGACACTTGCGAATGGCGATCTGACTGGCACTAAGCTTGCTCATTCGTGGGATCAGTCGCCCATAAACATCGAGTGACAAAGGAGGGCCCTATGAGACAGGAGATGATGGAAAATGAATGCAGCAGAGACCTCGCGGAATCGAAGGACCCTGAGACGAGCAGACCACGCGCCCTGACCTACGATGAAAAGAAAGCCGCCGAAGCGGCATTCCGAGGCGAGCCATTCAACCCAGCCTGGTCTGCAGCTGCGGCAAGGGTGTATGGCGGGATCGTGAATGCCATGGAGAAGAGGCAGACGACCGAGCCGGACGATTCGGAAATCGCGGCGGAATGTGCGATAGGGTAGTCAGGCCTTGTCATGGTAATGATCCGTTTCCCACGACAACCTGCAGGCACTGTTTTTCCGATCACCCTGTCTTCTTCGGCTCATTTTCCGTTTAACCGCACCTCCCACAGTTTCGTATAGACCGAGCCGGTCGGTCGCAGCTCGCTCTTCATCAAGACAATCGCCTCAATGGGGAACGCACCGATCGTGAGCGGTCGATCCATCACCGCGCTTTGGGCGAGGGCCTGCCCGACCTGCTTCTCCCCTTCCTTGATCCGCGCAAGGGTCAAGTGTGGACTGAGCGGCCGTCCTTCCGGCGCGAACCCCGCCGCTTGGCAACAGTCTTCAATGGCGCGATGCAGCGTCGCCAGCCGCAATGCCTCGCCACCCTGCTCCCACCGTTCAGACGGCCCGGCCCATAATACTCTCGGCTGTTGCGGGCGGGGAAATGTTCCAAGCCGTTCTAGGGGAACCTGGATCGTCCGATGATCCGCTGCGACCTGCTCGATCCCTGTATGGAGCGGCTGGATCGTTTCTTCAAGCATGTCGCCGAGGAACTTGAGCGTGAGGTGGAGGGAAGCCGGTCGCACCCAGCTAATGTGCACCTGCCGATCGACCGCCCGTTCGAGCCGCCGCCTCAAGTCCTGTTGAATCGCTGCAAGCCCCTCACGCAGATCCGACGGTAGCTCAATGGCGAGAAACGCCCGGATCATCACCGCCCCTTCTGGATCAGCCAGCGGCGCAATAGGTCAAGCGCGGCCTGCGAGGAGCGCTGTTTGATGACGGTGCGGTCGCCGCCGTAAAAACGGAACTCCCTCGTGAACGCCTCGTTCGGCCCACCGTCCAACCCCACATAGACCAGGCCGACCGGTTTCGTCTCGGTGGCCCCTCCCGGCCCGGCGATGCCGGTCACGCTGAGTCCGATATCGGTGTCGCTCCGCTCACGCACCCCCCGCGCCATCGCAGCAGCCGTTTCCGCGCTGACTGCGCCATGCCGATCGATCACATCCGGTGGCACACCAAGCATCTGCACCTTCGCGCGGTTGCTGTAGGTGACGGCGACCCGATCCAGATAGGCCGAAGATCCTGCCACCTGGGTGAGCCGATGACCGATCAACCCACCGGTACAGGATTCCGCCACCGCCAGGGTGAACTTCCGTTCGTTCAGCAACCGGCCGACCACCGATTCCATCGTCTCGTCTTCCTCTCCATAGAGGATGTCGCTGAGCCGTTCCCGAGCTTCCTTGAGCAACGTCTCGATGGAGACAGCCCCTTGCTGTGTCGGCGCCGCCGGTCCGGTCAACGACACCATGATCTCCATCGGCGAGGCATAGATGCCGAGCTGGATCGGACTGCCTTTCGGAATGAGCCCGGTGAGTTTCTCATCCACGAGCGATTCCGGGACACCGGACGTGTGGAGCACGCGCCGGACCATTGGAACCACGCCGGCCGCCCTTTTGATGTCCATCCAATTCTGCAATCGCGGCAGCACACCCTCCGTCACCATCGGCTCCATTTCGCGCGGCACTCCCGGCACAGCCGCGAGGAATGTCCCCTTCCAAATGAGCACAAACCCCGGCGCGGTCCCGACCGGATTGGGAAGGATGTCGGCACCGGCGGGAATCTTGGCCTGTCGAAACTGCGACCGGTTCGGCTTGCGCCCCCAGGAAGCCAAGCGGGCGGTCATCTCGTCCAACGCCGCCTTGCGCCGGGCCAATCGGTGGCCGGTCGCGCGCGCCACCGCCTCCCTTGTGAGGTCGTCGACAGTCGGCCCCAGCCCGCCGGTCAGGATCACCACAGAAACCCGTCGCGCCGCCGACTTCAACGCTGCGACGATGTCGGACAGATCGTCGCCGACCGTGGTCTTGTACCGGAGTTCGACCCCGCAGGAGGCGAGCCGGTCGGCGATAAAGAGCGAATTGGTGTCGAGTCTGCCGCCGAGCAACAGTTCCGACCCGACGGCGATGGTTTCAGCGGTCCAGGCGTTCGTCTTATTCATCAGGATCGAACCCTTGCGAGGGGAACGGCAGGTCAGGAACGCCTGCACTATTGGATGTGGGCAAAATCGAGATCGAAACTGACCTGTCCCCCGCCGGAGGGAAAGACCGTCAGCCTGGTCTTGGCCCGCGGGTCGAGGTCGGCATAGGGAAACTGCGCGATCACTTTGGCGCGATAGGCCGGCTGTTGCGGCCACACCGTCGTGCGGTCGCCCCGCGCGTCGAACCGAACCGTGGCCGGTTTGACGGTCCGGCCGTCCTGCTCCAACACCACATAACTGTCTGCAGCAAAGTTCATCCGGTCTCCATAAATCACCACGCTGACCAGGAGCTGTTCATTCGCCAGCACCTGGGTGATGTCCTGCTCGGTCGGAGTCTGATCACGCAGCGACAGGTGATTGGCCATCACCAGCAGGCTCCCCAGCTTCGTCATGATGAAGCCGCGAGGGGCGAGTTCTTCGCTTGCGCCGAACCAGTCATAGAGTTGATCGGGAGATAGGCGCTGGCGCGCCGCCGACTTGCCTCGCTCCAGAGCGGCCTGGATCTGTTCCGGCGTCGGTTGCAGCTCGATGGCCTGCGACGGAACGGTCACGCTCCAACTCGCCATGAGGAGGAGGCCGGGCACCCACAGGCATCCGCTAGAGAATCTTCTGGATCCGCTCATGCTGATCAGGCAGTACCAGATCGGTTTCGGCCTGTCAATTCATAGCCTGTGCCGCTCCGGATCTGTTGACAGCGCGCAAGATGAAATGCTAAAGACCTAACTCTTAATCTTTCACATTATCAAGAAGTTGCCTGGAGGGTTCGTCATGGCCAGCCCCGAACAACCACCCCGCCGTCAATTCGTTAATTTCACCTTCTATAAGATCGATCCGGCCTGGCGTCGGCTTTCCGAGGATGAACGCACCCGTGGAAAGCAGGAGTTTCTCCGTGCCGTGGAAGAGTACCAGGGCAAGGTCCTGGTGATCGCCTACACGACGGTCGGCATCCGGGGTGACTGCGACTTGATGTTGTGGCGGATCAGTTATGAACTCGAACTGTTCCAGGAAATGAGCACGAAGATTTTAGCATCCGGCTTGGGGAAATATTTGAGCAACCCCTACTCCTACCTGGCCATGACCAAACGCTCGATCTATGTCGATAACCACACGCATGAGAACCAAGAAAGCAAGCGGCTGACCGTGGTCCCCGGCAAGGCCAAGTACATCTTCGTCTATCCCTTCGTGAAGACCCGCGAGTGGTTCCTGCTCACGAAGGCCGCCAGACAGGGCATGATGGACGAACACATCGAGGTCGGCCATCGCTTCCCATCGGTCAAGCTCAATACGACCTATTCGTTCGGGCTCGACGACCAGGAATGGGTCGTCGCGTTCGAGAGCGACAAGCCGGAAGATTTTCTGGACCTCGTCATGGCGCTGCGAGAAACCGAGGGCAGCCGCTACACCTTGCGCGACACCCCGATCTTCACCTGCATCCGCAAGAGTCTGAAGGAAACGCTGGATACTCTGGGAGGCTGAGGGCGGCTGACGGAGATGCCGGTTCTACGGCCTTCGGTCTCGCGACCGAAGGCCGTGTCGTTTTTGCACCGGCGCTCACCCTGACAGCAGCCTGTAACTCCATGTGCGCCCAAACACCTCGGCCTTCCACCCTTGACCACCGCGCGGCCCTCTTCTCGGCCTTGTTGCCGGGACTCGGACAACTGATCAGGGGTCGCCGTCGGGCCGGGTTGCTCTACGGTGCGGCCACCATCCTCCTAATTGCATTGAGCCTGGCTCTCGGGCGCATTTCCGGACGGGCCGCCGAGGTCTTTTTCTTCATGCTGCTGGCCCTTCCTTGGTGGGCATTGCAGAGTTATGACGCGGCACTGGGGCCGGTCCCCGCCGGATCCGACCTTATGAGAACGGGCCGGACGGCCTGGACACGGGCGCATGACATCCGGTTTCTGGGGCTGCTGTTTCTCGTGAGCGCGGGCAATGACGCCATTATCATCGCGCAGAATCCCGACTATCTCCTGCCGTTTTTCTGCACCAAACTGGACGGCGCGGCCGGGTTCCTGACCAAAGCCCTCTCGCCCCTTCTCCACAGCCTGGTGGGCTATGGGTTTCTTCGGGTCAAACAATGGTCGCTGCTGGTCTACCTGGTCTATGCCGCCTATGGAACCACCAATGCCCTGGTGAACCTGACCTGTTTCGGCCCAGGCCGCATCCGCAACACCCTCCTCATCGCCCTGATCGTCTTTACGAGTTATATTGTCTGGCGACGGCGGGTCTTTCGCCGCTGACCTTCGCATCCGGCGGCAGTTGACCGAGCTTTGACAGCCGGGTTGAGCCTGTGTTACCTGTAATCATCCACCTTGTCCCACAACATCAGACGGAGCAGATCCCATGGCCGATAACAACGCCGTCTATGCCGTCCGTTTCCCCGACGGGTCCGTCAGCCTTTATATTGATGAAGAATATGCCATCGACCGAGGCGTCGATCCAGCCAAGCTGGTGCGTGTCGAAATCCCGCGCGAGCTGTTCATCAGCGGCACCATCCAGCAAATCCGGGAATACGTGGCGGTCTATCTGGAAACCAGCCATCAGGGCACGGCCTGAGCGAACCTTTTACGTCGCACGAGGGTCCCACACGATGTCCGCATTGCTCACCCAAGAACTCATCGCCTCCACCATCGAACAATTCCCGATCCAAGGCAGGATCATGCTGAAGCTCCTGCTGCTGCAACATTTCGACATTACGCCAGAAGAAATCAGCTACATTGCGGCGGACCGCCCAGACCCGCGCTGTGTGGCCGGTACCAAGCCGATCCACCAGGTCGTCACGCAGGATGCCCTGCGCGATGTCACCAGCCGGCGGGACGAGTATCGGCGCCGGGTCCGGTTGCGGCGGGAACGGCTCTGGCTTCAAATGGAAGCGATGAGGGGCATGATGGCGCTGGCTGAAGGGTTGGTCCGCGCCGCCGAAGAACTCCTGCACACGAAATTCAATATGCATGCCGATGCGGTGAACACCATCAAACAACAGGCCCGTGCCGCAGTCCCCAAGCCTGCCATCCGGTTGTTGGAACGGCGATGGGACGAGAACGACATTACCGCCGAGGCCTACCAGGAGGCCCGGTTGGGACTCGAAATGCAGACGCAGTTGCGTTTGCTGGAAAAGTATCGGAAACGCTTCGAACTTTCCGAGAGAGAATGGAAGACGATCAATGCCGCCCCCATGCAGGAGCACGAAGTGGGTCACATCTGGGGCATCCCAGCCGGCAGCCTGGCAGCACGGAAGGTCAAATATCTCCACCAATACCTCCAGGCCCTCCAGACCTCGCTGCAACGCTCCTCGACACAGGATGTCCCGGTGACGGCGCCGCTCGATCTGTGGAAAGAAACGCTCGCGGTGCTGGCTGAACGGCCGGTGGAACGGTCGATTGCCGTCTATGACGGGCTGGAACGCACCGAAGACGCGCTGGTCGACAAGCTGCACAAGTTCGTATGGGGCACCCTGGGGGAAGACCTTGAAGCGAAATTTTGGCTGTCGCTCGTCCATGGGGCGAGTTCGAATGCCGTCCACTCTGAGCCGACCCGCTCCCTCTTCGGCCTCCAGCGGCTGATGGCGATTCTAGCAGAGGTCGACGGCAGTCCGGACGCACTCGAACAGGAACTGCTGACCCGCACCGCACCGACGGCGAAGGAAACCCTGGCCCTTGCCGATGAGGCGGCCCAGCCGGCGACGGAAGAGGTCGGCCAAATGAAGCAGCATGTCCTGAACAGTTTCATCGGCGAGTTGCGGGACGTATGAGGTGGCGACGATCTCGGATTGCGTCGTTGCCCTGTTCTCGATTTTCTAAAGTTTTTTTTCGCGGCCCGCTTCTCAGGCCTGATTGAATTTTGTATAATTCGTCCATCATGTGGCTTCGCCGCGGGCGGTCTTTCCGATCCAATAGACCAGGCATCGCTCTCCTGCTCGGCACGATCACCTTCGTCGCGTGGATGATGTCAGCCGGTTCGCTCTCTGCCTCGGCGATGGTCGAGGTCACGGAACTCTTGGCCCATCCCGATCACTATGACCATCAAGTCGTGACCGTCAGCGGCCGCGTCACGAGTTTTCAACTCGCCACCAATCGCGACGGGCACCCGGCTTTCGGCTTTCTGCTGCAGGATACGGCGGGAACGGTAAAAGTCGTGGGCCTCGGAAAGACGGACGTACGGGAAGGCGACTATGTCGTGGTGGAAGGGATCTTCAGCCGGCTTCGTCAGGCCGGCCGCGCCATCGTCTACAACGAAATCAAGGCCACCTCGGTCCAATCCATGACCAGAATGAATCCCGATCTCGTCGGTTAATTCCCTTCTTCCTTCCTTGCAGATAGTTCTATTGCAGGTTGCCCATCGTCACGCGCGATGTCCACGATTCTGACATCGAACAACAGGGTCTTGCCTGCGAGCGGATGGTTGAGATTGAGCACGACGACCTGTTCCTTGATTTCCGCGATATATGGAAACACCGCCGTTCCATCCGGAGCCGTGGCTTCCAATTTTGTCCCGACCCGTTGAGCCTCTACCGGAATCCGGTCCCTCTGCACCTCGAAAAATCCCTCCGGGTGAATCTCCCCATACCCATCGACCGGCTGAACCGTGACGGTCCTCGACGCCCCGACTTCCATTCCGGTCAGCCCCGCTTCCAGGCCGCGCAGAATTTCATCCTGCCCATGGGTGTACCTCAACGGAGCGGTCCCGACGGTTGTCTCGATGATACGGTCATCCTCCAGCCGAATGGTGTATTCGATCGACACGACATCTCCCTTTGAAACCAGCATGTGCGATGCTCCTTGTTCAGAAATCCAGCCGTCACCCTACCACGGCAAGGTGGAGGGGGTCATGCAAATAGCGGGAAGAATCGCCGCCCCGCTCGCAGGTGCTTCAGTGCGGAAAATCTTCGGTGCACCGAATAGAGATAGACAAAGGCAGGCAAACCAGACAGGAGCGCACCACGTGCTTCGTTACCAATAACGAAACGGCCCTGAATCCAGATGGACGAATTTGCCGCGCGGATAGTAACCGACTCCGCCGCAGCCCAGTCGTACGGCGACCTCCCGCAGGGTTCGCAGCGGCACGCCGGGAATCTGCACATCCACGGCCTGCCCCAACACATGGTAACTGTTGCGCGCCGCGCGCGTACCGATTCTGATGAGGTGTTCGTTGTATTCGGGAGAACGATAGCCGGATATGACGTGCACGTCGCGACGGCCGCCGATACGTTTCTGGACCAGATTCACGAACTCGATGAGTCGTACGTCCATCATCGTCGACTCGTTCGTATGGTGGCACCGCAGCAGATAGTTCAGCTCGTTAAGAGCGCTTTGATCGTAGGTGCCCGCTTCGGTCCGGTACGTGACGGACAACCGCTCGTCGGTCTGCAGATTGTAGAAACTCAATCGTCCTTCCGGAAGTCGTGCCGCCCAACCGTCTGACGGCAGAACCAGGCGGGCGACCGCCAACGCCATCCCGACCGCAGTCGTACGCAAGAACCGTCGTCTGGTCCACAATGACGTTGCATCAGATGTCATCTGGTCGCTCCTGCTTGGGAATTCAGCCGGCCGTCTTGTCCGGACTTGCACGCCTTGCAACCGGCAGAAACAGGGCAGCAATGGGACTGGTGCGCTTCGTTCGCAACCAGCTGGCCGCTCGCAGCGGCACGTCACGAGGGATGCCGTCAGGCGATGTCCTCACAACGCCTCGGAATGAACGAGGTTGCAAGCCTTTGTGGTTGGATACCGTCGTACTTAACAAAATCAGGCCGGTCGGTCAACCCTTTTGCGCACACTCCCCTCCGTCATACGCACACCGACAGGCAAGCCGGCCACACGCATGAGGCCGTCGAGCAGTGCAATGGCCCGGCATCGCATCAATGGTCCGACATCCAGACCCGTTGGGGCACACCGAGAGTCCGCCGTGCGTCGAGGGTGCGCTCCATTCCGTATTGCCGCAGCCGCCGGTACAGCGTCGATCGGCTGATGCCCAACTCGTGCGCGGCTCGACTCAAGTTCCCCTGGGACAGCGTGAACGCCTTCATGATCAGGTCCGTCTCAATCCGCTGCTGGTTGACCTTGAGGGAAATCGATTCCTCCCCCCGTCGCTCGGCCTGCTGGGGAATTCCCAAATCCACCGGCGTGACATGCCTTCCCTCCGCCAGCACGACCGCGCGCCCGATCTTTCCGGACAGTTCGCGCACATTGTCCGGCCAGGCATAGGCACGCATCGCCTCCAGGGCCTCGCGTGTGAAACCGTGCACCTGCGTCTTGCCCTGTGCCGCAGCCTGCCGCAGGAACGCCATGGCCATCAACAACACATCGTCACCGCGCTCCCGCAACGGAGGCACATTGATGTGCACCGTCCCGAGCTGCGCATAGAGATCTTTTCGAAACGCGCCTTTCTTGACCGCTTCTTTGAGACTCACCGTGCCGGCGGCGATGATGCGGACATTCATCTCGATCGGCTGTTGCCCGCCGATCCGTTCAAAGGTTCGATCCTGCAGGCACCGCGACAACTTGGCCTGCAAGGCGGAGGGAAGCTCGTTGACCTCATCAAGGAACAAGCTCCCGCCCTCAGCCCGTTCGATCTTGCCTATTTTCAGGGCGACGCCTCCCGCAGATCCACGCCGTTCTTCTCCAAACAGTTCCGCCTCCAACAGACCCTCCGGAATCGCTCCGCAGTTGAGGGAGATGAACGGCGCCTGCCTTCGTTCCCCCCGTTGATGAATCGCTTTCGCCGTCAGTTCCTTGCCCGTTCCGCGTTCACCGGTGATGAAGATCGGCACATCCGTGGTGGCGACCTTTCGAATCGCATCGAAAATGCGACGGATGCTGGGGCTGGTGCCGAGCATGCCGTCGAACTCTTCACGGCCTCCTCGCGGCGTTTCGTCATGGCCTTCCCGTTCAAGTTCCGCCAGCCGGGCGGCGCGCCGCACAACACTCTTCAGGAGGTTCAGGTCGAGAGGCTTGGACAGCACGTCGAATGCGCCCTCCCGGACGGCCTGAACAGCAACCTTCCGTTCCGATTCCTCCGTATAGACGACGACCTTCACAGGGCAACCGGCCTGCCGCAACTCGCGCAGGATCGGCAAACCGTCCTCGGAAGAAGGTTTGGACGACGGCTCCGGGCCCAGGAGGACGACGAGCGGTTCCTCTTCTTGAACCAGATCCAGCACCTTGTGAGTCCGGTCGACCTGAAGGATCTCGTATTCATCTTCGATCGCCGGCTTCAGCGTCGCCACGACCGCTTCATCCTCTTCGACGATCAATATCTTCGGTTTTGCCACGATGGCCTCCTTTCAACTCGTGAGACACAGAACGACGGTCTGCTCGACCATCGTCTCGCTGTTCGTGATACGTACCGATCAAGCCCTACTGGCGGGCCTGTGACGAGAGAGGCACCGGAGGATCGAGGGAGTGGCACATGAACACGTCCGCGCCGAACGTCTTCACAAGATCAAGCCGGGAGCCGTTTCGCCGCGTATCTAGCGGCTGATCCACCATCGCGATGATCGGGACTTTCGGCCACAGGCTCCTGAGACGGGGCACGGTCGAGTGGAGAGGCGTGGGAAGGGAGGGCAGCTCGACCACAACGACATCCGGATGAAGGTCCCGCAGATCACGTTCCAGCTGATCAGCCGGTGAACTCAGCGTGGCCTGATAGCCGTGCAATGCGCAGCGGTCGGCACAGCGGAATCCGGCCTTGAGGTCTTCATAGACCAGCGCGACCTTCGGCCGTCTCGCCGTTCGTTGATTCGATATGTCCCGCAATCGCACCATAGGCCCATTCACCTTACCGATCGGATCGAGCTTCTGTTCTGGTATCCGTCATCTGTTTCAGCCGGCTTTCCATGAGCGGCCCCCACCAGGTGAGGTCCTGCAGCATCGCGGCTTCCACCGCACTCAGCCCCGTCAATACACCGGGCCAACGCTGAGAGAAAGATCCTGTTCGACGATCACGCGGCTGCGGTTCGGCCGATGGATCACCGCGCATGGCCTGAAAGGCCGCCAACAACGTAGACGTGCCCGCTATCCACCGTTCTTGATGCATGGGGGGAGAATATGACGGCAAGCGCGGTCAGACTATCGCCGCAGGTCTGATTCCTGTGTCACAAATAGACAGGGCGAGTTGTCGTGGTTTGTTCGACGCCGTCGGGACGGTCCGGCATTCCCGTCAGACGACCAGCCCATGTTGTAGCGCGTACCGCGTCAGCTCGGCATTGTTCTTCAAGTTCATCTTGTCCAAAATCCTGGCGCGATAGGTGCTGATCGTCGTGACGCTGAGATGGATGCTCTCGGCAATGTCACTGACCGTCTGTCCCGAGGCGATCAGGCAGAGGACTTCATATTCTCGGTCGGACAATCGTTCATGCGGTAACTTGTCGACCCCGGTCCTGACCGTGAGCGCCAGGGCTTCGCCGACCGACGCACTGACATACTGTCCACCCGCCATCACCTTTTTCGCCGCATGGACCAGCTCTTCCGGCGCACTGGCCTTCGTCAAATACCCTGCCGCGCCCGCCTTGAACATGCGGATGGCATACTGGTCTTCCGGGTGCATGCTGAGAATCAGAACGGGCAGCTCCGGCGCCACTTGTTTCAATTCCTTGAGCACCTCCGGACCGCTTCTTCCCGGCATGCTGATGTCCATGACCACGAGGTCATACCTGTGCTCGCGCACGAGGTCGAGCATCTCCTGGGCGTTGCCGCATTCCGCCATGCTGGCGCCTTCAAACCCTTCCTCAAGAATATCCTTCACCCCGCGGCGAAAGGAGGGGTGATCATCGACGACGAGAATCCGTACCGTGGCTGTGGTTCGCATGGTTCCTCCCATGTTCAATGCTGCTTACCTTCAACGGGGCAGACGCAGCGTGATCGTGCACCCCGCACCGTCCCGCGTGTCGATCTGTACATCTCCGCCGAGGAGGTCGGCACGTTCACGCATGCCCAAGAGTCCGAACGACTTGGCATCAACGAGCCGCTCCTGAGGAATCCCGCGTCCGTTGTCACTCACCTGGAGCAACAGACCCACGCCCTGGTCTTCCAACCGCACCTGCACCTCCGTCGCCTGGGCATGGCGGGTCACGTTGGTCAAGGCCTCCTGGCAGATTCGGAAGACCGCCGTGGCATGTTCCGGATCGATCCGCAAATCTTCGTGGCTGACCGTACAGTGACAGGCAATACCGGTGCGCCGTTGAAAATCCCGGCATTGCCATTCGATCGCCGCGACCAGCCCGAGATCGTCGAGCACGCCGGGACGCAACTCCGCCACGAGGCGTTGCACCGAGGTGATCGTGCTGTCCACCTGCTCCTTCATTCCCCGAATCTTCTCCTCGATCCTGGCGCGGTCCCGCGGCGCCGACCGTTCCCCCAGCAACCCGCCCAGGCGGGACAGGTCGATCTTCAGACAGGTCAACCCCACCCCCAGCTCGTCGTGCAATTCACGCGCGATTCGTCCCCGTTCCTCCTCGCGAATCCCCTCCATGCGACGGGAGAGTTTTCGCAGGCGGCGCAGGGAATCCTGCAGCTGCTCTTCGGCACGCTTCCGATCGGTCGTGTCCTTGAACACGACCACCGCGCCGACGACGTCGCCTCGCTCCCTGATCGGCGTGCTCACATATTCGACGGGAAAACTCGTCCCGTCCTTTTGCCAGAAGGTACTGTCCACATGTTCGCGAACCTCCCCTCCGGTAATCGCCTCCACGATCGGACAGGGTTGCTCCGGCGAGGAAACCCCATGGAGATCGGCCGGATGCACCAACGCATGGAGAGACCGGCCGATCAATTCCTCGGCCTCCCACCCGAACATCTTGGCCGCCGCCGGATTGACGAACGTCAACCGCCCCTCCCGATCCACGCCGTAGATCCCTTCACCGGCGGAGTTCAAGACGACCTGATTGTGTCGATGCAGGCGGTCCAATTCCTCTTCCGCCGAGCGCCGTTCGCTGATGTCGCGCATGATGATCGTAAAAAAGAGATCAGACTTCCCCTTCCAGGATGTCAGGCTCAGCTCCAACGGGAATTCGCCTCCCTCCTTCCGCAGGCCGACGAGTTCCAAGGTCTTGCTCGTCATCTGCGTCCGTTCGAAGACCCGCACCCGCTGTACATTCCGCTCCAACTGCTCATGGTACCGTTCCGGAATGATCATCGTGACAGGCTGTCCGATGACTTCTTCGGCCGCATAGCCGAAGGTCGCCTCGGCGCCCTTGTTCCAGAACGCCACTTTCATCAGCGCATTGACCAGCACAATAGCATCCTTGGTCGACTGCACGATGGAACGCAGCCGTTCCTCGCTGACCCGCAGCGCATCCTCGATCCGGCGGCGCTCGGTCACATCGCGAATGATCCCCAACACCCCCACCACTCGACCCTGGCGCATTTGCGGCGTGCCTACGAATTCCCCTGTCACATACCCGCCTTGCTTCATGCTGAGTTGCATGGAACAGGTCAGCGGTGCCCCGCGTTCGAGAATCGCCTGCACCACATCTTGGCAGAAGCCGGCGTCATCGGGATGCAGCAGCGCTGTGAGCGGCTCTCCGATCCATTGCGAACGGGACCAATTGGTGACCGTTTCAAACGCCGGATTGATCGAGGTGAGGGTGCTGTCGGTCGAGAGGGTAAAAATGATGTCCCGGGCTCCCTCGACCAGACTCCGGAATCGATACTCCGATTCGAACAGGGCGTCCTGCGCCCTCTTGAGCCAGGTGATGTCATGGAATACCGCGACGGTTCCGACCAGTACGCCGTCGGCATCCTTGATCGACCTGGCATTGATGCTGATCCAGCGACCGGGAACGTCGTGCGAGGCGCGCACATAGACTTCGAGCCAATCGATTTTTTCCCCGCGCAACGCGCGCGTCAGCGGCCATTCATGAAGCTGGAACGGCGTCACGGTGTCGGCGTGAAAGAACTCATAGCGCTGCGGCCATTCCGTCGGAGGCACGGTGCCGGGTGAAAATCCGAGAATGCTTTCGACGGCCGGATTGGCGACCACCAACCGCCCCTCGCCGTCGGTCACGACGACACCGTCGCCCATGCTGCGCAGGATCGAATTGACGATGCGGGTTTGCTCATGCAGGGCGCGCTCGGACCGCTCCAGGGCATCGGCCCGCTCCCGGAGCGCCTGTTGGGCCTGCACAACCCCCGCCGACTGCGTCCGCACCGCATCCTCATATACCCGCAACAACTGTTCCGCTACGGCCACACGAGACTGGTACCGGAGCTGGGTTCCCTGCTCCGGCATCACGCCGACCGGCCCCTGCACCGATCGTCCTTCGTCGGCCGTCTTCGACGGAGCCGTCTCGTCGAAGGCCAGCAGGGAAGCCTTCATACTGAGTGCGAGGGATTTGCACAGCGTCGCGGTTCTCCTCGGCACAGGAGTCCTTGAAAATAAAATTACGGCGAACAGATCGCGGGAGGGCAACAGCCCGCCGAAACACAAGACCGATTTCACCCCGTACTTCAGCACAAAGTCCCCCTGGACCGGCACGTAGGGGCTTCCCACTGCATCGGGCACGTAAAACACGTTGTACGTCTTCTCCTCCACATCCACCAACCACTCACCCTGTGGGGCCACCTCGAAGAGGGTGGACAGTCCGAACTGATGCAGGAGTTGCGAAAACATGGGAAATTGTTTGACGAAGTCGGCGTTGACCATCGGAATCACGCGGTAACGGTGCGACCGTTCGACCCAATTCCAGTCCGGCTGTTCACCGGCCGTGGCGACGAGCGTGAAACACTTGAGGTCGGGGTGCGGAACAATGCCCCCCAGCTTGTTGCTGGCCAGCTGTTGAGTCGCTTGATCCAACCGGCAGTAGGGCATGGTCATAAAGCAGCGGACCAGAATGCAGTCCCGCTCCCCTGTCTCTGGATTGCCGAGGGTGGCGAACAGGTAGTTCACCGCTTGCGAGGCGGCGTCCCGCAGCGAGGTCGACTGCTCGCCCAGCCGGCGCAGCACGGCTGAACATTCGGTCATTTCCAGTAGAGAAAAGCGAGCCAGACTATACACAGGCGGGCCCTCTGGTGAACGATGGGGAACAGGCGTGCCGGCTGCGCCGCCGGTTGACGTCCGTCTGATGATGCCGAATCGCGAGGTGAGGCACAGGCCGACAAGTCACTGCCTTGCAAGGCGAGGCACAGAATCACTATCGGGGCGAGTCTAGTGAAGGGGTCCCGGCTTGTCAAGGCAGGGAACGAGGCAAGCATTCATCGTGAACATACGACTGTTCCGACCTTCGTGAATGTCGCGACTTCCGGCGCGGGATGCCGCCTTATTTATGGGGCAGAGAGCCCTTGCGCGATCGCTTGCGACAACAGCGTCACGTCCGACGCATAGCTGAGCCGGGTCAGCGCTTCTTGACGATCCACCCACTGCACGTCCTCGACTTCCCCGTCGGGAGCACCGGCCTGTTCGATGGGCGCCATTTTGAACCACACGACTGTTTTACGGAATCGCCGCCCTTCTCGTTGAAACCAATATTCGGTCGTGGACAGTTCCGCCTCGATCCGACAGCGCCACCCCGTTTCTTCCAGCACTTCACGCAACGCAGCCTGGGCCGGCGTTTCGCCGGCGTCCAGTCGTCCTTTGGGAAAGGACCAGATCGGGCGGCCCTTACCGTCGGACACACGGATCAACAGCACCGCCTGGTGCCGTAAGACGACCCCGCCCGCCGACCGAATCAACCCCGACTCAGTCATGCTCCGTCCCTCTTCCCGCCATGCTCCTCACCTCGGTCGATTCGAGATGCACCGGTCAAGGTGTGATATCGCAATCCAAAAAACCAAGCCAGCAGACGATCCTGCGCACGATCTGGCAACATCCATTTCAACAACGCTCTGAACCGTGCATCCTTGCCGACGAGATACCGGATATGCGGGTGCGTGGCGGTCAACGCATGGGCGACGGCGCGAGCGACGGCCTCCGCCGGGATCGCGCGTTTGGCGGCTTGGCCGATCACCTCCTGCATTCGGGACAAGGGTTGTGCATAGAGCTGGAACGACTCCGGCGCAACCTCACCGAGGATGCGTGTGGCGGCCATCGTGCCCCGTTGCCAGATCTGTGACTGAACCGCGCCCGGTTCCACCAACGAGACCGTGATGCCCCAAGGAGCCAGTTCCAACCGTAAGGCATCGCTCATCGCCTCCAGGGCAAACTTCGATCCGCAATAGGCGCCGAGAAACGGAGTCGCCGCCCGCCCGGCGATGGAACTGATGTTCACGAGACGCCCGCGTCCCCTTCGCAACAGCGGCAGCAAGGTTTGCGTCATCGCGAGCGCCCCGAACAGGTTGACCTCGAACTGGGTCCGCACGTCGGAAAGCGGCAGCAGTTCCAGCGGGCCGGCGATGGAGATGCCGGCGTTGTTGACCAGCCCCGCGAGACCTGCCTCGCCCAAGACTTCGACCAGCGTTCGCCCGGCCGCAGCGATCGAGTCCGGATCGGTCACATCCAGCATCAGCGGGCGGAGACGTGAAGAGGTCACCCGCGCAAGTTCGTCGCCGTCCTCTTGCCGGCGGATACCGGCCCATACCGTGAACCCGAGTCCGTCGAGATGACGCGCGCAGGCCGCCCCGATTCCTGAAGAGGCTCCCGTAATGACGACGGTGCGCGGCTGCGACATCGGACTCCTCGGTGGACGACAGCACAATCAGTGAATCAACCACGGTCGAACGTGAAGCGGCCCAAGAGTACCACGCGCAGGGTGCGGGAGGCATCCGGAAGTGGAACGGCTGGCTGCATCAAGATTCCAGTAGGGGAATCTCTCCATGGTGGAAAGACCTCTGATTTTGTCGCCGCTTGTTCGACCCGTGCACTCGACGGGCAAAGGCAGACGTCACAGGCTCAGAACTGCGGGCCGGATCGATTTGACAAACCACGACCCTCATCTAGACTTGATTCATGCACACACAAACCGCCAACAACCGCTCGTACCCGCTCTCACCTCTGATCGCCGCCGCCGCCGGAGCACTGGCTGGTCTTCTGGCGCTGCTTCCATCCGTTGCCCTTGCCGGCCGAACGGTCACGGTGCCCATTTCCGTGGCGACCTATATGGACGATCAGCTGGGCTTCCCGACGTTCGTGATGAAATGGGATGAAGGCGGCCAACCGGATCCGGTGGCCCTGCGCTGGGGACGGAGTCAGGTTCCGGTCCGGGGAGTCGGGATGGGATCGATTCAACGAGCCTTCCGGTTCGCGGTCGAGCGCCTCACGCCCTCGATTCACCCGACCGGCACCCTATCCCTCTACGCCACATTTTCCGGACCGCTGAGCGCGGAAGGTTCGACTGCGGAAGCCGCCTTGGCCATCGGTTTTCTCGCCCTGCTCAAGGGAGATCCCCTGATCCAGGAAATCACGATCACCGGGACGTTGGAAGCCGACGGTCGAATCGGTCAGGTGGGACAGGTGCCCGAAAAAACGACGGCGGCGGCCCGCGCCGGATACCGGGTCCTTCTGGTCCCGCGAGGCCAATTTTATGCCCCCAGGATCAACCGCGTCGCCCTGAGCCTCGAATCGAGGGTGCTGGTCCGTGAAGTGGACACGATCGAAGAAGCCTACGAGATCATGACGGGCAAGAAGTTATAGGGCGGCAGGTCACAACGACCGCCCTCCGTTCCTTTCCACCCCGCATCGACCGTCGACCCAGCTTCACATCCAGTTATTGATCAGGAGAAACGAGGCCCAATAGCTGGGGTGGCTGCGACCACGCTGGGCAAGAATCTTCTGCTGAGCCCGTTGCAAGGCCACGGCTTTGGTCACCGCCGGATCCTGCAACTGTCGATAGAACTCCGAGATCAGTTCCGATGTCGATTCGTTTTCCGTCACCCAGAGACTCGCGAGGGCAGTCCTCGCCCCGGTCTTGACCGCCACCCCCGTCAAACCGAGGCCTGCGCGGTCGTCATCCGCAGCGGTCTCACAGGCACTGAGGGTCAGCAGGTCCAACGGCTGCTGCCGATACTGTTGCAACCCGACCAGTTGCGACAATCGGTCCATGGAAATCTTGCCGTCATGGGCGAGCACAAACGATTCCTTCGCATCGTTTCCAATGACGGTGTGGGAAGCGACATGCACGATGCCCACCCCCTGATCCTTGATCTCCTGTTCCAGGATAGGTGCGGAAAACTGCTTGTTCATCAGCAGCTTCCCTCCATAGAGCGTCCTGACGGCCTGGACTTCGCTTTCTACGTACAACGGAGCCGCGACCCCCTCGACGGATTCGGTCAAACCGACGGACAGCAATGTTCCCTTGCGGCGCTGGGCGGGATTGAAATCGACCAACTCCATGCTCGGCGTGACGGCGACCGCGAACTTGTCCACCACGAACTGCTTACCGTCGTGCAACGCCCCGATCGGAATCGTCCGAAGCGCTCCATCCGGCACCACCACCAGAGTAGTAATCCCGGCCGCCTGCAGACCTGGTTGCAGCGGCGCGACCAACCATCCGTACAAGGTCTGTGCCGAAGGCAGGTAGTTCTGCGATCGAGGATCTTGAATCAGCTGCCTGAAGGTTCGAATTTCCTTCGTCAACCTGTCGCCTTTGACCGGCACCCCGACTTGCTTGAGACCATCCGCTGTTTCCACCACCAATTCGAGTCGATCCGGCAGAGAAATGGGGTAGACCACGGCGGTATGGGGAGGAAGCGTACCGTCGCGGCGCTGGCTTCGCGCCGTTGCGACGCAATCGTCCTGAAAATAGTCCTCTAACTCTGCCGCATAGGAATTCTCGACCGTGTCCTTGACCCGAACCAGCCACTGTTCGCTCTGCTCGGGAGTCTTCGACGCCGACGCCCGCCGCAACAGCACATCCTCATATTCGACGAAGAGCGGCGCCACGGAATCGTAAAACGAGTGGTGCCGTCCCTGATACCCGACGGAGTATTCGTATCGGATCGGCTTCAGCAACGTCACGGCGCGCTGGTAGGCCTCCAACGCCTCGTCCTCCTTGCCTTCGGCTTTCAACAACCGTGCAGCCTGCCACTGCCATCGATAGAGCGATTCAGGCGCATTCACCTGCTGGGCCGCAAAGGAGGCCTTTCGTGAATACTCCAAGGCTTCAGCCTGGCGATGCTCCTTTTCAAGCAGCTCACCCAGATAGCCCCAGGCATAGGACTGCCCCCTGGCATCCCCGATCCTGGTGGCTACGTCGCCTGCCGCAGTCAACACCTCGGCGGAACGCCGGAGCAGCGGACCTCCCATCACGGCGGATGGCTGGCCCTCGGTCGTGCGCGCCTTGCCCGCATCCTGCTTCTTCGCCACCCCCTGCCGCGATGTCGCTACGGCCGCATGAAGGTCTTGATAGCCCAGGGCGACGTTCAACATCCCGGCCGTCTTGGCACGACTATCCGGAAGCGATTGCGCGGTCTGCCAGGCTTGATCGAACTGTCGTTGCGCTTCACTCACCTGTTGGTTCTGCAACAAAGCCGTCGCACCGTTCACCTGAGCCGTCATGGCGAGGGGGAGTTGATTCGTCTCAACCGCGAGGCTCCGGCTCTCCGCATAGACGTCGATCGCTTCGGCGAACTGTTGGCGGGCGCTCAGGGAATTCCCTAAATCGTTGAGGAGAGCCGCGACCAGTTCTGAACGATTTTCCTCGCGGGCGAGCGTCAGCGCTTTGGTCAAATGTTCCGTTGCGATCTCCTCTTTCCCCAAGACATGCGCCGTATTTCCGAGCTGGCCGAGAATCGTGGCGGTCAGGAGCCGCTTGCCTGTCTGCTCCGAGAGCTTGAGAGCCGTCTGCAAGGTTCCCTGAGCCCGGCGGATCTGGCCCTCTTGTTGAAAGGCATGTGCCAGATTGATCAACGCCTGACATTGTTCTTTCGGCTGTCCGCGTTCTTCATACAGGCGGGCGGCGTCCATCCAATGGACGGCCGCCTGCGCAAAGCTCCCCTGCTGGAAACGCGACTTCCCCCGTTGCATTTCCTGCTCAGGTGACGCGATGGAAGGATTTTGGCCCGACTGCATCTCATCTGCCGCCCCAACGTGGGGCCAGACCAGCCAGGTCAGCGCCAAAAATCCTGCCCCCCACAACACAATTTTCAGGGTCAGGGGAAGGCGCCGTGTGGACGGCATGATCGGCATGGTCTCTCTGCTTACGCAGGCGTCCATCACCTTCTTACCGAGCTTACCGAAAGTCGGCATGACATCCTCCTTGGCGGACTAACAGCCCTGCCATGACTCGCTGACTTGTACTGCCGGAACGTTCCGCCGTCCCGTCAGTTGCACCGTCGGAGATCCCGCTCCGGTCTCGACACCCACCTCCTCCAGCACCACCGGAGCCGCCAAGGCGGTCCCAGGCTGCGCGGGAGTCACATCCCGCGGAGCCTGGACGAAACTGCTGAACTCACTACCCTTCCGCGCTGCGCAACGGCTGGTCAATAACGGAAGCGGTGCAGCCGGTGCCTGCTGTGGAAGCACCATGACCGCGCGATTCAGAAAGGCCACGGTATTGACGGTCGCCGCCGCATCCGGGGGGGGAGGGGGAGAAAACGGTGGAAGGGCAGCAAAATTCGTCCCTACTACCTGGACTTGGGTCACCCGTTGAGTCAGGGGATTCATCGTCGTGATCACCTGATTGCCGGGAGCTACCGTAATGTTGTTCGGAAGCAAATCCACCGACGCAGGGATGACTCCCCCCCCGCCTGCGGCGAGCAGCGTTCCGGGCTGCGCCTGGATTTGTCCATTGCCCGATGCACCGGCAAAAGGATTTTGGACCGTCGGTTGCACGCTCATTTCGCCCCCGGAGTTCGTACTGCCCACGACGATCCGCTGCGCGGTAATTTTCGATCCATTGATCTGGATCGGCCCGCCCATCAGGCCGATCACCGCGCCGGTTTGGAGCAACGTGGAGGAGGAGGACAGGATAATGGAGCCGTAGGGACCGTTCCCGAGGAAACCGAATGCGACAGGGTTGCCGACCGAGAGACTGGCATCAAGGGCCAGAAGAGCCGGATTGGCCGTAAACACCGAATCACTCAGACGCAGTTGCTGGGCCGTGCTGAAATAGGCGGACCCCGACACATTCAAATGGGCGGAGGGGCCGAATACGATGCCGGAAGGATTGAGGAAAAACAGGTTCGCATTGAGCGCCTGGATGGTGCCGTTGATATTGGACGGCGAGCCTCCGATCACGCGGCTGATGACGTTGGAGACCCCGCCGGGATTGATGAAGGCCGCCACATCGCCAGATCCCACCGAAAATTGATTGAAGCTGTGGAACAGATTGGGGCCGCTTCCGGGCCTGGTCCCCCCCGTAATGTTGGTGGTATTCCCCACGGTGCTGACGGACGTGCCGAGACCTCCCGTTCCTATCGCTCCCGGAGTGGCCTGGATGTTCGTCGTCTGCGCATGGAGCGGGACGGCGGGAGTCGCCAGGGCGAACAGCATCGAAAGGGGAATCGCGATCCCGGTGAAGAGTCGCACAGTCTGAAACGTCATCGTGGTCCTCCTTAGGCCGGATCCAGCAAGCGGTCAGCTCTCTTACTCCAATTCGGCGGACAAGTTCAAGGCACGCTGAACTCTGTAGGGCTTTACACCAGATCCGCACTCACAGAAACAGGGCTGCAGCCGGCTCCGTCCCTTTATCGAAAGGCTAAAACGCCTCCACGACCAGTTGCAGATGAACCCCGTGGTCCTGGAGGTTGTCCCGACCGGTATCGAACCGCTTCAACTGCTTCCCGTAATAGACTTCGAAACGGCTTCCCCGCCAAAAATTCCAGATCGCGCCGATGCCGAGGCTGGCCAGGGTCTTGGGAGGTGTGCCGGGAGTGTTGACCGTGGTCTGCCATCCATGACCGACATCAAAAAACGGGGCGAGGAAGACCGTATCCACCCCGGCCTTCGTCTGGTACACGGGAACTCGCACCTCGACCGATCCCATGGCGGCATTGTCGCGAATGAGTGTGAACTCCCGATACCCGCGCACGCTGTACCGTCCGCCGACCGCGATCTGTTCGAGCGGGAACAGATGGTCGTTCGACAGTTGTACGATCCCTCGGCTGATCAACTGCGAACGCAGCACCGGAAGCTGTCTGATCCACTGGGCCTCGCCCAACCAGGAAAAGAAGCGGGCATCTGGAAGATTGGGGTCGCCGTTGGCGGTCGCCCCCAGGGCCCCGATACCCACGGAGAACCGCGAGAGGGCGGAAAACACCTGCTCGGCCGAACGACGCGCATACTCCTGCCCGAACCGGAGCGAGGTCACCCGAAACCTCCCGCCCGGCGATCCTAGGAGCAACTCTTGTGGCATTCCGCCCACGAGAGTCTCATTACGTGCGTGCTCACCTGTCAGAGAGAGGGCAAACTCCTGCTCGACGGTCCGGTAGACCGGATGTCGAACGGAGAAGCCGAAAATCTCGGCCTTGTTCTTGATGTCGAGCACCTCGAAAGGATCTTCCGTCACCTTGAAATCGAAACGCCGGTATTGAAAAGCCACGGTGGTGTCATGGGCATTCACCGGCACTTCATAACGAAAGTTCAGCATCGGATTGATCCCGGCCGACCGCCCATACTGCAGACTCAGCGTGTCGCCGAAGCCCAAGAGGTTTCGATGGGCCAGCGTCACGAATCCTTGTTCGGCACCGACGACGGGAGATTGGTAGTTGTTGAACTCCAGCCAGGCCTTGAAGGGATTGGCTTCCGTCACCTTCACGTTGAGCGTATTTTCTCCGATGACCGATCCGGGAAGGAGTTCGGCATTGACCCGTTCGATACGGGGATTGGCTTGAATCAGACGCAACCGGTCCTGCAACACCCCGACATGCAACGGAGGGCCGGCGGCCAGGTTGATACGACTCTGGAAATAGGAGGGCCGGAACCATTTGGTGCCCTCCACATTCACCTCGGTCAACTTGCCCTCGATGATCTGCATCCTCAGGATGCCGTCGGCCACGTCTTGTTCCGGGATCACCGCCCCCGACGTCAGGTACCCATGATTGATGTAGTAGTAGGTGAGCGCCAGCCGTAACCCTTCCAGATCCTCCGCCGTCAATTCTCGATTGGTATAGGGCGCCGTGACTTCAGCCATCTGCTGCGCCGTAAAGGCCGTGTTTCCGACCAACTGAATTTCTTTCACCATGATCTTCGCTCCCGCGGCAGAGGCGTCGGGAGTGCTCGGTGGGCGGGGCGAAGGCACCTCGAGTCCAGGAGGCTGAGCAGGTGGCGGCACAGTGGGCAGTTGGGGGGGCTTCGGCGGCAAGGGTATCCCAAGTTGCGCGTGAGCAGACCACGTCATCGCGCAAAACAACAGGATGGACACCCCTCCGATGAAGGGACCGCGACGGAACCGTCGCGAGGCAGCGGATGGACCATCGATGATCAGTCCGTTTGGATGAAGGACATTTCGTCCACCGCTCGATGGCCGGCCAATCGATACCGGTTCACAAATTTTCCTCGCACAAGCCATCAAGGCCCCTCCTTCTTGATGACGAGGCACCATGGTGTATCACACCTGTGCCCGTAACATTCTCGGATCGCAGTGCTCTTCCGTCGCTCTCGTGCCTGCCGCATCACGCGCTCACAGTGTTTTCTCGCTGAAACACATCCATACCCGGCCCTATGAGCAGTTCACACAATACGTATCTCTTTGGATAGTGTTGCCTGCGAAGAAGTTCGCTTATAACATGTCTCGGAGCAAAATGCTCCTAGGCCGGTGAAGTTTTTTCGTCGGGCCGGAGTCGTGGCTCACGCTGAGACAGAATTCTTGAAGATTCGAACGGTGGAATGAATCGGAGAAACTGTCGACCGGAACGGGCGGGCCGCTTCATCGAGAGGGCGCGCACTCTTCGAACGAAAGTGACGATGTTGCGATGTTGTAAAGCGGATTTCCTGCCGCGCGGCTAACGGTCCGAAGAAATTTTCTCGACCGGCGTCGCCTCTTCAAAACGCGCCGTAAAGTGCCGCAGCACTGGGGCTTCGTAGGTCATGAGCAATCCACCGATGGAGTCCCGCCGTCCGTACAAGTCAACGATGGATTCGGCAACATAGGTGATCTGCATGTTCGTATAGACGCGCCGGGGGATGGCCAGCCGCACCAGTTCCAGCTCGGGATGAACGGGCCGTCCCGTCGCCGGATCCCGCTTCCCGAACATGACAGTCCCGATCTCGACGCCGCGGATGCCGAACTCCCTGTAGAGCGCGACCGCGAGGGCCTGGGCCGGGAACCGCTCTTGGGAAAGGTGCGGCAGAAATTCTTTGGCGTTGAGGTAGACCGCATGACCGCCGATCGGCTTGAGAATCGGTACTCCGCCCCCGTCCAACAGTTCGCCCAGATACCGCACCTGGCCGATCCGGAACCGCAAATATTCCTCATCGAGCACCTCTTCAAGCCCCCTGGCCATCGCTTCGAGATCACGGCCGGCCAAACCGCCGTAGGTGGGAAAGCCTTCGACCAGAATCAGCATGTTCGTGATGTCCTGCGTCCAACGCTCGTCGTTGAGGCTGAGGAATCCGCCGATGTTCACCAGGCCGTCCTTTTTGGCCGACATGGTGCAGCCGTCGCCATGGCTGAACAGTTCCCTGGCGATCTCCAGCACCGGCCGGTCGCCGTAGCCCGCCTCTCGCTCCTTGATGAAGAAACAATTTTCCGCGAAGCGGCAGGCATCGAAGAAGAGCGGGATGCCGTAACGGTTGAGCACCTCGCGCGTCCGGCGGATATTCTCCATGGACACAGGCTGGCCGCCGCCGCTGTTGTTCGTGATCGTGATCATGGCGAGGGGAATGCGATCACGGCCCAGGCGGTTGATGGTTTCTTCCAGCCGGATGAGGTCCATGTTGCCCTTGAAGGGCAGGTCGCAATGCGGGTCGTAGGCCTCCTTGATCACCAGATCGAGCGCCTCCGCCTTCTGGTGCTCCACGTTGGCCCTCGTCGTGTCGAAATGGATGTTGTTGAGCACAGACATGCCGGGCTTGACGACCGTCGAGAACAGAAGATTCTCCGCCATCCGTCCCTGGTGGGTGGGGATCACATACCGATAGCCGAAGATGGAACGCACCACCTCTTCGAAGTGGTAGTAATTCTTGCTGCCGGCGTAGGATTCGTCGCCCAGCATCAGGCCGGCCCATTGGTGATCGCTCATGGCGGAGGTGCCGCTGTCGGTGAGAAGATCGACGTAGACACTTTCGGCCGGAACGTGGAAGAGGTTGTACCCGGCCTCGCGGAGCAGCCGGTCACGCTCTTCACGCGTGGTCCGGCGGATCGGCTCGACGACTTTGATCTTGAACGGCTCGGAGGGGAATTTCACGGTTGGCCTCTCAAAAATCGCGCGAGGTGCGCGCGAAACGGCGACGCCCCTTCGTAATCGAACACATACCGCGTCATGTCGAAGAGGGAGGCGGGGTTCAGATCGCGAAGGAGTTCCGGCTTCCAGGTGATTTCCAGCTGGTTGATCATCGTGATCAGCGTCGGTTTTCCCACCATACCCAGCGGGACCTGCCCGTACGATTGCGAAAAGATCAGGATCTCTTCGTCGAACATCGCTGCATTGATGTCACGGGGCGCGCCCTGCTTGTGGTAATCCTCCTGGAATCGCCGGAAGGCCGTGGACCGCTCCAATTCCTCTCGAAACGAAAAACAGATCTTGATGCCGGCGCGACGCTGATCGTCCATGACCTCGACGGCGTCGGTCACCAACGAGTCCTGCCGCATCTGTTCTTCCGACAGCACGAGCAGCCGGCGGACGGTCACGCCCCGCTTCGCCGCCTCCTGGTTGGCCAACAGATAGCTCGGATAGAGGGCCTCTCCCTTCTTCCAAATGTTCCACCGTTCCATGACGGCATCGATCGAGCGCTCCGCCGTTTCGACGAGCCTCACCGCCTCCGCGCTGGCGGCAGCGCCCTGGTAGATCAACGTTTGGGATTCCAACTGGCGCAGCTCCCGCCCGATCGCCGCCACCTTCTTCGGCAGGTATTTCGGACTCTTGGGCACGTGCAACATGACGTCCACGGCGGTGCGCGCGAGGGTCCAATATTCCTTGGCGGCGGCAGGGGCCTTGTCCTTCTGGGCGACCAGCAACAGCTCCACCGGATTCTTGTCCAACAGTTTGGCCACCTTGATGCAAAGTTCCGGCTTGGGAATCTTCAGACCGCGCCGCATCAGGTTGGCTTCCGGTTGGGCAATCCCCAGTTTCTCCGCCAACGCGTAATCGCTGCTCAAGCCGTACCGCTCTTTTATCGCTTCAAAGTAGCCGGCGATCTCCATCATCTCGACCCCATCGAACGTTGGTCATCACATGAAGGGATGGCCCGCATCGGCAGCGACCACCTCCCTTCCATGCCCGCCTTCCAGCGGCCCGTCATTTCTGTGAGGAGGAAGCGCACAGGAGACTCCCCTTCTCGGCCGACAGGGCATCCTCGATCGAGCGGCAGCGGATGATGCCTTCTTCCAGCCACTCGGCCTGTCCCAAAAGGATGGCCTTTGCCATGCGGTACACTTCGGCGTCATCGTCCCACACGGTCGTCCGCATGGAGAGCAACGGGGCGGGGTTGAATTCCGCTCCGATTCGCGAACAGAAATAGGCGGCAAGACCCCGGGAATGGTCCTTGTCCCGAATTTCTTGCTGCGACCGATACCACAACAACGCTTCGACGGCAAACAGATCCATGCCGGCCTTCACCAGGCGGGTCAGCAGCAGTTGCTTCCGCGCGAGGCCTCGCCGATGGCGGGCCGTCGCCCACAGGGTCTTTTGAGCCAGTTCCCGACTCTTCCGCGCCACAAACCGCTCCCATACCGCGTCCGGCGAGCCCTGCGCCACGCCGTCCTTCTCATAGTCGGACAGGGTATTAAACGATCGGGCCGCAGTCTTCACGAAAAAGGGTGTGGCCCGCAACATCTCTGTGATCTGAAACTCCAGAAAGGCGGTGCCCTGCGTGAAATACTCCGCCAGGCCCTCCCTTCCGATCCAAAGGGTCAAGATGCCGTTGCTCCCCTCCCAGATGACGTTGATGAGCGCATCGCGGATCATCCGTTCAATCGGCACCGGCAGTTCCCCGCGGAGGCGCAGCGAATCCGGCGTCTCAAACGCGCGGCCGCCGTAGATGCGGAACAGATCCAGCAGCGATTCGAGCAACCATTCAGTGGCGAGAATCTTTGCCGCCGCCGACTCCAGCCTGACATCTTGTTTGGCATCGGCCCAGATCCCGGTGATCTTCACCAGGGCCTCCAACGCAAGCACGCGCGACGCCATGAGCACGATCTTCGACCCGATATCGGTATGTTCGCCGATCGGACGATCATACTGAACTCGCCGCTGCGCGCGTATCCGGGCGAGCCGGAGGCATTGTTTGAGGTTTCCCAGACAGGCGGCGGGAAGCGTGAGCCGTCCCACGGTGAGGCTCTCGAGCGCGCGCCGCAATCCCTCGCCTTCTTCCCCGAGCCGGTTCGCCGCCGGCACAAAGACCTTGCGCAGATGCACCTCGCCGTTATAAATGCCTCGAACGCCCATAAAACTGAGGCGAGTGCAGCTGCACCCCTGCGAATGCGTTTCGACCACGAACGCTCCGAACCGCCGTTCCTCCTTGGGGCGCTGCACCTCATGGGGTTCGTCCACGATTTGCGCGACGACGACCAGCAGCGACGCCAAGAATTCATCATCTCCCCGGGGGGCATTTGTCGTGTACAACTTATCACCGGTGAGACGATAGCCTACGAGGGCGCCCGCTTCCCTGACCGGAACCGCATAGGTTTTGAGATCCCAGATATCGCACCCGGCCCCCTGCTCCGTCAGTGCAAAACCGGATATTTCCCCCTTGGCCAAACGGGGCAGCAATCGTCGCTGTTGCTCGTCATTCCCGACCAGCTTCAGAGGTTCCGCCGCGCCGATCGAATTGTGCGCCGAGAGCAGGACGGTGATCGCCGCGTCGTGACTTCCCAGGAGGGTCGCAATCGTATGGTAGTCCGACTGGGAGAGGCCGAGGCCGCCGTAACGGTTCGGAATTTTGATGCCGAAGGCGCCGATCCCTTTAAGGGCCGCGAGCACATCGTCGCCGACGGCTCCTTCTTTGTCGATGGCTTCCGGATCCACCTTCTCGATCAGAAGGAGGCGGAGCCGGTCCAGAAACTCCTTCGCCGCCTCGCTCATGGCCGGAATCGAATAGGTCGTAAACAGTTGTCTCCGAACGACCCCCTCGAAAAGACCCGCGATAAACCCGGAATAGGTTTTCCTGTCGCGCGCAGCTTCCGCCGCCGCGAGGGATCCCGTAAACATCTTATCCCTGATCGCCATGATTGCCTTCTGCCGCCGTTGCTACTTCGCCTTGCGCCAGGCTGCGCCGACGCCTCCGACAGGCACCGGCTTGACCCTGACCTGACGCGCCTCCGGGATAGGCACCGACGGGACGTGATTGAGCTGCGCAAGGCGCCGCTCCGCACGCTCCTCGAACCTGGCGCGTGAAACGGCCATGCCGTGGCCGGCGAACTGCGCGGACAGGTCGTCGAACCGGTCCCTTGCCAAGGTCATCACCGAGACATAGCCGGCTCGGAGAAGATGGATGCGGTCTCGGTAACTCAGAAAACTCCGTTCGAACAGGAGGGCATCCTCCTCCACCGGCGAAATGACCAAGACCTCTTTGTCGGGGTAATCATGCTGGAAGAGTTCCAAGGCTTGGGAAAACCGCGCTTCAAAGTTGATCCTCGACGCCTGTTCGCCGATGGACAGAAACCCCCGGTCCCGCAGTCTCTTGCCGCCCTTGCCCGCGGCGAAGGACCCTTGCGACGTTCCATTGTGCGGGGCCCGCGTCATGGGGTTGATCATGATCATGAAATCCACCCCTTTTTGGACGGCGACATCGAAGAAGGCCATGCGACCGATCCCGGCATCAATATAGTCGCGGCCCTGGATTCGAACCGGACAGAAGTAAATGGGAACTGCAGAGGAGGCCGTGACCGCGCGTGAGATCGGGACATCCCGCCGGCCCTCTTCGCCGAACATGACACTGTCTCCCGTTTCCAGATCGATCGCCGGGATGTAGAGTTCTTTCGAGAGGCCGGCAAAGCTGTCGCTCAGCCCCCTGGTCTTGAAGATCATGGCCAGATAGCGGGCGAACGGCTCCAAGGTGTAGATGCCGCTCGGCAGCGCATCCTGGGCCTTGTCGAGCAGGTCGATGAGCGTCATCTCGCCATAGTGACGAAGGTAGAGTTTCACCAGCGGAACCAGTTGCCTGGTCGCGCGCCAGAGCGTCTTGAGCCCTTCCCCGATGGCAGGAGAGAAGACGTTGCGGTGGTCGAAGTAGTAGGGCCTGGTGCCGGACAGGTTCGTTTCAAGGATCTCCTGCGGTTTCACGCCGTTGGCCACCAGTGATGCCGCCGCCGCTCCCGCACTCACGCCGACATACAGGTCGAGGTCGTTCATCGTCACACCGTCCTCGAACAGGTCGTCCAGGGCGGTCAACGCGCCGATTTCAAAAAGATAGCCCGTAAATCCTCCTCCTCCCAACGCCAAGGCCCGTTTGCCGCCATGCTGCGCCATCTTGCCCCTCACCGGCTGCACTGCACCGTCTCACCGGGGCCTCAGCGATCCACGAAACGCGGCTGCCGTTTCTCCATGAACGCAGTCAACCCTTCCCGTTTGTCTTCCGTGTCACAGAGCCCGCCGAACAGGCGCGCCTCCAAGGCTAAGCCGTCGCCGAGGTCCAGCCCGGCGCCTTGACGGATCGCCTGAAGTGCCACGCGCAGCGCCACCCGACTCTTGGAGGCGATTTTGCGCGCCAGTCCCTGCGCCTGACGCAGGAGATCGTCCGGTGGAACCACCTGGGACAACAAACCGAACGCCTCGGCCTCCTGGGCCGAGATCGGATCACCGGTCAAGATCAATTCGGTCGCCTTGGATCGACCGATGATCCGCGGAAGCCGCTGGGTACCGCCGAATCCCGGCATGATGCCCAGGTTGATTTCCGGCTGGCCGAGCCTGCTTCCCTCTGCGGCAAGTCTGATGTGGCAACACATCGCCAATTCCAGTCCTCCACCGAGGCAGACACCGTTGATGGCGGCGATGACCGGTTTCTCGAACGCTTCGATCCGATTCAAGATCGCTTGACCTTGCAGGGCGATCCGTTCGCCTTCCTGCGACGAGGCGATCGAGGCCAACACTCGAATGTCCGCCCCCGCGATAAAAAACCGGCCCGTTCCTGTCAACACGATCGCTTTGACGGCGTCGTCCTTGGCCAACAGGTCGAAGATCCGAGTGAGGTCGGCGAGGAGTTCCGGAGTCAGCGTGTTCGCCGGCGGATGGTTGATCACCAGGGTCGCCACTGCCCCGTCGATGTTGCATGAGAGCATTGAGCCGATCATCGTGGTCATGTGGGCCTCACTCCATTGAATGATTGGTTCGCTGCCCCATTGATGCATCGGGAAAAACGGAGGGGTTCGCGATCACGTTCAGCCACCCAATGGGCAGACATCTGGAGCCTCAGTATGAGAAGAAACCTCTCCCTGCGATTTGGCCGGTAAAGCCGGCATCGACCATTCGGCGTAACATCGGCGCCGGCCAGAACCGGTCACCCAGGCTCGCCCTGAACTCTTCCAACTCCTGCAGCACCCGCTCGATGCCGAGTTGATCGGCAAAATGCAGCGGGCCACCCTTCTCATTCGGAAACCCCGTTCCTCCGACCATCGCAAAATCGATGTCGCGCGCGGATGCCACGCCCTCCTGCAGGGCGATCACCGCCTCGTTCACCATTGCCAACAGAGGTCGCGATCTGGTCCATTTCGTTCTCGTTGTGTGTTGTCCGCTGTGTTGCCTCACCTGCTGCATCAGATGTTCGATGCTCTGGTCACGGCCTCCGGCTTCATCGCTCACATAGTCGTAGAACCCGTGTCCTGTTTTGATTCCCCATCGTCCCGCCTTGACCAAGGCTTCGAGGAGCGGAGCCGGCTCCATGCGAGGCCCGTACGAGCGGTGCAGAATGCGCGCGACTTCGAACGCGATATCGAGCCCTACGGCGTCCAACAGCGCGAATGGTCCGACGGGCATGCCGAATGACACCAGGTCTTGATCGATGTCTTTGATGGAGACGGCGTCGTCTTGGAGGCACCAGGCGGCTTCATTCAAATAGGGAGAAAGCAGCCGGTTGACGAGGAAGCCAGCACATTCCTTCACGACGACCGGTGACTTCCGGAGACTTTCCGCGAAGCCCACGACGTCATCGACGGTCTGCTGGTCCGTGGCAAGGCCGGGGATGACCTCCACCAGCGGCATCACATAGGCCGGGTTGAAGAAATGGAACCCGACCACCTTGCCCGGGCGCTTGGTCGCAGCCCCGATGGCCGAAATGGAGAGGGCGGAGGTGTTGCTCGCCAAAATCGCACCCCTCGTGCAGACCTGATCGAGTTTCTGGAAAATCTGCCGTTTGAGCGTCAGATCCTCCGACACCGCTTCGATCACGAGATCGACATCCTTGAGACCATCGAGGGTCTGCGACGCCGTCACGAGCAGCATCTTCTCCTCAAGCTGTTCGGGCGTCATCTTGCCCTTGTCCACGCGGACTTGATAAATCGCCCGCACGGACTCAACACCCCGCCTGGCCAACGTTTCATCTCGGTCCGCCAGCATTACCGGCACGCCGGCGTAACTCACCACTTCCGCAATCTGTGCGCCCATGGTGCCGGCCCCGACGACCCCGACTTTGTAGATATACATCGCGTCACCCAATACTCCCCCTCACACCTGCTCCAGCACCATTGCCGCTCCTTGCCCGCCGCCTACACACATGGTCACTGCGCCGAGCGCTGCACCGCGCCGCTGCATTTCGTACAGGAGCGTGATCACCAGACGGGTGCCGGTCATGCCGACCGGATGGCCCAGCGCGATCGCACCGCCGTTCACGTTGACGATGTCCCGCTTGAGCCCCAACAGACGCTCAACGGCGAGATACTGCGCCGCAAACGCTTCGTTCACTTCGATGAGCTCAAGGTCGGCGAGACTCACACCGGCGCGCTTAAGCGCCAACGGCAGCGCTTCGGCCGGCCCGATGCCCATGCGGGTAGGCTCCACCCCGATGAATGCATAACTCTTGATGCGGCCGAGCGGGCGACGGCCCAACTCACGCGCCCGCTCGGCGGACATCACGACCGCGGCGGCGGCTCCGTCGTTGAGCGGACAACTGTTCCCGGCCGTGACTGTTCCCCCCTCCTTGAAGAGCGGCGGATAAAGCGCGAGCTGCTGTTCCGTGAGACCGACGTTCGGACCTTCGTCTTGCGTCACGACGACGGGGGCGACGTCACGTCCCGCCACCGACTTGGGGACGGTGACAGGTAGGATTTCCGCCTTGAGCCGTCCCTCCCGGATGGCCTTGAACGCACGACGATGGCTGTCCACGGCAAACCGATCCTGCTCCTCATGGCTGATCCCGAACTCTTCCGCCAGGTTTTCGGCCGTCCGGCCCATCAACTGGCCGCAAAAGGCGTCCGTCAATCCTTCCCAGATACTGTCGATGAACTCCGCGTGGCGAAGCCGCTTCCCCCACCGCATATCCCGAGACACAAAGGGGGCGCGGCTCATGCTTTCCACCCCGCCCACCACCTGGACATCCGCATCCTCGCAGTGGATGTTCTGATAGGCATTGACGAAGGGTTGGAGACCGGACGAGCAGTTGCGCTGCACCGAATAGGCCGGCGTGCGTATGGGAAGCCCCGCCATGAGACCGACGACACGAGCCACGTTGTACGCGTCGCTCGAGTGCCCGACAGTGCCCATGATCACTTCATCGATGAGATGGGGATCGACATCGGCACGTGCGATCGCCTCGCGCACCACCAGCTCACCCAGCTTGTGGGCCGGGAGGTCTTTCAGCGCACCGCCGAAGTTGCCGATGGGAGTTCGTACGCCGGCCGCGATGACCACCTCTTTCACGAAAGCCTCCTTGCCGCCGGTCACATCGCCCGTGTTACACCGGAGCACCGGCGGCGGCCGCGCTCGATTCAACGCGCAGGGTGCGTCGCAAAACCTTTCCGATGAGGTTCCGCGGCAATGATGTCCGGAATTCGACCGCCACGGGAACCTTGAACCGGGCCAGTGACTTGCCGCAATGTTCGATCAGTTCACGCTCAGTTACGGAGCAGCCCTCCTTCGCCACGACAAAGGCCTTGACCGCTTCTCCATAATGACGATCCGGGCTGCCGACGACCACCGCGTCCTGCACCGCCGGATGCTGGAACAGGATCTCTTCGACTTCCCGCGGATAGACCGTCTCCCCCCAGGGCTTGATCACGTCCTTCTTGCGGTCCACGAAAAAGAAGAAGCCCTGGTCGTCTCGCCTGACAATATCTCCGGTATAGAGCCATCCATCCCGCAACACCGTTCTGGCGTCCTCATCTTTCTTCCAGTACCCCTGCATGATCTGAGGCCCGCGGACGATCAACTCTCCCATTTCCCCCGGCGGAAGATCGCGAAGACCCGACTCTAAATCCACGATCCTGGCGTCGGTATCCGGAAAAGGGAGTCCCATCGAACCGCGTGGATGTTCCCCATGAATCGGATTGCAATGGGTCGTAGGACCTGCCTCGGTCAACCCATATCCTTCCGAAATCTTTACCCCGCTCAGCCGCTCGAATCCTTCCTGTACCTCCGCCTGAAGCGAGCTTGCCCCGCAGAGGCACACCCGTATCGAACGGAGGTCGTACCGGCCGACTTTGGGAAAGTCACTGATCATCGAGAACATCATCGGAACGCCGGAGATGATGGTGACTCGGTATCGATGAATCGCCTTCACCGCTTCATCGGCGTGGAAGCGCGGAAGCAGGATGATCGGACAGCCCGTCGCCATGGCCAGGTTCTGGCAGGTGCTCAGGCCATAACAGTGGAAGAACGGCACCACGCCGAGAAAGATTTCCTTCCCTTCGCGAAAATCCGGGCACCAGAACCGGCCCTGCAGTGCGCTGACCACGACGTTGCGATGCGTGAGCATGACGCCCTTGGGAGTCCCGGTCGTTCCTCCGGTGTATTGGATCTGCGCCAGCGCATCCGGCTGAACCGCAGGAAGAGAGGAGGCACCGTTCTCGTCCTGCTCGCCTCGTCGATGCGTCGGGGCGATCAATTCAAGAAAATCATAGACCGGCGGCTGTTTCTCGACGACGATCCAGCGTTTTTCCAAACGTGCCTTGATCGGATAGAGCAGCCGTTTCATGGTCGGGAGAAAATCCCCCAGGCCGGTGATGATGATCCGTCCCGGCAGCTGTATCTGCTCACGGACGGCGCGGATGCGCGGATAGAACAGGTCCAACGCGACAATGGTCTCGCTGCCGGAATCGAGCAACTGGCTCTGGAGTTCCCGTTCGACATAGAGGGGATTCGTCGGCGTGACGATCGCGCCGGCCTTCAACGCACCGTAATAGGCGATGACCGCTTGAGGGATATTCGGCAGCATAAGGGCGACCCGATCGCCTGTCTTCACCCCGAGCCGGCGCAGCGCGAGCGCAAAGCGCGTGGTCATCTCGTTCAATTCACCGAAGGAGATGCTGGTGCCGTAAAAGAGCAGGGCGGGAGATTCGGGAAAACGTGCGGCTGAGCGCTGAAGCAGATCCGGTACCGTCCAGTCGGGATAGTCGACGGTGGCGGGGACGCCGGCATCGTAGCGGCTGATCCAGGACCGCTGCATGTGACCCTCCGGCCCCTGGCCCACTCAATCAATTGGGTTGTCCGCGCAGCTCGCTCGTCAACTGTTGCACTGCCGGCGTCCAGGCTTGCGTGGGAGCGGACGTCTTCGGTTCTAAACCCATCCAGAACCCTTCAAGATAGTCGAGGACCGCCTTCATCCCGAAGCGAAAGTCGTCCTTCTCTTGTTCCGACATGCTCTGGTTCGCGGCGCAGGTCGTTCCCTCTACCGCTTCCATCGCATGCTCCATGGCCTTTTCGTGTTCGGACTCGAGTTGCCGGTGAAACGTGAAATAAGTGATGTCCATGTGCGGATACCTATCCTCTGTCAACCGGATCAACCCAGGAATCAGATGGTCCCACATCGTGATGGCCATGTTCTCCAAACCGAAGGAAGCGCCGAGCGCCGTCGCATGGTTGTTGCTGCTGTACAAGGCTTCCATCCCTTCGATGTAGGCGCGGGTGGAGGGCCGCATCGGCGTCGTCATCGCCTCGTGAACGGCGATGCCGATGGAACGGAGAAAGTTTCGATACAATAATTCGTGGCGATGTTTGACCAGACCGTCGCCGAGTTCCGAGTAGAGAACTTTCGTCAACTCATCGGCGACGGCTTCATCTTCGGTGTTCACCAGTTGGGCGGCGAGGATGCGGGGAAAGAACCGCGCGAAACTATAAAACTCGACGGCGAACTCACGGAATTCCCTGTCGGTCACGTCACCGGCTCGAAAACGCGTCAGATAGGGATTGTTGATCGCTCCATGCCGAAGCACGTCCGCGCGCACCTCTTCGTAAAACGACATCGTGCACCTCCGTCGTCATACAAGGACGTCCCCTCTGGTTCCGATTGCATGGCCTGAAAAATAGCACCTCTCTCCTTCGACTGCAGACCTGTGATTGCTTGCCCCATCACTCCCTCATCGGCCGGCGAAACCATCTTTTTTTCTGACGGCGCCCTGCTCATGGTGAGATGATACAAAATCTATATTGAATGATGCAACTATTATGTTATATTGTGGGCATGCGTGAACCACGTCCGTCCGGCGGAAGATACATGGCATGACACAATCCGACGCATCGACGATGCCGCGCAGGAGGAACCGTCATGAAAGAAGCCATCGGGATTGACCACATCACCTTGTGTGTGAAGAATCTGGCGGCGGCAGAATTCCTCTTCACAAACATTCTCGGCTTTCACGTCATCTGGTCGGCGCAGGACGTGGGCAGCGACAAGTCCAGCATGGACACCGTCGTCGTCCAACGAGGCGATGCGAAGATCGCCTTGATGCAGGGCAGAAACAAAGAACGCCGATCCCAGATCTGTGAATTCATCGACAAGTACGGCGAGGGTGTGCAGCACATCGCGATCGAGGTGGATGACATCGATGCCGTGTGCCGCGAATGGGAAACCCACGGCGTCCGATTCAGCGGAGACATCAAGGACGGCCGGGACGGGTTCGGGCCGCTCAAACAGCGGTTCACCTATCCCCTTTTCCCCGGATGCGGGGTGTTTCTGGAACTGACGCAACGGCAGCATGGGGAGGAAGAATCCAAGACCTTCGTGCGCGCCACGGTCGAATCACTCTACAAAGACATCGAGCGCGATCAGGTCAAGGGTGTCGAGAGAACCATCGTCGATTACGAGACCCTTCCGTTGCCGTTCGAAGACGCTCCTTCCAAGCCGTACCGGCGGGCGTCGTAGGACATCGAACCGCACCTGACGCGTCAGGAGGTTCCTGATGTATTTGCTGAAAAAAGGAACCGCTCCCAACCAGGCCCACGTGGGGATTCCCGACGGCCTGTATGAAGAGGAGCACGGTCGCCAAGGATTCAGCGGCCCCTCCTCGCACCTGTACCATACCCATCCCCCGACCGCTTGGAGCAGGATCGAAGGTCCCCTGCGGCCGCGTGCCTTTACCTGCACGGAGTTGCTCACTCCGGACTCTCGCTCCGCCGACGGAAGACCGGTCACGGTTCTGGCAAGCCCCGATGCCCGCCTGTCACTCTCGCGGCGCCGAGAGACGATGGGACATTTCGTGCGCAACGGCGACGGCGACGAAATCGTCTTCGTGCACAGCGGACGGGGCAAGTGGGAAACCGACTATGGTCTGGTGAGTTACGAACCGGGCGACTACCTGGTGATTCCGAAAGGCACGACCTACCGCATCCATGTCGATTCGAGCGGAGAGCCGGGACTCTTTCTGATCGTCGAAACCCCGGCACCGGTGGAGTTGCCCGATCGAGGCCCCCTCGGGCGGCATGCATTGTTCGATCCCGGCGTCCTGACTGTGCCGGAACTGGCCGACGCACCGGACGATGCAAAAACCCGGCGCGAGTGGGAAGTGCGCATCAAGCGGGACGGCGACTACACCACCGTCTACTACCCCTTCTACCCCATGGATGTGGCTGGCTGGAAGGGCGACCTTTGGGTGGCCAAATTGAACGTGCGGGATTTTCGTCCCGTCACCAGCCCGCGCTACCATCTACCTCCCAGCGTGCACGCGACCTTTCAAGCCGGTGGAGCGCTGATCTCGACCTTTGCCCCGAGACCACTGGAGAGCGACCCCCAGGCGCTGCGAGTGCCGTTTTATCATCGCAACATGGACTACGATGAAGTGCTCTTCTACCACCAGGGGGAATTCTTCAGCCGGGCCGGTATTCAGGCCGGCATGTTGACGCTCCATCCGCAGGGCATTCATCACGGTCCGCAACCGCAAGCCGTCACAGCGGCCAAACGCAAAGAACAGACGGAAGAAGTCGCCGTGATGATCGAATCGCGACACACCTTCAAGGTCATGCCGGAATTTGAAACAGTGGAATGGAAGGACTATGCGATGAGCTGGAGTCGCCCATGAAACTCGTGAGCTTCCAAATCAACAGTCCCATCGGAGTCTTTACCAGGGTCGGGGCATGGCACGATCGCTCCATCGTCGATCTCAATATGGCCTATGCCCGTCTCCTTGCCGACCGACGGGAAGCGCAACCGCGCCGGCTCGCCGATGCGCAGGTGCCCGCAACCATGTTGGAGTTTTTGGAAGGCGGTACTTCCACGATGGCCGCTGCCGCTCTCGCCTTCGATCACGCGGTGAATCTCGGCTCCTCCGCCGGAGGCTCGAACGGCGAGACGATTTTCCATGACCCGGCTGCCGTCCGGTTGACCGCGCCCCTCCCCAATCCTCCTTCGCTGCGCGATTTCATCGCCTTCGAAGACCACATCGCCGCGACCTCCAAGAGGCGGGGGCAACCGATTCCGCCCGAATGGTACAAGGCGCCGGTTTACTACAAAGGCAACCATCGGACCATCATCGGACCAGATCAGGAGCTGCGCTGGCCGCTGAATACGACCAAGTTGGATTACGAATTGGAGCTGGCCTGTATCATCGGACGTAAAGGGGTGGATATCGCCGAACGGGATGCGACGAACTACATCGCCGGCTATACGATCATGAACGACTTCAGCGCGAGGGACATTCAGTTCCAGGAAATGGCCTGCCGGCTCGGGCCGGCAAAGGGAAAAGATTTCGCGACCGCCATTGGACCCTCCCTGGTCACGCCCGACGAAGTCCCCGATCTGGCCTCGTTGCGGATGGTCGCACGGGTGAATGGAGAGGTCTGGTCGGAAGGGCGGTTCGGCACGATCCATTGGTCCTTCCCGCAGATGATCGAACATGTGTCGCGAGGCGAAGCCATCTATCCCGGCGACCTGTTGGGGTCCGGCACGGTCGGCGGCGGCTGCGGGTTGGAACTCGACCGGTATCTCAAGCGCGGTGATGTCGTCGAACTGGAAATCCAGCCGATCGGCATCCTCAGAACGACAATCGCGGCGAACCACTAACGGAGCAGGGTCGAACATGATCGAATCGATGGCGAAGGCGTCGGAGAGTGCGATTCAGGAACTGGTGGAACGACAGAGACGGCTCTATGAGGGGCCGGAGATCGACATGAGGATCGAACACCTCATCCACGACGCTCCGCATCCCACCCTGTCGCCTTGGGATATTCAGCGACTGCTGCGCACCTCTCGATCATTGTATTTCGACAGCCACGTGGAGGTGGTCTCCGGCCACCATACGGGCATCTATTTGCGGTTTGAGTCCATCGCACGTTTCCCTGAACTCATAACAACGATTGCGGCCAATATGGCGGAGTGGATCCTGCAGACCTTTCGACATGACCCGCCGGCGGGAATCGTCGCGACTTCGTCGGGCGCTCGCCTCCTTGCGGAACGGACGGGGGACATGCTGGCCGACCGTATGCCCCTGCGCATCCTGCTCACGCCGTTCGATCATGAGACCGGCAAGATCGGCACCGACCTGGTTCGCGGCACGGTCGAAGCAGGAGAGCGTTTTCTCTCCTTGAACGACGTCACGACCCGCGGCATGTGCGTCAGCAAGTTGGGGAAAGTCGTGACGGATCGCGGAGGGAGACTCGCAGGCATGATGGTCTTTGCCAGACGAGACAGCAGGCAATTCCCATTGATGGATGAACTGACTGCGGCCTACCCGTTCTATTTCAGCACCGACCTGGACATGCCGCAGTGGGAACCATCCGACTGTCCCCTGTGCAGAGACAAGAAGCCGTTGTTGTCCTGGAAGGATCTGCCGGAGCTCTAACACAGTCACCAAGAGGAGGAGTCTATGGACCAGGCCGTCGTGGCGAATGACATCAAACGCAGCGACCTCCGTGAGATGTATTACTACCTCCGGCTGACGAGAAGTTTGGAAGAGCGGATCACGGCCCTCTATCGGCAGGGTCGGATCGTCGGCGGCGTCTACACGAGCCACGGGATGGAGGCGATCGCCGTCGGCTATGCCTCGGCATTGAACCCGGATGATGTCATCGCTCCCTTTCACCGCGATATGGGAGCCTTCCTGATTCGTGGGTTTTCCCCCGGTGAAATCATCGCTCAATACCTCGGCAAGCAGGCCGGGCCCACCAAAGGGAAGGACGGCAACGTCCACATGGGCGACCTGAAACGGGGGGTGCTCGGATTCGTCAGTCACCTGGCCGACAACATGCCGGTTGCGGCTGGTGCGGCGCTGGCATTCAAGATCAGAGGAGAGTCCAGGGTCGCCTTTGCCGGCACCGGCGACGGCGGGACGAGTCGTGGTGATTTTCATGAGGCCATGAACTTTGCCGCGGTGCGCAGACTCCCGGTCGTGTTCTTCTGCACCAACAATCAATATGCCTACTCGACGCCCCTGCGTTATCAAATGGCGATCACGGATGTGGTCGAGCGGGCGAAGGCCTACGGCATGCCGGGCGAGATCGTGGACGGCAACGATGTCGCGGCGGTCTACCTGGCATCGAAACGAGCCGTCGCAAAGGCGCGGGCCGGCGAAGGGCCGACGTTTCTCGAATTTAAGACCATGCGCATGCACGGCCATTCCGAACATGACGCCGCGAAGTATGTCCCGCGTGAATTGCTGGAAGAGTGGAAGGCCAAGGACCCGATCCTCAAGGCAGAGCGGCTCCTGACACAGTTAGGCTACGGCGAAACATCCTATTTTCACGAGGTCGGTGAACGGGTCAAGAAGGAGGTCGATACAGGAACGGAGTTTGCCGAACAGAGCCCGCTTCCGGAGGGGCGTGAGACGTTGGTGGGAGTCTTTGCAACCGAGGACGAGGTGCAACCATGACGACCGCGACCGCCGCGCAGGAGGTTACCTACGTAGAAGCCATTTCACAGGCCTTGGACGAAGAAATGAGCCGTGACCGGCGCGTCTTTCTCATGGGCGAAGACATCGGCGCCTACGGCGGGGCCTTCAAGGTCACCGAAGGGTTCCTGGAAAAATACGGGGAGTGGCGGGTCTTAGACACACCGCTCGCCGAATCCGGCTTCGTGGGCGCCGCCATCGGCGCGGCCATGATGGGGCTGCGGCCAGTGGTCGAAATGCAGTTCGCGGACTTCATCTCCTGCGCCTTCGACCAGATCACCGAAGTCGCCGCAAAGAACCACTACCGCTGGGGCGCGGCGGTTCCGATGGTGATCCGGGCGCCCTTCGGCGGCGGCGTCCATGGCGGTCCCTTTCATTCCGAATGTCCCGAGGGTTGGTTCTTCCATTCGCCCGGCCTCAAGATCGTGGCTCCCTCGACACCCTACGACGCGAAGGGGCTCCTGAAGGCCGCGATTCGAGACCCCAACCCCGTCCTCTACTTCGAACACAAGTTTCTCTATCGCCGGATCAAGGCGACCTTGCCGCAGGAGGATTACATCGTTCCCCTCGGAAAGGCCGAGGTGAAACGCACCGGCAGCGACATCTCCGTCATCACCTATGGAGCGATGGTGCACTTGGCGTTGGAAGCGGCGGAGGTCCTGCGTAAAGAAGGGATCGATCTCGAGGTGGTGGATCTGCGCACCTTGATCCCGCTCGACAAGGAGACGGTGTACGCGTCGGTGCGCAAGACCAGCAAGGCCATCATGCTGCATGAAGACAACAAGACCGGCGGCATCGGAGCCGAGATCGCGGCGCTGCTGGCGGAAGAATGTTTCGACTGTCTGGACGGGCCGATCATCCGCATCGCCCCGCCGGACACGCCGGTGCCCTTCAGCACGCCGCTGGAAGAATTCTTCCTTCCCAAGGTGAGCGACATCGTCGCGGGAGCGAAGAAGTTGGCGGCCTATTGAACGGAGAATGAAGAAACTCTCAGTGTTCAGCCATCAGCAAGAGAATCTCTGATGCCTCTGAAGCTGACCGCTGAGAGCCGATAGCCGGAGGTTGAAGTGTCCACCGACATTGTCATGCCCCAGTTGGGTGAAAGCATCGCCGAAGGGACCGTCGTCAAGTGGTTGATCCCGCAGGGCGGCGCCGTCGAAAGGGACCAACCGCTCCTGGAGGTGGAAACCGAGAAGGTCACGCTCGACATTCCTTCTCCCGCCACCGGGTTCCTGACGGAGGTCCTCGTACGGGAAGGTGAGACCGTCCCGGTGGGAAAACTGCTGGCGAGGCTTGACAGTCAACCGCCAAACGGCATCGTCAATCGGGTCGGAGGGGTGGTCATGCGACCGATGGAGCCGGGGCCGGGAGACGAGCACCACTATTCACCGGCTGTCCGGCAACTGGCAAAGGAACAGGGGGTCGACTTGGCCGCCGTCACGGGAAGCGGTGAAGGCGGCAGGGTCACGAAGAAAGACGTACTGGATTATGTCGCCAAGCGAGCCGCATCCGGCAAGAGTCCCTCTCCTCACGCCTCACCCCTCATGCCTCACGAAGAAATCTTGCCGTTCACGCAGATGCGGAAGACCATCGCGGAACGCATGGTCCTCAGTCGCCGTACCGCCGCCCACGTGGCGACCTTCTTCGAGGCGGACTTCTCTTCCATCGCCACATTTCGGGAAGGCCGCTCCCTGACCTACCTGCCGTTCGTGATCAGCGCGGTGACCCGCGCCATGAAGGACCTGCCCCTGTTGAACTCATCCTGGTGCGATCAGGGGATCGCGATCAAGAAAGATATCCATATCGGCATCGCAGTGGCGCTCGAAGAAGGCCTCCTGGTTCCCGTCGTGCGCCATGCAGACCGGAAAGGGCTCACTCAACTGGCTCACGAAGTATCGGACCTGGCGGAACGGGCCAGGAGCAAGCGACTGACTCCCGAGGAGGTACTGGAGGGCACCTTCACGATCACCAATCACGGGGGATTCGGCAGCCTCTTTAGTACGCCGATCATCAATCAGCCGCAGGCCGCCATCCTGGGAGTGGGTTCGGTGCAGAAACGCGCGGTCGTGATCAACGATGCCATCGCCATTCGGCCCATGGGTTACCTCAGCCTGTCGTTCGACCACCGGATCATCGACGGCGCGACGGCCGATCGTTTCATGGCGAAGGTCAAAAACCACCTGGAGCAGAGCGAATGGGAGAAATTCCTGTGACGACCAGACATCGAGCCGTCATCGTCAGCGCAGCCCGGACGCCGATGGGGAGTTTCAACGGTTCCTTCAGCGCGATACCGGCCACGAAGTTGGGCAGCCTCGCGATTGCGGAAGCGCTGCAACGGGCCCGCCTCCCCGGCGACCGAATCGAGGAGGTCTTGATGGGTTGCGTGCTCAGCGCGGGACTCGGCCAGGCACCGGCCAGGCAGGCGGCAATCGGAGCGGGTCTCCCCCACCATGTCGGAGCCGTAACGGTCAACAAGGTCTGCGGGTCCAGCCTGCAGACCGTGATCATGGCGGCAAGGGCGATCGCGCTGGGAGACGCGCAGGTGGTGGTGGCAGGTGGAATGGAAAACATGACTCGTGCTCCGTTCCTGCTCGAAAAGGCCAGACAGGGGTATCGACTGGGCCATGGAGAGCTGACGGACAGCCTGATCAAGGACGGGCTCTGGGATGTCTATAACCAATTCCACATGGGGAATGCCGGAGAGCTCTGCGCCGCCAAGTATCGGTTGTCGAGGCAGGAAGTAGACGACTTCGCATTGGAAAGTTACGGGCGATCCCGCGAAGCGATCGCAACCGGCGCCTTCAAGCGGGAGATCGTCCCGGTCGAGGTGCCGCAGAAGAAGGGAGCGCCGATCATCGTCGCGGACGATGAGGAACCGAATCGCGTCGATCTGGCGAGGCTGCGACAACTCAAGCCGGTCTTTCAGGAAGACGGCGTCTTGACCGTGGGCAACTCCCCTTCTTGCAACGACGGGGCTGCGGCGTTGGTCGTCATGGCGGAAGAGGAGGCACAGAGACTTGGTCTCGCTCCGATGGCCCGTATTGTGGGTTATGCGGGCGCCGCGCTCGCGCCGGAATGGTTCACCATCGCACCGGTGGAGGCGATCCGTCGGCTGTTGAAACAGACGGGGCTTTCCATCGGCGACATCGACCTGTTCGAGATCAACGAAGCCTTTTCCGCCGTCTCGCTGGCCATCAACCGCGAGCTTGGACTCGATGTGAAAAAGGTGAATGTCCATGGCGGGGCCGTGGCCCTGGGCCATCCCATCGGCGCGACCGGAGCCAGGCTCCTCACGACCTTGCTCCATGCGATGGAGGCGCGTGATGCCCGTCGCGGGCTGGCCGGCCTCTGCATCGGAGGCGGAGAGGCGCTTGCGCTCATCGTGAAACGATGAGGAGGGAAAAAGGAAAAATTTTTCGGTGACCGGATGACGATCGACGACATCAAAGCCATCGGAGTCGTAGGCGCGGGGCAGATGGGACGAGGCATCGCGCAGGTGCTGGCCACCGCAGGATGGAATGTCCTGCTGGTGGACGTGACGGAAGAGGCGCTGGAAGAGGCCGTGAGGAAAATCTGGGAGGGAGTCAAGAAGGCGGTGGAGAAGGGGGCGTTGCGCGGTGATCAGGCAGGATCGGCCATGGCGATCATTCACCCGTTGAGGCAAGTGGAGCGATTGCGTGAGGCGCAGGTGGTGATCGAGGCCATACCGGAAGATCCCGTCATGAAACGGGCGCTGTTCGCGCAACTCGGACAGGTTTGCGCCCCGTCGGCCCTGCTGGCCAGCAACACCTCTTCGATTTCGATCGCGAGCCTGGGCATGGCGTCCGGGCGGCCCGATCGCGTCGTCGGCATCCATTTCATGAATCCCGTGCCGGTCATGCGACTCGTGGAGGTCGTGCGGGGGGTCGAAACCTCCGAACATACGGTGCAACTCGCGTTGGATCTCGTCCGCCGGATCGGGAAGACGGCGGTGGTCTGTAAGGATTTTCCCGGCTTCATCGTCAACCGGGTGCTGATCCCCATGATCAACGAAGCCATCTTTGCGTTGGAAGACGGAGTCGCCTCCGCCGAGGCCATCGACCTGGCGATGGTGGAAGGGACCAACCATCCGATGGGGCCGTTGGCGCTGGCCGACCGTATCGGGCTGGATACGGTGCTCGCGATTTGCGAGGTCCTGCATCAGGATCTCGGCGATCCCAAGTTCCGCCCCTGCCCCCTGCTGCGCAAGTATGTCGAAGCAGGCTGGCTCGGCAGGAAAAGCGGGCACGGATTCTATCTCTATGGAGACCGGCCGGTCGCGAATGTGACCTGATGCCGACCTTCTCGTTCGTCTTGCGGAGGGCGCCTGTCATGAACGAACGGAAATCTCGCTTCACCTCCCTCTCGGGCCTGAACATCGAACGGGTCTATACCAGCGACCATTTGAAGGGTTGGACCGTCGAGCAAGATCTCGGCGAACCCGGCTCCTTCCCCTATACGCGCGGGGTCTATCCGACCATGTATCGGAGCAGGCTCTGGACCATGCGGCAGTTCGCCGGATTCGGCTCCGCGGACGATACCAACAAACGGTTCAAGTATTTATTGGACCAGGGCCAGACCGGACTCAGTGTCGCCTTCGACCTGCCGACACTCATGGGGCTCGACTCGGATGATCCGAGGGCCAGGGGAGAAGTGGGGTACTGCGGCGTGGCGATCTCATCCCTCGCCGACATGGAACGGCTGTTCGACGGTATCCCGCTCGACCAGGTCACCACATCGATGACGATCAACGGGCCGGCAGCGGTGATCTTCGCCATGTACCTGGCGGTGGCGGAGAAGCGGGGCATCGCGTTCGACCGGCTCGACGGGACGATTCAGAACGATATCCTGAAGGAATATATCGCGCAGAAGGAGTGGCTGTTCCCGCCGGAACCGCATATCAAGTTGATCGTCGATACGATCGCTCATTGTGCCGCCCATGTCCCGAAGTGGCATCCGATCAGCATCAGCGGCTATCACATCAGAGAGGCGGGCTCGACGGCGGTCCAGGAACTCGCGTTCACCCTCTACGACGGATTGACCTACGTAGACGCGGCGGTGAAGGCCGGGCTCGATGTGGATTCGTTCGCACCGCAACTGTCTTTCTTCTTCAACGTGCACAATGATTTCTTCGAGGAGATCGCCAAATTCCGCGCAGCCAGGCGGCTCTGGGCCCGTGAAATGGAACGGCGATACCATCCCAAGAATCCCCGCTCCCTCCAGCTCCGCTGCCATGCCCAGACCGCCGGCTGTTCCCTCACCGCTCAGCAGCCGATGAACAATGTCGTGCGCACCACGCTCCAGGCGCTGGCCGCGGTGCTCGGCGGAACTCAATCGCTCCACACCAACTCGATGGATGAAACCTTGGCCTTGCCCACCGAGGAAGCGGTGAAGCTCGCCCTCAGGACGCAACAGGTCATTGCCGCCGAGAGCGAAACGGTCAACACCGTCGATCCGTTGGGCGGGTCCTACTTCGTCGAAACCTTGACCAACCGATTGGAGGAAGGGGCGAGGGACTATTTCCGCAGGCTGGACGGGATGGGCGGAATGGTGCGGGCGATCGAGAGCGGGTTTCCGCAACGGGAGATCCTCGATGCATCGCAACGGTATCAGCGTGAAATCGAACAGAAGGAACGGAGCATTGTCGGCGTGACGGAGCATGTGGAGCAGGGGGAACGTTCCATCCCGATCTTGAAGATCGGGCCGGAAGTGGAACAGGAACAGGTTGCGCGACTGTCCGACCTGAGAAAATCACGGGACCCATTCAAGATGGCCGGCGCACTGGAGGAACTGCAGGAGGAGGCTGCCTGCAGCCAGAACGTCATGCCCTATTTGATCGAGGCGGTGAAGGCCAAGGCGACGTTGGGGGAGATTTGCGCGGCGTTGAAAGAAGTCTATGGGACCTATCGCGAACCGGTGGTGTTGTAAGCGGCGGCAACCAGGTGCCTCCCGTGCTCGCGCAACGCGCACATCCGACAATATGGATTTTTGCCAGCGGAGAACGATGTGCGCGTTGGATGCGCGCAGTTGGAGGCATAGTGGCCGCCACCGCCGAGAGGGAGAGAAGCTGTGAAGCTCGGGGCGTTTGAAATCTATCCCGTGACGGATGGCCGGTTTCGGCTGGACGGTGGGGCCATGTTCGGGGTGGTGCCGAAGGTCCTATGGGAACGATGCTGTCCGGCGGATGAGTTGAACCGCATTCCGCTCAGCCTGACCTGCTTGCTGATCCGGGCGCATGGCAAAAACATTCTGGTGGATACGGGACTTGGCGACAAGGACGATGTGAAGTTCCGGAACATGTTTGCCGTCGAGCGGACACCGACGTTGCAGGAGTCTCTCACGGGGCATGGCCTGGGTCGTGACGATATTCATCTGGTGATCAACACGCACCTGCACTTCGACCATGCCGGAGGAAATACGGCCGGAAACGGGAGCGGGAGCCTGCGGTCGGCCTTTCCCAACGCGACCTACTATGTGCAACGGGGAGAATACGAAGACGCAGCCGGCGCCAATGAGCGGACGAAGGCCAGTTACCGCCGCGACAATTTCATCCCGGTGGCGCAGCTGAATCAGTGGGAGTTTCTGAGCGGCGATACGGAGTTGCTCCCCGGTATTACCGCAGTCGTCACGGCAGGGCATACGCGCCTTCACCAGAGCGTCAAGGTAGAATCGGAAGGGCGGGTCGCCTTCTTCCTCGGCGACCTCATCCCCACCGTCTCGCACCTGCCCCTGCCCTACATCATGGGATACGACCTCTACCCGATCCAAACACTCGACACCAAGCGGTGGGTGCTGGATCGCGCCTTCGCCGAACAGTGGTTGTTGATCTTCGAGCACGATCCGCTGGTGCAGGCCGGTCATGTCAGGAAGGATGCGGAAGGAAAGTATTTCCTGGAAGAGGTGAAATTATGGCAGTAGCGGCGACACCCATCCGGGTCTTGATCGGCAAGGTGGGATTGGACGGGCATGACCGGGGCGTCAAGCTCGTCGCCCGTGCGCTCCGCGATGCGGGGGTGGAGATCATCTATACGGGACTCCATCAAACCCCGGAACAGATCGTGGCGACCGCGATCCAGGAAGACGTACAGGCCATCGGCCTCAGCATCCATTCCGGCGCCCATAACTCGCTGTTTCCCCGTGTGCTGGAACTGCTGAAGGAACAGGGCGCAACGGACATGACGCTGTTCGGCGGAGGCATCATTCCAGATGACGATGTGCCGCGGCTGAAAGCAGCCGGGGTCCGGATGCTCTTTCGGCCTGCCACGCCGATGCAGGAGATCGTGGATTTCGTAAAGGGACTTCGTGTCGAACATTGAGAGGGCTCCTGCCATGTTGGTCCTGAAGACTGCGGTGGATTCGGCCTCGGAAGAATTTCACCGCCGCCGAGCGCATTATGAAAACCTGCTGGCCGATCTCAAGAAACACCTGGCCCTCGTTCGGGCCGGCGGACCGGCCGATGCCGTCGCGCTGCACAAGAAACGTGGAAAAATGACGGCGCGCGAACGTGTCGCCGCGCTGCTCGATCCCGGTTCTCCCTGGATCGAGTTGAGCCCCCTGGCGGCCTTCGACCTGTATGACAACCAGGTCCCCTCGGCCGGACTGATCACCGGCATCGGTTCCGTATCGGGCCGGTTCTGCGTCATCGCGGCCAATGATGCCACGGTCAAGGGGGGCACCTACTTCCCGATGACCATCAAGAAGCACTTGCGGGCGCAGGAGATCGCGCTGGAAAACCGGTTGCCGTCGATCTATCTCGTGGATTCAGGCGGCGTGTTCCTCCCGATGCAGGCGGAGGTCTTTGCGGACAAGGACCATTTCGGGCGGATCTTTTTCAACCAGGCACGCCTCTCCGCTGCGGGCATCCCACAAATCGCCGTGGTCATGGGCATGTGTACGGCCGGCGGCGCCTATGTGCCGGCCATGTGCGATGAAAACGTCATCGTGAAGGGAACCGGCACGATTTATCTGGCCGGCCCTCCCCTGGTCAAGGCCGCGACCGGCGAAGAGGTGTCCCACGAAGAACTGGGCGGAGCCGATCTGCATACCCGTCTATCAGGGGTCAGCGACCACCTGGCTCAGGACGACCGGGAGGCGTTGGAGACCTGTCGATCGATCGTTGCCACGTTGGGACGCAAGCCCCAGAAGCCGCGTCGAGAAGCGATCGACGAGCCGCTCTATCCGGCCGAAGACCTGTACGGCATCATTCCCGACAATCCCCGCCAGATGTTTGAGGTCAGGGAAGTGATTGCCCGCCTCGTGGACGGCAGTCGCTTCCATGAGTTCAAGGCGCGGTACGGCCAAACATTGGTCTGCGGCTTCGCCCATTGGACCGGTCATCTGGTCGGGATCATCGCCAACAACGGGGTGCTGCTCTCGGAGTCCTCGCTGAAGGGCGCGCATTTCGTCCAGCTCTGCGCCCAACGGCGCGTTCCGCTCCTGTTCCTGCAGAACATCACCGGCTTCATGGTCGGGAAAGACTATGAGGGCAGGGGTATCATCAAAGACGGCGCCAAGATGGTGCAGGCAGTCGCCACCGCGGAGGTCCCCAAGTTCACGATCCTGATCGGCGCGTCCCACGGAGCCGGCAACTATGCCATGTGCGGGCGCGGCTATGGCCCGCGGTTTCTGTTCTCCTGGCCCAACGCCCGTATCTCCGTGATGGGCGCGCAACAGGCGGCCCAGGTGCTGGTCACGGTGAAGCAACAACAACGGAAGCGCGAACAGGCAACCCTGTCGGAAGCAGAACGACAACGGATCACCGAGGCGACCCTTCGGCAATACGAACAGGAAGGCAGTCCCTATTTCAGCAGCGCTCGACTCTGGGACGACGGCATCCTGGATCCTCTGGAGACACGCAAGGTGCTCGGGCTCTGTCTGGACATCGCCGCTGGGACGCCGACAAAAGAATCCCATGTGCCGGTATTCCGCATGTGAAGGCACCGGCAAGCAAGGAGTAACCGATGGGGGGATTTACGACCGTCACAGTGAAATCGGACGGCAACATCGCCCGCGTCACCCTCGACCGACCTGAACGGCGCAACGCCATCGACGGTGTGATGGGGACGGAGCTGCGTGAAGCCTTCGAAGGGCTGGCACAGGAACAGGCTCTCCGGGCGGTCCTGCTCGCCGCGAAGGGGGAGGTGTTCTGTGCCGGAGCCGACATCAAGTGGATGCAATCCACTGCACCGATCTCCGAAACCCAGGCCAGGGATGACGCGCAGCGCCTCACCTCCATGTTTCGCGCCATCGACGACTGTCCTTGCCCGGTCATCGGCCTGGTACAGGGACCGGCCTTCGGGGGCGGGGTGGGACTCATGGCGCTCTGCGATATGGTCGTGGCGGCGGAAGATGCGACCTTTTCGCTCAGCGAGGCCAGACTCGGCTTGGTCCCCGCAATCATCGCGCCCTTTCTCCTGCGCAAGGCGGGAGAATCGTTTCTCCGCCGTTACTGCCTGAGCGGCGAAACCTTCACCGCCTCGACGGCGAGCAAATTCGGGCTCGTGCACGATGTCGTTCAGCCGGACGACCTGGAGGACAGGGCGGCCGAATTGATCGACGCCATCTTGCGTCTCGCTCCCCAAGCGGTCCGGGAGAGCAAAGCCCTGATACAGAAGATGCTCCACCTGTCCGATGAAGATCGTCGGGCGGTTTGTGCGGAAACCAACGCGCGTGCCCGTTGTGCTCCCGAGGCCCGGGAGGGGCTGCAGGCATTTCTGGAAAAGCGGCTGCCCTCGTGGGCCAAGCAGCAGGCGGCACAGCAAACTCAGGAGACTCAGAGGTCACAGGATGTTGCAGCAGGACGGACATAACTCGCATCGGTCGCCGATCCGGATCACCGAGGTGTCTCCGCGGGACGGGTTGCAGAACGAACCGGGGTTCATCCCCACAGCGCGCAAGGTTGCGTTCATCAACGCCTTGTCGCAAACCGGCGTGGCGGAAATCGAAGCAGGCTCCTTCGTCTCACCCTCCGCCGTTCCGCAACTTGCGGATTCCGACGAAGTCTTCCGCGCCATCGAGCGGGCTCCCGGAGTCACCTATTCCGCGCTGGTTCCGAACGAGCGCGGGTTTGAGCGGGCGCAGGCGGCGGCCCTGGACAAGATCGCGGTCTTCACCGCAGCGTCGGAAACCTTCACACGCCATAACATCAAAGCGACCATTCAAGAGTCGCTCACCCGTTTCAAGCCGATCGTGCCGGCGGCCAAGCGGGACGGAATGGTGGTGCGTGGGTATATTTCCACCGTGCTGTTCTGTCCCTACGAAGGCCGCATTTCACCGGCCCTGGTGTCGGGCGTGATGAAGCGGCTGCTCGACCTCGGTGTGGATGAGATCTCGTTGGGCGAGACGATCGGCAAGGCCGCGCCGGCCGATATACGTCAGTTGCTGGATGCCGTGATGCCGGAAATCGAGCCGGCCCGCCTCTCGCTCCACTTCCATGACACTTACGGGATGGCTATCGCCAATGCACTCACCGCCTGGTGGGACTATGGGGTCACGGCCTTCGATTGCTCGGCAGGCGGCCTCGGCGGCTGTCCCTATGCCCCAGGCGCGACAGGCAATGTCGCGACGGAGGATTTGGTCTTTGCCCTCAAGGCTTCCGGCGCCGCCGTGACAGTGGATGAAACGAAGGTCATCTCCTGCCTGCAGGAACTCGACGGCCTGTTGCAGCATCCGTTGAGTTCGCGGCTTTCTCAGCTCTGTCGTCGTCAGAAATTACAGGCAGCCATGAAGGGGTGATATGACCCAGCTGTACGTCGGCCGACCGACCAATCGCGAGGATGCCGTGACCCTGGCCTCACAGGTCATGGCCGGTGAGGTGCGGGCGCTGTCCCGCGCGATCAGCCTGCTCGAAAACCAGGACCCAGCCGGAACGGCGGTGCTGAGTCACCTGACAGCGGGATCGAAGCCTGCCATGGTGATCGGCATCACAGGGTATCCCGGGGCGGGCAAGAGCACCTTGGTCGATCAACTCATCACGGCCTATCGACGCTTGGGCGAACGGGTCGGCGTCCTGGCCGTCGATGTCAGCAGCCCCGTGACGGGCGGGGCCCTGCTCGGCGACCGCATCAGAATGCAGCACCATGCGGACGATCGCGGGGTGTACATCCGCAGCATGGCGACACGTGGTTACCAGGGCGGGCTGGCGCGGGCGACAGGGGACGCGTTGCGGCTGTTGGAAGCGGCAGGTTACGAGGCGATCCTGATCGAGACCGTCGGGGTCGGCCAGAACGAACTCGACATCCTGCAGGTGGCCCAGACGATCGTCGCCGTGACGGCGCCGGGACTCGGCGACGACATTCAAGCCATGAAGGCCGGCCTGCTGGAGGTTGCGGACATTGTGGTCGTCAACAAGGGGGACTGCGAAGGCGCCGACGCGACCCTGCGGGATCTGCGCGAATGGTGCCCCCAGGTACTGCGCACCGTCGCGGTGAAGGGCGAGGGGGTTCCGGAATTGATCGCAGCCATCGCCGAGCATCAACGGGTACAGGACCTCGACAACCAGGGACGGAACAAACATGCTGAACTACGTATCGACCCCGATGCTCGTGGAGGGTGACATGGTCGCACCTGAGGATCGACGAACGGCCTGTGACCCTTGATCCTTTTTCTGTGAGGTGCCACATGCTGGCGGATCACTTGGCCGGCTACACCCAGACCCTCTGTTACGACGACTTGCCGAGCGCCGTCGTGCACGAGGTCAAGCGGCGGATCCTGGACAGTCTGGGCTGCGCATTCGGCGCCTGGAAGGCATCCCCCTGCCGGATCGCGCGCCAAGTCGCGCAGTCGGTCAAGGTTCCCGACGGCGCGACTCTCTGGGGAACGACACACAAGACCCTGCCGGATCTGGCGACCTTCGCCAACGGCGCACTGATTCGATACCTCGACTTCAACGACACCTATCTGTCCAAGGAACCGGCTCACCCATCGGACAATATCGCGGCCGTCATCGCAGCCGGAGAAACGACCCATGCATCCGGCAAACGGGTCATCCAAGCCATTGCCTTGGCCTATGAGATCCAGTGCCGGCTCTGTGATGCAGCGGCGTTGCGCCCCAGGGGATGGGACCACGTGACCTACGGTTCGATCTCCTCCGCGCTCGGCGTGGCCAAGACCATGAAACTTTCCGATGGAGAAACCCTGCAGGCCGTCAATCTGGCCGGCGTGGCCAACGTGGCGCTCCGGCAAACCAGGGTCGGCGACATGTCCATGTGGAAGGCCTGTGCCTTTTCCAACGCCGCGCGCAACGGGGTGTTTGCCGCCATCCTGGCCCGGCACGGCATGACGGGACCGTCGCCGATTTTCGAAGGCGAAAAGGGCTTCATGAAGTTGGTCTCCGGCCCGTTCGAATTGGCGATGTTGGGCGGAGAGAAGGCTCCCGACGACAGGCCGGCCTCCTTCAAGATCCTCGACAGCTACATCAAACATTTCCCGGTGGAATACCACGCGCAGACCGCGGTCGAGGCGGCGCTGGCCCTGCGGGCCGAGTTGATCGAGGCGGAAGGGACCGGGGCGGTCGAGAACCTGGCCGATATCGAGATCGGCAGTTATGACGTGGCCATCGAGATCATCGGGCGTGATCCCGAAAAATGGCAGCCGACCACGAGGGAAACGGCCGACCATAGTTTTCCCTATTGCGTTGCGGCGGCGTTGCTGGACGGTCGCGTGACCTTGCAGTCCTTCAGCCAGAAACGGTTACGGGACTCCACGTTGCAGGGAGTGATGAAAAAGGTCCGCGTCGTGCGTCAACCGGAATTCGTGGATCGTTACCCTGCCGCGATGCCGACCCGCATCACGGCCAGGACCGCGCGGGGCGCCCTCTACATGAAGCAGGTAGACCTGCCGTTGGGCCATCCCGCCCATCCGATGACGGATCGTGACGTGGAAAACAAATTACGCCGGCTCGCGTCGAGACGAGTCGGTCGCGCACGAGTCGACAGGCTCATCGACTTCGTGTGGAACCTGGAACAAGAAAAGGACATCGGCCGGTTGATGCCGCTGTTGAGGGTGATGCACCGTGACAGCTGAGCACTCCACTCGCTCCACCGCGCAAGGCCTTCGTGAACTGCTGGCTACGCGCACGGTGGCCATCCCAGGGGCGTTCAACGCGCTGACGGCGCTCCAAATCGAACGGGCCGGCTATGAGGCACTGTACCTGTCTGGAGCGGCTGTCTCGGCAGCCCGCGGCCTGCCGGACATCGGGTTGATCTCGCTGACGGAGATGGCGAGGGAAGCGGCGACCATCGCCAAGGCGGTCGCCATTCCGACCATCGTCGATGCCGACACCGGTTATGGTCCCCCTTCGGTGGTGGGGGATGCGGTCCGGGAATTCGAGCGGGCCGGGCTGGCAGGCATGCAGATCGAAGACCAGGAGATGGAGAAGAAATGCGGGCATCTGTCGGGGAAACGGCTCGTCCCTGTTACTGAAATGGTCGCCAAGGTCAGGGCCGCAGTCCGGGCAAAACGCGATCGGGATTTCGTGCTCGTGGCCCGCACGGATGCCAGGGGCGTGGAAGGGCTGGAAGCGGCAATCCAGCGAGCCCTGGCCTATGTCGAAGCAGGGGCGGACGCCCTGTTTCCCGAAGCCTTGCTGTCCGCCGAAGAGTTCGGCACCTTTGCACGCCGGATGAAAATGGCCGGTGTCCAGGTGCCGTTGATCGCCAACATGACGGAATTCGGCAAGACACCCTACCTGAGCATCGGTGAGTTTGAATCGCTTGGTTACCGCGGCGTGCTGTTTCCCGTCAGTACGTTGCGGGTTGCAGCGCGGGCCGTCGAAACCCTGTTGGCGGAACTGAAAAAGGGTGGTTCTCAACGGGATTGGCTCGACCACATGATGACAAGGCATGAACTCTACGCACTGCTTCGATATGAACCGGATGAAGACCGGCTGCGGAGGCCCTATGAACCAGGCGCTGCGGGAACAGCCCGCGACTAAGACGGATCATTCTTCTTACAGCCCCGGACTGGAAGGGGTGATCGCCGGAGAATCGGCCCTCTGTCAAGTGGATGAAGGGGAAGCAGGACTCCGCTATCGAGGCTATGCGATCGGTGATTTGGCGGAATGGAGCAGCTTCGAGGAGGTCGCCTATCTGCTGCTCTTCGGCCGGCTCCCGACACGGACGGAGTTGAAAGAATTCTCCGAACAGCTGGCGCGCAATCGCTCCCTGCCGGATCCGGTTCAACGTTTCGTGGAACAGGTGCGGCCGGGCATGCATCCCATGGACGTCTTGCGGAGCGGGATTTCGTTGCTGGGGCTGAGCGATCCTGACGCGCAGGATGGATCGCGCGAAGCGAACCTCAGAAAATCCGTGCGGCTGTTCGGTCAGATCCCCCTGCTGGTGGCCGACAGCCATCGTGTGATGGCGGGAGGGAAGCCGACGAGGCCGGACCGGGACGAAAGCTTCGCGCAAGACCTCCTGTGCCTCACGGCAGGGCGAAAAGCCGGTGAAGCTGGCGTTGCGATGGCGCAGGCGCTGAATGTGTCGCTGATTCTGTATGCGGAACATGAATTCAATGCCTCCACGTTTTCCGCCCGGGTCACGGCCTCCACCATGACCGATCTTCATGGCGCCATCACGGCGGCCGTCGCGACGTTGAAGGGACCGCTCCACGGCGGCGCCAACGAAGCGGTGGCGACGATGCTGCTCGACATCGGCAGCCCGGATCGTGCGGAGCCCTGGTTGCGCGAGGCGCTCGCCCAAAAACGACGGGTGATGGGATTCGGACATCGCGTGCTCCGGCAAGGCGACGCGCGATCGACGATCATTCAGCGCCATGCCGAACGACTCAGCAACCTCTGCGGCGACCGCCGCTGGTATGCGATGGCCTCCACCATCGAGCGTATCATGCGGGAGGAAAAGGGCCTCCACCCCAATCTCGATTTCTATACGGCGGTGGCATATCTGCTGATGGGTATCCCGCGTGAACTGTCCACGCCCCTGTTCGTCTGTTCGCGCATCACCGGCTGGTGCGCGCATGTCATCGAACAGCAGGAGCACAACCGGCTGATCAGACCGCGCGCCCTGTACACGGGGCCGGCGCCGAGGACCTATGAACCTCTTGACCGGCGTGCATGACAGAATCGAGCAGGCCAGGGACGCATCCGGGCGGCCGGCACAGCTCCCCTGGACTTCGTTCGAAGAATTTTTTCGCTCGCGGGCATACGACCCGCGCCTCGTCACCAGAAATTTCCTGACCTACTGCGACGACGAGCGCCGCCTGCGCCGGACCTATACCTATGCGGAATTCGGCACCGTGGTCGAACGGATGGCCGATGGACTCCATACCAACCTCGGTCTGGGCCGCGGCGACCGGATCGCGACGATCCTCTTCAACCATGATCTGACGCTGCTGACCTACTTCGCCGCCTGGACGTTGGGGATCACGGTCGTGCCGATCAACATCGAGGAAACGGCCGACAGGAAACGCTACATCCTGGAACATTCGGAAGTGTCGGCCGCCCTATGCTGGGAGGATGCCTACGAGGAAATCAAAGGCCTCCAACGAAACCTGCCTTCATTGCGCGAGGTCGTCGCGATCGGAGACGGCGGAATCCTCGAGAGCAGAGGCAGGAAGCCGACCGGGAAGGGCCGCAAAAACGGCAGCCCCGTCCCTGCGCACCCCACGCCCTCGACCTCGCGGCTCGACGACCCTGCGTTGATCATCTATACGTCCGGCACCACCGGCCCGCCGAAAGGCGTGATCTTGACGATGGCCAATCTCCTGATCGATGCGGACGCCATCGCGGACTGGCACGGGTTCGGCACCCACGACCGGTTGATGTGCGTCCTGCCCATCCACCATGTGAACGGCATCGTCGTCACGCTGGTGACCCCGTTCTACTGCAAGGGAAGCCTCGTGCTGAACCGGAGGTTCAAGAGTGCAAGCTTCTGGCGGCGAATCCATGACGAAGAGGTCACGTGCGTCAGCGTAGTCCCGACGTTGCTTGAATTTCTCCTCGATGCCGATGAAGACATCGCCGCCTATCGCCTGGACCGCTTCGGCGGCGTAATCTGCGGGGCCGGGCCGCTGTTGAAGGACACGGCGACGCGCTTCGAGGATCGGTTCGGCTTCCAGATCCGCCATGGATACGGGCTGTCGGAAACGACCTGTTATTCGTCCTTCCTGCCGAACGATCTGACGCAGGAGCAACATCGCCGCTGGCTGACCGGCCATGAGTTTCCGTCGATCGGTCCCGCGATACGGCACAATATGATGGCGATTCTGGACGAGTGCGGGAAGTCGGTCCCGGAAGGGGTTCGTGGGGAAATCTGTATCCGCGGCCGCACGGTCTGTGCCGGTTATTTCAAACGGGACGATGCCAATGAGGAAGCGTTTCAATGGGGATGGTTCCGGTCGGGAGACGAAGGCTTTTATGTCGCCGACGAACGGGGGCGCCCGTTCTTTTTCATTTCTGGCCGCCTCAAGGAACTCATCATTCGCGGCGGTCTGAATATTTCGCCGCTGGAGATCGACAACGTGCTGAAAGGGCATCCGGCCGTGAAGTTCGCCATGGCCCTGCCCTTCGAGAATCGCTATTATGGTGAGGAGATCGCCGCCTATGTCGTGCCGAACGATCTTGCGTCGCCCCCGACGGAAACGGATCTCCTGGCCTATTGCCGTGGCCGCTTGCCGTTTTCCAAGCAACCCAAGGTCGTGCTCATGGGCGAAGAAGTGCCCTACACCTCCACCGGCAAACCCAAGAGGCTGGAACTGAAGGTCCGTCTCGCGACGACCCTCGCTGCCTATCGGGATCGACAGTTCAGAGAACAACATTGATGCATTCGAGAGGCGACACATGAGCACCCTCTTCAAGGGATTCGAACGGATCGAGGAAGCCCGCGAGCGATTCACCGGCGTGAGTTTCATGACGGGGCTCTACGACGGCCGCCCGGACTTCGACCTCCTGCTGACGCCTTCCGAGCCGCCGGACGAGAAGGCCGCCGGCGAGGCCTTCTGCAAACAGGTGGAAATCTTTTTGCGCCACCAGGTGGACCCAGAGGAAATCGAACGCCAAGCGAAGATTCCCGAGTCCGTCATTCAGGGACTCTTCAAACTCGGGGCCTTCGGCATGAAGATTCCGAAAGCCTACGGCGGCCTCGGCTTCTCCTATACGAACTATGGTCGTGTCCTCACCTTGATTGCGGGCTGGAGCAACATCCTCGCGCTGACGGTGGCGGTGCCGCAGTCCATCGGCATCGCCATGCCGATCCTTCTCTTCGGCAGCGAAGATCAGAAAAAAAAGTATCTCCCCCTGGTCGCCAAGGAGGCCTTGTCCGCCTTCGCACTCACGGAACCGATGACGGGCTCTGACGCGGCCAACGTGCGGACCGAGGCAGTGCTGGATGCCACAGGCAGCCATTTCCTCGTGAACGGCGAAAAACTCTGGTGCACGAATGGGCCGATCGCCCGCTATGCCACGCTCATCGCCCGCGTCCCGGCAAAGAAGGTGGAGCGCGACGGCAAGATCACATGGGTTCCTGTTCCGAACGGACAAGGGGCGGATGACCGCGTCCACACGGCCTTCATCCTGGACATGTCCGCACCGGGTGCGCTCGTTCGCCACCGTTGCCGGTTCGAAGGCTGTCGCGGGATCGAGAACGCCCACCTGACCCTGAAGAATGTGCGGATTCCAGCCGAGCATGTGATCGGGGACATCGGAAAGGGACTGAAGTATGCGTTGACGATCCTGAACGTAGGTCGCGGCATCAGCATCCCGGCCATTTGCCTGGGCATGGCGAAACAGGCCTGGCAACCGACGCTGGACCGGGCGAATACGAGGCTCACGTTTCAGAAACCCTTGGCGGAGCGGCAGACGCAACAGATCCGGATCGGGGACATGGCGGGCCACCTGTACGCGATGGAGGCGTTGTCCATGCTGGTCTGGCGGTTGGCCGATCAACATCGCTACGACATCCGCATCGAGGCCGCCATGGCTAAAATATTCTGCTCCGAACATACGATCCGGTTCCTCCGCGACGCCCAGATCATCTTCGGAGGCATGGGGTACGAAACCGCCGATTCCAAGAAGGCGCGGGGCGAGGCGGCGTTCGGTATCGAGCAGCTCGTTCGGGATGCGGAGATGTATCGGATCGGAGAAGGGGCCACCGATATCTTGCGGCCCTTCGTCGTCCGTGAAGGGCTGAACCACCACCTGGAGCTGGCCAAAGGGTTCTATGCTGACGGCCTCTCGATCCTCGACCGGATCGGACAGGCGTTGAAATTGGTACGCTTCTACCTGCCCTGGTACCTGCGGCAATGGCGGAAACGGCCCCTGCCGAACCGTCCTGAATTTGCCCATCTCCAAGTCGGACCGCTGACGGGGTATGTCGAACGAACCAGCCGGCGCCTGGCGCGAGAAACGTGGTACGCCATGATGCGGTTTCAGGCTTCATTTCAAGACGAGCAGCGCCTGCAGAACAGGATCGAAGCAGTCGGCGAAGACCTGCTCGCCATGCTGGCCACCGTGCTCTACGCCGAGTTGCAAACCAGAATCGAGGGCCGGACGACGGTATGGGAATTGGCCGATGCGTTCTGTACCTGCGCGAAACAACGAATCGAGCAACGGCTCACAGAGTTCCGGCATCACCAGGACCACCTTACGGCTGCCACCGGGACGCAGGCCCTCAAAGGCTACTATCCCACCCTGTCGGAAGGAATCATTCACCGCCATCTAGACGATTACGTAGACAAGCACCGCTCGGCCTGACGACGTCCCGGCGGCCTAGGCCCTTGCCAGGCGCGATCCTTCCACAACCTCGACTTTGAACGGATGACCGGCTTCACCCATGTAGAGGGTGCGGTGCGGGAAGGGCATCTCGATGCCTTGCGCATCGAAGGCCTTCTTGAGACGGCGCCGGTATTCGCGTCCGACTTTCCACTGCTCGAGCGGTTTGGTTTTGATGCGTGCGCGAAGCGTCACGGCCGAATCGACAAAGTTCTCCACCCCCACCACCTCGATCGGCTCGATCATCAGCGGAGCGAAGTCCTGGTCGAGGCGCAATTCCTCACCGACTGCCTGCATGACCTGGACGACGCGATCGGTATCTTCTTTGTACGCGACGCCTATGTCCAGGACAAAGGCCGACCAGTCTTTCGACATGTTGGAGAGGGTATTGATCGCGCCGTTGGGAAAGATATGGACCACGCCGGAGAAATCGCGCAATGAGATGGTCCTGAACGTGATGGTCTCCACGAGTCCACCGGTCCCGTTGATCACAGCGACATCCCCCAACCGGATGTGATCTTCGAGGATGATGAAGAAGCCGCTGATGAGGTCCCGCACCAGATTCTGCGCGCCGAAACCCACGGCCAGACCGAGGATGCCGGCGCCAGCTAAAATCGGTGCGATGTCCAAACCAACCAGCTGCAACGACTCGATGATGACGATCGCCCAGATCGCAGCCATCGCGATGGTCCTGAGGATTCCGATCAACGTCGCGGCCCGTTTTTGCGCCGTCCCGGATTGTTGATCCGCACCATCACTCGCCAGAACCATCACTCGCTCCAACTGCTGCAGCCCGAGTCTGGCAAACCGGATCGCGACATACCCGATCAGCAACACCAGCCCGACGCGCACGCCGACCATCCCCACCGTTGCGGACATGGTGAGGAGCCAGGAGACGATACTCTCAACGGATAGGGTCATCATGCAGGCCTCCCTTTATGAAAACGTCGCTCTGTACGACAAGTTCCGATTTCTCATCGGCGGAACCTGCCGCCTTCAACGATCCTCTGCACATGCCGGGTTTTCAACTGGGCTCAGAACCACATATCGGCTTTCACCTGCTGCGGTTCGACCGTTGTCTGTTGCCAGTCTATCGAGTCTCGACCTCTTGTTCCACCCGAACCGGCAGGTGTGTCATCATCACCGAAACATGTCGGGTCATACAGTCGGCCACTCGCGCTGGTCCCTGACAAATACTGGATAGGCTCGCAGCCGTAGAAAATTCAGATATCGAGAATGTGCCTCAGCAGTTCCGGAAGGAAGGAACGGCCAGTGGTGAAATCGGAAACGAGGTAGGAGTAACTGCTGCGTTCCGTGCGGGAAACCCTCCGCTTGGATGGGCAAGTTTTCGGTGGGCGATCGGTGGACACTTCGACTCCATTTCGGCTATTATTCCCGCTCGTTTCAGTAGACCCACCGGTACCGTGGCGGTGTAGCTCAGTTGGCAGAGCAGCGGACTCATAAGCCGCGGGTCACCCGTTCGATCCGGGTCACCGCCACCACATAAATCATCGTCCCGCTTCGCACATTCGTTATGCTTCTTCCCCCGAGTTCAATACACACGACAGCGGTTTGACCGGCCCTCAATTTGGAACGAGTGAAAGGGCATTTACTCCCGACCGCAGACGGGAATCTCCTTGTCCACTGTCTGGTCCATAGGCCTGCTGTTGACTTCAAAGACAGAGATGGATACACCGCTTTTCTCCTCAACCGCTTCCTGCAAACGAGGAATCATTTCGCTCAGGAGAGAATGATAGGTATCGGCGTAGCGTTCCTCCATCACTTGATCCCTGGTCAACCGGGAGGCGATTTGCCTCCAGTTGCTATCAACCTCCTCTTTCATCAGCTGTGATGATGGAGACGCCTTTCCCGTGGCCATATCGGACCGGCTGGCCGCGATGTAGTACAGCGCTTCGACAGGCCTGTGGTCTTTTGTGCAAGCCGCTGCCTTGAACACCCGGACATCCCGTTGATCGAACGTGTCTTGCTGGCCCGACTGGGTCAATGGAGTTTCCGACGCAAGGGCGCTCCCTGAACCGACTGTTACCATAAAAAAAGTAACGTATCGGCAGATGGGTTTCACAGCAAGTTTACACTCCATGTGGAGCCTGAAGGGATCAACAGGTTCCTCACAATCTGAGCCGTCCTCCAAAACCTACCCGCCCTCACCCGCAACAACCGGATGCAAACTGCCTGCGTTGGTAGGCAAACACTAAACAACGGATGCAGACCTCGCGGGTTACCTTGGTTTCCTCATTGAACAAGGGCGTTCGTCGCACGACAAGCTGACCGCAATCGGCGCAACAACCGGCAGTCACCGCATCGATGTCAGAAGAGACAGAGATCATGGCGTTGAATCCTCCTGTTCTCACGAATGGGACGACCTGTGGGGACGACCGGTTTGATGCCTCCCAATAGAGTCCACAGCCGAGCGCCGCCGTGCCACCCGTTGAGCGCCATCCCCTTGGTTTGTTTGAGTTCGCGTTGCAATTCCCCGATCCTTCCATTGAGCCGGACGACCATCCGTTCCAATTCATCCACACGTTCGACCATTGATTGTGGTTGAGAAATCATCCCCTTTCCCCTCCCTCCCTGAATTAGCCGTTGTTGCAATGACGAATTACGCCGACGAGCACGCCCTCGATGGTCAATTCGTCCGCAGGTGTCACCACAAACGGTTTCATCGCGGCATTGGCTGGATGGAGTTCGATGTGGCGAGCCCGTTTGAAATAGGTCTTGATCGTCGCTTCCCGGTTCACCAAGGCCACCACGGTCTGGCCGTTTTGCGCAGTCGATTGTTTGCGAATCACGACAAGGTCGCCTGGGAGAATGCCGTCCTCGATCATCGACTCCCCTTTCACGCGGAGCGCGAAGGTCTCTCCACTTCGAACCATGCTGGGCGGGACCTCAACCCATTCCGACTGTGCCACCGGTTCAATCGGCAGACCGGCTGCCACCACCCCCGCCATAGGAATCTGAGTCCTGCGAGCCAGTTGAGTAATGGCCACCTGAACCGCTCCACTGATGCGCCGCGCGCCGGTCTCATAGCGGGCGATCGATACCCGCGTCGTACGAAGAGAGTCGGCAAGTTGCTCTTGCGTCAGCCCTAATTGTTCTCGACAGCGACGAAACTCTTCACCAGTCATCATGTAACCAATGGTTACATACCAAACACCGATTGTCAAGGTATCCCCGACCAGCTTGACAGGCTTGCGGAGCGTGTGATATTGAGAAGCATAATCAATTAATAAGTTCGTCTCTGCGGGTTTTTTCGGCAGAGGCCCGAGGAATCCAATTCCCAGAGCCCACGGTCGCACGATCGTGGGCTCTTTTTTTTGATGAAAACGGAAAGGAACAAGGAAACGATGAACGCACACAGCGTGATCCACACCACCGATCCTGTCGCGGCCGTTATCACCCAATCAACCATCGACGGGAAGATGACGAGCAAGAACCATACGTTGGAGGCCCCACTCACCCGCTTCGTGACATCCCCCCCGCCACAGGCCACGCCCACCCCTCACCTGCCCTCCCACCAGCCCGACACCTTGCCTGGATGCCTGCAGGCATTTCTCTCAAAGAATCTCGGCGAACGGATCACCCTCAAAGAGCTCTCGCGTTTTCTGGGCTATTCGGAAAAATACGCCTCGGAATTCTTCCGGTCGCAGATGGGAGTCTGCTTTTCTCACCATCTGAAACGGCTTCGCATTACCAAGGCGACCGGGATGTTGAGCGATCGCGGGCTCTCGATCTCACACATCGCAGAATCCCTTGGGTTCAGCGACGCGTTCGCGTTCAGCCACTTCTTCAAACGCGCCGTGGGATGCTCGCCTACGGAATTCCGGAAACAGCAGACCTCGCACGCAGGGTTGAGATGACAGACAACGGTGACCGATTGGCACGAATAGGCGGATGGGCCTTCTCTGTGATCTTGCACGGTGTGAGCCTGGGCACTGCCATCGTCCTCGCGGCTGAATTCTCCGTGCTCCCCCGAGAAAATCCATTTCGGTGGGATGTCTCACTGATATCCGCCCCCCAGAAGGAATCCATCGTTTCCGATGTCCCGAGCCAAACCTCCGCGTCCTCCACCCATTCCCTCACACCCCGCGGAGCATCACCACAGGGCACGGCGGCCCACGCTCGCCCCCACAAGGCGGCAAGCGCCAGGTCTGCGAAGGGCACCTTGCCGTCCGATCGACTTTCGGATAAGCCGCCGCAGGCAAACCACCTCAATCAACAGGCCTTGGACGAGGCCCCTGCGGTCGATGCTCAGTTACAGGACGATATGGCCCCGCCGGGCCCGTCGACACCAGATGAAACGCCGCCCATGGCCTCCCAGGCAGCAACCGTCGCGTTCCCGGTCTCGACCCAGGACCAGGCCGAAACGCCGCCGCCCGATGTAGACACGACAGAACAGTCGGCCGTGACATCCGTCCCTTCCATCCCGGAATCGATCCACCTCGTCAATCGTCCCTCGCCCCATGGCCGGGACGCCGCACTGTCACGGGTGCTCCATGCCGATTACGGATGGCTCGCGGAGATGCTGTTCAGACAGGTTGAAGCCACCAAGCGATATCCCTCAGTCGCCAGAAGGAATCGGTGGCAGGGAAGCGTAACCCTCCAAGCGATGGTTCACGAGGACGGTCGCATCAGCGACATTACGATCGTGGAACCATCGGGACATTCCACACTCGACCAGGAGGCGATCGCACTGCTGGAACGTACCTCCCCCGTCGCACTCACGCATCCGCTCGGTCAGTCACACGTGGTCGTGCAAATCCCCATCGGCTATCGATTGGAATAGGACCAACCTCATGCAGAACGGACAGATCATGCCGTGCCTTTCGGCCTTCGAGCAGCATCACAACGATTTACTGAGATTTTTCACCCGGAAACTGGGCTGCCGCGACCTCGCGGCCGATTGCACGCAGGACACCTACGTGCACCTCGCCTGCATGAGGACAACCGTCGATGTGCAGAACCCGCGCGCGTTTCTGTTTCGCGTGGCGGCCAATCTCGCGGTGGACAACCTGCGCAAAATGCGGACACGCAGGGGCACGATGAGTGTCGAACCGCCGCCGGAAGACACAGCCAGTTCGACCCCCTCCGCCGAAGATGCCCTGGAGGCCAAGCAGCGGATGGTGCAACTGGAAGCAGCCATCGATGAACTATCGCCCAATTGTCGAAGCGCCTTGCTGCTCAACCGGTTGGAGGGCAAAACGCACCGGGAGATCGCCCGGATCCTCGGGGTATCGGAAAGCATGGTGGCGAAATACATCGTCCAGGCGTTGAAACACTGCCGTGCCCGTCTGGAGCAGGGAGAACCACCCGCCCGCGACTGACTGTTGAAAGCTGTCTTCCATCCGTCTTATAGAGTAGTCGTACTTCGGCACTGGCAGGACAGTCTGCCGGGCGTATATGGGACAGGACGATGGATGCCTGACCTCACCCCTCAAGATTCATCATCACCGTTGCTTGACGAAGCGTTGGCCTGGCTGGTTCACCTCCACTCCGGCCACGCGTCTGAAACCGACCGGCGCGCCTGTCGCGCATGGCGGACACGCAGTGCAGCCCACGACCTCGCCTATCATGAAGCGGAAGCCCTCTGGCGCAACCTCGGCGAACTGCGATCCGGTCGCCGTTCTCTTGATCCCACCGCCGTTCCCGCAATCCGCCGCTCCAAGCAGGCCGGTATCGGCAAGGTCCCCTGGGCGATCGCCGCGTGCCTCATCCTTATCAGCGGCTGGTTTGCATCGGATCAACTGGTGGAGTGGATCACCATTGCCATGGCCGATCACCACACGGGCGTAGGCCGACAGCTGGTGGTGACGCTCCAGGATGGCAGCCGCATCCACCTGAACAGCGACAGCGCCGTGAACGTTGCGTTCACCGACCAGGGACGAACCGTTCACCTTCTGAAGGGCGAAGCCGCATTCACGGTGAGTCCCGATGTGAAGAGACCGTTCATCGTGCAAAGCGGGGAACTCCACACCAGGGCGCTTGGTACTGCGTTTGTGGTTCATCTCCTCCGGAACTCGGTCACCGTGACAGTGACGGAACATGCCGTCCACCTTTCGACCTCAAGCGGAAGCGGCTCTCCGCCGTTGCTCCTGCACGAAGGGGAGCAGGCTTCCTATACTGCCGAGACAGGTTTGAGCCAGGCACATCCGGTCGATCTCGGCCCGGTCACGGCCTGGCAACGCGGTAAATTGATCGTTGAAGCCAAGCCGCTGGCTGAGGTCGTCGATGAACTCAATCGATATCGTCTCGGACGCATCATGATCCTCAATTCGGCACTCCGCCCCTTGAAGGTGACCGGCCTCTTCGACATCACCGACCCGGATGCAGCGTTACGGATGATCGAAGACACCCTCCAGATTCACGGCACGGCCCTCACCTCCTACGTCGTCCTCCTGCACTGAGTCGGCTCCACTGCCGTCTTCAGTCCGCGGTCGCGCCTCTCGCGTCATTCTTCACGCCTCCATTCATGGTCCTGCCCTCCATAGCCGAAATTTTTCGACTCACGATGATTTTGATTACAAGTTTTTCGGCCCTGTCCGTCTTTACCTAAGGGACGTCGAAACCATTCAAACAGCACCTGCCCGCGCGCATTTCAACAGCGCCGGCACATTCGTATTCATTGGGAGGCATGATGCAGCGATCATGGCGAGTAGCGCTCACCCTGTCCGTCTCGGCGATCCTCGCCCAGACCACCACCGGCTTCTCCTACGGCGTCGACAACCTCGTCGAGGGCCGCACCACCAATCGGATTCTTCTGGCGCAACAGGTCGCCGCGGTGGAGTCGCCGGAAGCGCTGGACTTTCAGATTCCGCCGCAGCCGCTGGGTTCGGCCATGACCGCGTTCGCCGATCAAGCCAATTACCGTCTCCTGATCCCGTCCCATATGACGGAAGGAATCGACACCAACGGCGTGACAGGCCGCCATACACCGGAGGAGGCCCTTGGCATCCTCCTGGGCGGAACCGGCCTCAGCTATCGCATGACCGAAACCCGCACCCTGACCCTCGAACGAACCGCACGTCCAATGGACCAGCCCACTCACAGCGAAGCCGCCCCAAAACCGGTGAAGGTCCCGGAGATCGTGGTGAAGGAGGTCGAGGAGCACGACTATGCCGTCGATGACTCATCGTCGGTCATGCGAATCCCTGTTCCCATTGAAGAAACTCCGCGCTCGGTCGAGGTCGTCACGAGGCAGGTGCTGGACGATCAACGGATCATCCGGTTCAGCGAGGCCCTCCGCAACGTGAGCGGAACGTCCCAATCCAGCACGCAAGGCGGCCAAGGCGGCACCTTCATGATCCGCGGTTTCGCATCGGACCTCAATGTATTCAAAAACGGGTTCCGCGACGACAGCACCTTCAGTTCGCGGGTCCAACGCGACATCATCAACATCGAACGGATCGATGTCGTGAAGGGACCGCCTTCCTACCTGTATGGCCGTTCCGACCCGGGCGGCGTGATCAACCAGATCACGAAAGCGCCGCTCAAAGAAAAATATTATTCCGGAGAGATGATCATCGGCAGCTACGGCCTCTACAGGCCGCAAGTCGATGTGGGAGGACCGCTGAACGAGAGCAAGACATTGACCTACCGGTTCAACGGTATGTACGAGTCGGCCGACAGCTATCGAGACGGCGTGAAAACGGAACGCTTCTTCCTGGCCCCAACATTCGGATGGGATCTGGGGTCGCGTACAACCTTCCGATTCGAAGGTGAATATCTCTACGACAAATCGCCGATCGACCGGGGCTTGGTGGCGTTCGGCAACGGCGTGGCGCCGATTCCCGTCAGCCGATTTCTGGGAGACCCGACCAGGCGCGGCGAAACCCAGCAGGGCAAGGCCACGTTGACCTTCCTGCATCAGTTCAACGAGATGTTTCGATGGCGGACCGCGTTTCGGGCCGCCGTGACCAAGAGCGGCTATTCCAGCCTTGAGTCCAACTTTCTTGATGAGACGACCGGGTTGCTCAACCTGGCTCGATATGAAATCCCGACGACCGTCCAGAGCCATTATCTGCAAAACGAATTGCATGGGACGTTTTCGACCGGTCCCATCAAACACAAGACCATTCTCGGCATCGAGTTGGGACGAGAGGTCTCCTCCGCGCGGGCGTTTGGAGATTTCGGCATACCGGGGAGCTTCATCAATATCTTCAATCCCAGCGACCGACTCTTCATCGATTCGGCCCTCACGAAATTCAGCGACACCAAACAAGTCAACAATATCATTGGCGGATATTTCGGCGACCACATCAGCCTGTTGGACAATCTGCATGTTCACGCAGGAGGACGATTGGATCTGTTCGAACAGAACCTCACCAATCGACCCGATGATTTCACCCCGACCCAAAGCGAATCCAGTCAGACCAACCGGGCTTTCAGCCCCTCGATCGGCGTGGCCTACCTTCCATGGAAGCCGATTACGCTCTATGCCAACTATACGGAGTCGTTCGCGCCTCAGGCCGCAGGCTCGCGAAGCATCAACAATACCCTCTTCAACCCCGAGCGGGGAAAGGCGTTGGAAGGGGGCATCAAACTGCAAGCCTTGGACGATCGGCTGAGGGCGAACATCACAGTGTTCGACATCCGGAAAAAAAATGTGCTGACGGCCGACCCGCTCAACGGCTTCTTTTTCTCGGTCGCGACCGGCCAGCAGCGCAGCAAGGGCATCGAATTCGACATTGCGGGCAGGATTCTTCCCGGATGGGACGTCATCGCGAACTATGCCTACATCGATGCGCGTGTCACGCAGGATCTGTTGTTCCAAGTCGGCAGCCGAGTTCCCAACAGCGCGCTGCATCAGGGAAGTCTCTGGACGACCTATTTTTTCCAGGAAGGGGTCGTGAAGGGATTCGGGGCCGGCATCGGCCTGTACGCACAGGGCAAACGGAACGGGATCTTCCAATGTCAGGACCCCGCCAACTGCCAAGCTCCGTTCGATTTGCCGGGATTTGTCCGCATGGATGCGGCGCTGTACTATCGGAAGCAGGAGATTTTCAACAAGACCAACCTGCTCGCGGCGCTGAATTTCACCAACCTGCTCGACCAGCGCTACTTCACCGGCGCCCAAAATTTCCGAGAGATCGTCTATACCGGCGCGCCGTTCACCATGATCGGTTCGCTCAAATTTGAATTTCACTGACGTCGCACAGGAACCGGTACGGGACTTCCGGACAGGTGTGGATGCACCCATTGCTCGTGCGAGCGTATCAAGGCTTGGAAGGGTCGAGATGATCTTTGAATTGCGTCAGGGCAATGACGACCAGTTCTCCACATCGGTTGCACTTGACGACCACACCCCGCTTTTCAAGGCGCGCCGTCAGGCGACCGCAGAGGCAACGGACATCTTTGCCCGTGGGTGATACGACAGCGTGATCGTTCATGTCCGTCTCACAGATAGACCAGGAGCATGGGTCCTTTCTTACTATGACGCACGAGACGGACAAAACCGCACCTCTTCCGCATTCCGGCTCCCAACCGGCCGGGCCTGTTTCGACGACCGAGCCCACCCGCAAGGCCTTGAGGAAATTCTGGTTACAGCTCCATTTCTATGTGGGATTGGTGGCCGGAGGCCTGTTCGTGCTGACCAGCCTGACCGGCAGCCTGCTGGTCTTTTATAAGACGATCGACGAATGGCTGAATCCGGAACAACTCCTGGTCCGGCCCACCGAATCGTTTCAACCGCTGGAGCACATCGTCGCAGCAGCACGAGCCTCCCACCCGGATTGGCCCCATCCGGACAATATGACCTTTCCCCGGCACGACAGAGATACCTTTCAAGCCTGGTTCAGAATCCCTGGAGGCATGCCGAGGGAATCTCATTGGCACGTGGTGACGGTCGATCCCTACAGCGGTCGCGTGCTGAGCGAACGGCGGTGGGGCGCCTACCTGGTTTCCTTTGTGTACGAACTGCATCAGTCGTTGCTGCTGGAGGAGACCGGCGAGACCCTTGTCGGGCTGTTGGCCTGCTTGCTCATGCTCTCTGTAGGAACAGGGCTCTATCTCTGGTGGCCGAGGCAGGGAACATTGCGCCGCGCATTCTCGTTCAAACCAGGAACGAGCATCATCCGGCGCCACTACGATCTACACAAGCTCGCCGGGATCGCAAGCGCTCTCGTTCTGTGCCTGCTCGCAGGCACCGGCTTCTACCTGGCATTTCCCGGTGCGGTGATTCCGATCGTCAAACTCTTTTCTCCCGTGCGAGACGAGTCCTCAAGAACCGAACCCCGTTCGACGATCCTTGCCGGAGCCGACGCCCTTCCCATCGAACAGGTGATGGCCATCGCGCGAAGGACCCTCCCGGAGGCCACCGTCACGTGGCTCGGATTTCCTTCCGGCGCAGAGGGTACCTATTCAGTGGGCCTGCGCCTGCCTGGTGAAGTGCGCGAGGTAGAAGGGCAGAGCCAGGTATGGATCGATCAGTACAGCGGCGCGGTGCTCCACGTGCAGGATTGGCGACACTTCACGGGCGGCGAAACCCTCGTCGCCTGGCTGTTTCCCCTCCACAACGGCGAAGCCTTTGGATTGACCGGACGTTGGATCGTGCTCGTCACCGGCTTCGCGCCGGCGCTGCTCTATGTGACCGCGGTGCGCATGTGGTGGCTGAAACGTTGCGCGCGACTGCGCCAACGTTGCGGATAATCGCCTGTATCCGTCCGGCAACTCCTCGATGCCGACCCTACGCCGTGGCGGACGCGGGACCTTCTGTTCGGCAAGCGGCACACACTCCATACAGTTCGAGATTCCGAGCGGTGAGATGAAACCCATTGGCCGCAGCAATCTGCCTGCGCAACCCCTCGATGGCCTGATCTTCAAACTCGACGATGTAGCCACAGTGGGTACAGATCAGGTGGTCGTGATCGCCCTTCGTCAAAATATTGTCATAGTGCATTTCCTCTCCGAAACACCGAGCCTGCGCAAACCCCTTTTCACACAACACGCGCATCGTCCGATAAATCGTGTTGAGAGGGGCTCGACGGCCGTTGCTATTGAGCAAGCCGTAGAGGCCGCGGATGGTGATGTGATCCTGTTGCAGGAAAGCCGTGACGATCTGTTCGCGCTGCAGGCTCCATTTCAAGCCGGATCGCTCCAGGCTCGATCGAAGTCGATCGATGGCCTTTTGCGCCGAACGCTTGTTTTTCAACGAACCAATGGCTGTTGGAAGAGCCTTCATCTGTATGACGTTGAAACGCATGTCTCCGATCGCCCGACCGTGTGGACACCGGCAGTCTCTATTCTATTGGATAAACGTACATCGAGGCGTCAACCACACCGCGATCTCTGCCTCGCTCGGACAATACACGCATCTTGCCTTGGTTCCCCACCGTTCGTCCGTGATCATCGGCCCCTGCTCATAAAGTCATCCCCACCTGGAAGGTGAACATTCCCCTCGGCGCTCCGCCCTGCTATATGGATCGTGAGGGCGCCGAACGATGCACCTACCTATGAATGCCGGCCAAATCTGGGGGATGCCGATCGTGATCGGCATGCTGAGCGTCATCGGCTTGCTCTCCGCCCTTCTGGGTGACGGTTTTTGGGATGTCTTGTCCTGGCTGGCGCTGGCCGCACCGGTGGTGGTCACCCTCTGGTGTGTGCTCCGGTCCCTGCCTCGCCGCCGACGGTTCCTCGCGCCTCGCTCGTGAACATAGTCGACTCCATGATTGTGACGACGTTTCCTCCGTCTCAAAACTCGACCGTGAGTGAGGTCGTGAGCGTCTCTCTATGAATCAATCGTCCCGCCTGGATCTCGAACGCCTGTTTCACGCGCACCAACAGGAGTTGCTGGCGCGTTTGCGGCGGATCGTCGGCTGCTGGCATACGGCGGCGGACCTGGTTCAGGATACCTATGTGCGTTTGCTTCGCATCGAGGATCCAAGGGAGATCACTCATGCGCGGGCATTCCTCCATCGGACGGCCACCAATCTGGCGCTCGACCATCTGCGACAGCAAAAGCATCGTACATCGATCCTGGCCCCCTTCGATGCCGCCGCCGAGGTTCCCAGCTTGGCGCCGGCCGCATCGGAGGCGATATACGACAAGCAGCGCTTGGCGGCCTTTCAGACCGCTCTCGCCACATTGCCGTCCCCCACCAAAGACGTCCTGGTGCTGCGGCGGATTCATGGATGCGCGCATGACGAGATCGCACAGCGGCTCGGGCTCACCAAACGACAGGTGGAAAATCATCTGGCGAAAGCGTTATACCGTTGCCAACGGGCGCTCCCCGATGGGAGCGAACCATGACGGTGACGACGGTGGCAGAACGCGATGCCGATCCAGTCCGTGAAGCGAGTGAATGGTTCGCCTTTGTCGACGGGAATGATCTCACCGCCGAGGATCGGCAGCGGTTCGAAACCTGGCAGCGGCGGAGTCCCGATCATGAGCAGGCCTATCTGAATGTCGCGGCCATGTGGCAGGCGCCGGCGTTTCATGCCGCCCTCTCGTCGATCGAGCCTGTCGTCTGCGCACCGCCGTCGGCGGCCCATTGTCTGCCGCAACGCAGCCGCAGTAAGGTGCTCGCCGGCGCGGCGGCAGCCATGGTGCTCCTGAGCACCCTGTGGTTCTTGAGCGACGATCTCCTGACGATCATGGAATCCGACTATCGCACCGCCGTCGGCGAACAACGGACGGTGCGACTGCCGGATCACTCCTCCATGACGTTGAATACGAACACGGCCATCGTGGCCGAGCTGGAAGGACCGACTCGCCGAATTCGACTCCTCAAGGGGGAAGCCCTATTCCATGTGAGCCGGGATCCCGACCGTCCCTTCACGGTCGAACATAAAGGCACGGTCGTGCGCGTGCTCGGCACCGAGTTCGTGGTGCGGGAACGGCAAGAGACCCTCACCATCACGGTGATACGCGGGACGGTGGAAGTCACGAACGCCCGTGATTCCGCCTCCGTCCTGCAACTGACCGCCGGAGAACAAGTCTCATCCGGTCCCCAAGGCCTGGGTGTGCGGAAGACTGTGGACCCGGCCGATCTGACGGCTTGGACGAGCAAGCGTCTGGCCGTGATGAACGCGCCGCTCTCGGACGTCATCCAGGAAATCCAACGGTACCATCCGGGGTACCTTTGGCTGTGGAATCCTGGGATCGGGTGGATTCGCGTGACCGGCATCTATGATCTGTCCGATACGGCGGAAACGCTGAATGTGTTGGCCCACACCCTTCCCATCCGCATGGATCGGTTGACCGACCGCTTGGTCGTCATTCGGTAACAAAACCCTGCAAAAATTTTCTTCTCCTTCCCGGAAATCTCTCCACCGCACGTCAACAGCATAGCGCCTTCTTTCAAGCTGCGCCGTTTCGAACGCTCGCCGGTACCGCGTCTCAATTTCGACGAAGACATGGTGCAACATCCGGCAACCACCCTGGGAGGATGAGTGTGAGAAGAACCAGATCGACGACCGTGCGGCAGGGTCACCCAACTCCCAAACAACGCGCGCTGGCACTGACAGCCGCATTGATGATGATCGTGAGCGCCGGTCCGCTGTATGCCCAACCCGTCGAATCCTATCGTTTCGAGATTCCGCCGCAACCGTTGGATTCGGCGCTCAAGGCCTTTGCCGCGACCACCAGTCTATTGCTCAGCTACGAAGCGGACCTGAGCGCCGGACGGTTTTCACCGGGACTGTCCGGCGACTATACGCCCGAGGAGGGTTTGCACGCATTACTTTCCGGGACCGGGCTGGAACACCGCTTCGCCAATGACAAGACCGTGACGCTTATCCGGAGTCAGCCGACGGCGCCCGCGCCTCCGACCGGCTCTCAAGATCAAGCCCCGGCCTTGCCGCCGGCACAACACAAGAATTCCAATACGATCAAACCAGTCAAGGTACCGGAAATTGTCGTGAAAGAAGTGCGCGAGCGGGACGCGGATGCGACTACCTATGTCGCCGAAGACGCAACCACGGCTACGAGGACCGATACACCGCTCATTCAAGTGCCGCAGTCGGTCGAAGTCGTCACCCAGAGAGTGCTGCAAGACCAGCGAGCCGTTCGTGTGGAACAGGCGCTGCGGAACGTGAGCGGAATGGCGCTGGGCGATGTCGGACAATCCGGCATTGCAGCTGACGTCGCGTATTGCCGAGGATTCCCCTGCGGATATTTCAAGAATTACCTCCGAAACGAAGATCAAAATCAGGCGCTCACATTCCGGGACATCGCCAATATTCAACGGCTCGAAGTACTGAAAGGCCCGGCGTCGGTGCTTTATGGGCGCAGCCAGCCAGGCGGGATCATCAACATTTTGACCAAACAGCCGCAGACCGAGCGTGATGCGTCGATCGATCAGATCGTCGGCAGCTACGGGTACTATCGGACCATGCTCGACGCCACCGGTCCGTTGAATGAGAGCAAGACGCTGCTCTTCCGTATCAACGGTGCCTATGAGAACATGGGAAGTTTTCGGGATAACGTGCAGGGACAGCGGTATTTCGTCGCGCCGGTGTTCACCTGGAAGGCCGGCAGCAATACGACCATCACCATCGACGGCGAATACATCCGGGACCGTCGGACGGCCGATTTCGGCATCCCGGCGATCGGTCAGGCGCCTGCCGCGGTGCCTCTCAGCCGCTTCTTCGGCGAACGGTTCGATACGCTGAGATTCGAGGAAGGACGAGCCGGCTTGACCATCGAGCATCGATTGAACAGCAATTGGCGTATCGAGAGTCGTTTCAGGGCCGACCGGTCCGTCGCAACCGCTTACCGCACCGTCGGGCTGGCGGTGTTGCCGGGCAATCAATCGATCGCGCGATTTTTTTTCGACCAGTTGGCTCCGATCTCCAGTTACTACTGGCGGAACGACCTGATCGGGAAGGCCACCACCGGGTCCATCACCCATGCCCTGCTGACCGGTGTGGAAGTCGGCCGGCAGTACGCCTCGTACGATCAAGCCGCCGTGCCGTTCGATACGATCAGCATTTTCAATCCGGTCTATGGCCAAACCGCTGCGCCGACGCTGAGCCGAACCCCCTTCAGCCGGAGTTTCGCGAATGCGCTCGGCGGTTATGTCCAGGACCAGATTTCGTTGCGGGAAAATCTCCATCTCCTCATCGGCGCCAGGGGCGACTACTTCTATCAGCACAGCAATGTCGTCGGCGCGAACAGCAAGGCCGAAAACTATGCCTTCAGCCCTCGCATCGGCGTGACCTACCAGCCGGTGCCGCAGGTCGCCCTTTATGCCAACGTCACCCGCTCGTTCATTCCGAACTTCGGGCCCTTTACGGCAGCCAGCAATCAGTTCAAACCGACGACCGGGACGCAATACGAAGCCGGGATCAAGACCGAGATCGTGCCGGGCCGCTTGACCTCGACCCTGGCCTTCTATCGAATCCTTAAGAAGGACGTGCTCGCCGCAGATCCGACCAACCCCCTCTTTTTCGTTCAAACCGGTGCCCAGCGGAGCCAAGGCATCGAATTCGACCTGACGGCGCAGTTATCGGCAGGGTGGAAGATCATCGCCACCTATGCCTATACGGATGCCCGAATCGCCGCCGATACAACGGTCCCGGTCGGGAATCGGTTGCCGCTGATCGCCCGACATACGGGCAGTCTCTGGACGACCTATGACTTCCAAAGCGACCCGTTACGGGGATTCGGAATCGGCGCCGGTCTCTTTGCCGTCGGCGAACGGGCCGGAGACCTCGCCAACACCTTCGAGCTTCCCGGCTACGTGCGGACCGACATGGCGCTCTATTATCGGAAGCCGGAAATCTTCACCCATACGAATCTGATCGCGCAATTGAATGTTCAGAATCTGCTCGACCAGGAGTATTTCTACAGCGGGGGACAGAACCGCGCCTCCGCCGCGTTCCCCGGCGCGCCGCTGACCTTCCTCGGATCCGTCAAGCTGGAGTTCCATTGATCCACGGAGTCCCCGCATGACGGTCAGGACATTCAAAATCTGGTACCTCATTCACAAATGGACGAGTCTGGTCTGCACCGTCTTTCTGCTCTTGCTCTGCCTCACCGGCCTGCCGTTGATCTTTCATGATGAACTTTCCTTGTGGTTGGGCGAAGCGGTCGAGCCCCCCGAGCACGTGACGAACCTCGCGCCTGTCAGCCTGGAGACGCTCGTCGCCGACGCACGGGCAAGGCGGCCGCACGACCACGTGAAATTTCTCATACGGGATGAGGAGCAACCGGCCTGGTTCGTCTCGTTGGGGACCACGCCGACGGCTCAAGACAATTCCGCGCTGTTCATGTACGACGCCCGCACCGGGGCCTTGCTCCATGACCGGCCGGTGAACGAGGGGGTGCTGAATCTTCTCTTGAAGCTCCATGTCGAACTGTTTGCCGGGCTGCCGGGAACTCTGTTCCTCGGCGCCATGGGGGTCCTCTTTCTGGCATCCATCATCTCCGGCATCGTCCTCTATGGGCCCTTCATGCGCAAACTGACATTCGGAACGATACGGCTGGAAGGGAGCCGCCGGCTCACCTGGCTGGACCTGCACAATCTGCTGGGAATCGTGACCCTGCTGTGGGCGCTCGTCGTCGGCGTCACCGGCGTGGTGAATTCGCTGGATCGCCCACTCTTGACCTATTGGCAGATGACGGAAATCGCAGGAATGCTGGTCCCCTGGAAAGATACGCCCGTTCCGGCGACGGTGAGGCCGGTGGACGATGTCCTCCATGCGGCGGAAGCTGCCGACCCGGATTTGGCGGTCCGGTTCATCGCGTTTCCCGATACGCCGTTCGCCGGTTCTCATCACTATATGGTGTTTATGCGTGGGCGGACCGCCCTGACAGGACGGCTGTTGAAGCCGTTACTGATCGACGCGCACACGGCGCAGGTCAGCGATACCGGGAATCTGCCCTGGTATTTGACGGCATTGCTGCTGTCTCAACCACTGCATTTCGGGGATTACGGAGGTATGCCCTTGAAGGTCGTCTGGGCCTTGCTCGATCTCCTCATGATCGTCGTGCTGGTGAGCGGCCTCTGCCTCTGGTGGAAGAAACACCCTATGCCGGTCGAACAGCTAGTGGGAGAACATGAAGTCGATGCGCATGGTCGGCATCGGTGGGTGAACCGCATTTCCTGCCGATGAGCTGTTCCCGTGGCCTCTTGCGACTTTGAACAAGGATCTCCGAGCTTCCCCTTCTCTTCGAACAGGCAGGCCGGATCTTTTCGATATTCAGCTCCGACCGAATGGACCTGGAAACCAAACATTCCCTTTCCACCGGTCCGACAATATGCTTCAGCCATTACGTAGGCCCGCGGCACGGCGGCTCTTCCCGAAGAAACCTGACACCATGTCTGAACTCACCCATGTGGAGCTGTCGACGCTCGTCCGTGAGCACGGGCACGACCTGCAGCAGTTCCTCGCCCGCCGTTTGGGCTGCGCGGAAACGGCCAAGGACTTGCTGCAGGACACGTTTCTCCGCCTGCTCCAAGCTTCCCCGAACCACGCCCTCATCAATCCCCGTGCATTTCTCTTTCGCATCGCCACGAACCTCGTCATCGACCACCATCGCCGTCGACAACATCGAGAGGCTCTGGCAGTCTGCGAGACCGATGTGGCGATCGACCAAACGGATCCCGGTCCATCGATTGAAACCGTCATCTGGTCGAAGCAACAGATTTCGTTGCTGAAGCAGGCCGTCGCGGAGCTTCCTCCCAAATGCCGCCAGGTCTTTCTGCTCATTAAATTTCACCATCTGACGCATGCCGACGTGGCGGCGAAGCTGGGCATTTCACAAAGCACGGTCGTCAAACACATGATCAAGGCGGTGGACTATTGCAAGCGTCGCGTACAGGAACATGAACCATAGGCGCGCCGACCGGATGGATGTCCGGCAAGCCTCGCCCGTCTAGGAAAGTAGGAAGGTTGTCGCGCTGCAGGGATGACAGGCCGTCGGCCTGGGCACTACCATGACGGTCGCAATGAAAGACCACGAGGACGAGACGGTCTCCTCCACGGCATCCGGCTGGCTGGTGTTGCTGGAATCCGGCGATGCCACCGCCGAAGACCGGCGCCGGTTCGCCGAATGGCTTGCGGCTGATCCGATGCACTCCCTCGCGTACCGGGAAGCCGAACGGTTTTGGATCGGGCTGGATACCCTGAACAGGCAGGATATCCGCGATTTCGATCACTACCTCGAAGACGACACTTCCGTTGCTCCGATCGCCCGCCGCACCTCCCGCCGGCACCTGACGGCTGTTGCCGCAACGCTGCTGCTCATGACGGCGCTCGGTCTCTGGCTCGCCGCGATCTGGTACCCGCGCGGCGACTACCATACGGCCACCGGCGAACAACAGACCATCACCCTGGCCGATGGTTCCACCGTGCAACTGAACACGAACAGCGCGCTGTCCGTCACAATGACCGGAACTGCTCGCCGCCTGACCTTGCATCGCGGTGAAGCCTTCTTCACCGTCGCGCCGGATACCGCCAGACCGTTTGAAGTCACGGCCGGGAACGGGACCATCCGCGCCTTGGGAACCGCCTTCAACGTGAGGACGGACCAGGATCGCGTCACGGTGACCGTCACCGAGCACAGCATCACAGTCCGCACAACGCAGGACACATCCGCGGAAATCCACGCCGGAACACGTATCACCTACCGCTCGGACGGCCGATTCGGGCAGATGGAACCGGCCGACGTCGCTCGAACGCTCGCGTGGCAGCGGCACCGGTTGATCTTTGAGAATCAGCCGTTGGCCGACGTGCTGGAGGAACTGGCCCGCTACCGTTCGGTCTGGATTCTGTTCCGCGATCCATCCTTGCGGAGGTTGGCCGTGACCGGCTCATTCGACACGGAACGGCTTGACCGCCTGCTCCCGACCATCGAAGAGAGCCTCCCGATCCGCACCCTACAATTGACCGACCGATTGATCCTGCTCTATCGAGACCGACCCAAACAGCACTGACCCAGCGTCGTCAGACCTGCTCGCAAGAAAATTCCCGTACCACTAGACCTCCCTCACGTGCAGTCCGTCGTAGTGAATGTGCCGACAACCGACCCACATCACCCATCGAACGACGACGGAAAGGACGCTCATGTTCGGAACGAGACCTGCAATATCCGGCCGGGAGGCATCAGACCGATCACCCCACCGCTGCAGCATGCGCCTGCTCCTCTGCACCGTCCTGCTGACTCAAATCGGCATCCTGCAGTCGGTCCAGGCGCAGGATGCTGAACCTGCTGCCGTCAAGACATTTGCCATCGCCCCGCAGTCGCTCTCTTCCGCTCTCCTCCAATTCTCCGAAACCGCTCACGTCGAGATCTTATTCGATGCGGCCATGACCGGAAACCTGCAGGCGCAGGGTCTGTCAGGCGATTACTCGCCGGACGAGGCCTTACGACTTCTGCTGAACGACACGGGTCTCACGTACCGCAAGACAAGCGCCGGCAACATCACGCTCGAGAAGAATTCAATGGCGCCGATCCAGCCGACAACGGCTGCGCAGGGCCGGGCATCGGAGTTCCCTCCGCAGGACAGGGATCAGGCATCCACCAAACAGAAGCCGGTCAAGGTGCCGGAGATCGTGGTGAAGGAGGCGCAAGAGCGGGACAGCGCCCACTCCTATGTGGCGGAAGAGACGAACACCGCCACGAAAAGCGATATCCCGTTGATCGAGACGCCGCAGTCCATCACGGTCATCACGCGCGGCCGGATGGTGGCGCAGGAGGTGAACACGGTCGCCGAAGCCTTACGCTACACCGCCGGTGTCCAAGGCGAACCGAACGGGTTTGAACCTCGTTTGACGTTTCTGAGATTCCGAGGGTTCGACAACACCACCAACGGACTCTTCAAAGATGGGTTGCAGCTTCGCAACCCGGGATTCGCAGTCAGCTACAATCTCGAACCCTACGGAGCCGAACAGTTGGATGTGCTGCGCGGCCCCGCCTCTTTCCTCTACGGGCAGGGCAGCCCAGGCGGTCTCCTGAATTACGTCTCGAAGCGACCGACACAAGAATCCATCCACGAACTGCAATTTCTGGCCGGCAACTTCGATCGTTACGAAGGCCGATTCGACTTCGGGGGCCGGCTCAACGACAGTAACACCTTTTCCTATCGGTTGACGGGTCTGTTCCGGGAAAGCGGAACCCAAATCGACAATGTCTTCAATGACCGCGTCTATATCGCGCCGGCCCTGACCTGGCGCATGGCTCCCGGTACCAGCATGACTTTTTTCGCAACCTACCAAAAAGATCGCTTGGGCATGTCTCAGGGGTTGCCGGTCGAGGGAACGTTGCGCGTGAACCCCAACGGCAGAATTTCGCCGCATCGTTTCACGGGACTGCCCGGCGTGGATAAATACGACCGCAAGGAATATTCGGTCGGCTATGAGTTTCAACATCACCTGGCCGAAGGCTGGAACTTCCTGCAAAAGCTCCGCTACAACTCCACCGAACTCGACGATGTCTCGACCTTCGGTTTCGCGTTCGACGCCGATCAGCGCACCCTGAACCGAGCCAGACAGGACACCTTCGGCAAGTTGACCGCGGTGGCGGTCGACAATCAACTCAATGGAAAATTCTCCACCGGACCGCTGCACCACACCCTGCTGACCGGCGTCGATTTTCAACGCATCCACGCCCGTTCCAAGCAGAACATCGCGTTGGCCTCGTCCATCGACATCTTCAACCGCTACGATTACGGCGCTTCGAATACGGTGCCGTTTTCAGAATTCAATCAAGACACCACGCAATTGCAGACCGGCGTCTACATGCAGGACCAGATCAAGGCCTTTGACCATTGGCTGCTGACCCTCGGGGGTCGTCACGACTGGGCGAGGAACGAAACGACCGATAATGTCACCGGCGTGAAGAGCAGCCAGGACGATCGCAAGGCGACCGGCCGTGCCGCCTTGACCTATCTTTTCGACATAGGCTTGGCGCCCTACATCAGCTACTCGACGTTTTTCCTGCCCTCGATCGGATTGGACTCCAACGGGAACCCTTTCAAGCCTGAAACCGGACGCCAGTACGAGGTCGGGATCAAGTATCAAATTCCCAACACACGGACGTTCCTGACGGCGGCGCTCTTTGATCTGACGCGTGAGAACTATGTGCAAACCGATCCCGGAACGTTTCGGCCGGTCCAGCGGGGCAAGGCCCGCTCGCGGGGTCTTGAACTGGAAGGCATTGCGAACTTCGACTCGGGGGTGGACCTGATCGCCTCCTTCACATTGCTCGACAATGAGATACAAGAGACCGCCGATCCGACGGAACAGGGAAAACGCTTCACCCAGGTACCGGCGCAGTTCGGCTCGTTATGGGTCAAGTACACGATCCCGACCGGGAGCATGAAAGGGTTCGGAATCGGCGGTGGAGCGCGCTATACCGGGTACAACTATGCCGATACGGCGAACACCTTCAGGGTCCCCAGTTTCGTAGTCGGTGACGCCGTAATCGACTATACCTGGAACCATTACCGCTTCGCCCTCAATGTCACGAACCTCTTGAATCAAGACGCGTTCGGGTGCTTCGACCGAGCAGGAACGAATTTCTGCGCATTCGGCGAACGCCGTACCGTGGTCGGGACCGTGGCCTATCGTTGGTAATCAGTCCACCGTGCCATGACCATCCATGTGTTCAAACGGCACTATCTCATCCACAGATGGACGAGCCTGGTCTGCACAGCGTTTCTGCTGCTGCTCTGCCTCACCGGCCTGCCGCTGATCTTCTGGGATGAAATCGGCCATTGGCTCGGTGTTTGTCGCAGTCCGCTGTTAGGAAAAAAATTATTCGTGAGGAGGTGTGGAATCACCTGGCTCACACGTCTTACCCAATAGGTGCCTTGCGCCCAGAGTCATGTTTTCGCCCGACGAAATCGTGCGGAACCTGTTGTGAAGCCCCACAGAGAAAGGATTTCACCGTGGAGGGACTCAAGGGGTTTGTCGATTACGGCATCATCGGCCTCCTCATCGTATTGAGCATGTGGGCGGCGGCCGTGGCCATGGAACGCTGGATCTTCTTCCGACGCGTCGATCTACGCCGCTTCCGCACCCTTCAAGAATTCGAGGTGGCCTTGACCAAACGGCTCGTGGTCATCGGCACCGTCGCAGCCAACGCGCCCTACATCGGACTGCTCGGCACGGTGCTCGGCATCATGCTGACCTTCCACACCATGGGCACCTCCGGCACGATGGCGGTCCAAACCATCATGGTGGGGTTGAGCCTGGCGCTCAAGGCCACCGCGGTCGGCCTGTTGGTTGCCATACCCTGTGTGGTCCTGAACAACATGTTGCGGCGGCGGGTGACAGTCCTATTGACACAGTTCAAGGTGCTGCATGAAGCGTGAGCTGCAGGACATCAACGTCATCCCGCTCGTCGATGTCATGTTGGTCCTGCTGGTCATCGTCCTGACCACCGCGACCTTCATCACCACGGGACGAGTTCCGGTCGAGTTGGCGAAGGCCAAGGAAGCAGGCGACCGGAAAGATGTTCCGCTGGTGATCACGCTCACCTCCGAAGGGCAGCTCTTCATGAACGACCGGCCGGTTCCGTCGGACGGCTTGAAAATCGTCCTCACGCCGCACCCGCGCGAATACTCGGTGCTGGTGCGGGCCGACCGGGTGACCCTGCTCGAACGGTTCGTCTCGGTGGTGGACGAAGTGCGCGGGTTGGGCTTCAAACAGGTCAATCTGGAAGTGGTGCGATCATGAGCGCATCGTCTCACGGAGAGGGTTCGCACCGGCGGCGCTCGTCGCTCTGCTGGGCACTCTCCGTCACGACCCATACAGTACTCGTCAGCGCCGCCATGGCGTTGGTGGCGGAACTGACCCCTCCGCCGCCGCCGGACACATTCAAGTGGGACGTCTCGGTTGTGCAGCCTTCCCCTCCCCCGGCTGAACCGGTCGCGCCGCCCCCTGCTGCCGAGGCGCCGCCGCCCCCTCAGCCGGTCACCCCTCCCACACCCAGAAAAAGCCGACCGGTCAAGACCGAACCGGTCGTGCAGACAATGCAATCGGTCCAGCAGGTCCAACCGGTTCAAGAAGTCCAGCCGGTTCAGGAATCGATGCCGGTTGAAACCGCCCAACCGGTTCCACAGCCCACGCAGCAACAGGTCGAAACCGTCACCCGTTCGATCCAGGAGGAAGTGAGGCCCACCACCGAGATCGCGCAGACCGTGACGCGGGCTGAGACGTCGGTTGAGCAGGTCCAGTCGGTGGAACAACAGCTGTCGGCTGTCCCACAGGTGATGACCCAACCGGTGGTGGCGGCACCACCCAGTCAATCGACCCAGGACCAACAGATCGTGGCCGCACCCTCCGTCGCTGATCGTGGCCGAATCGAGGAATCGCAGGCTGCCGTCGAAGCCCCGCAGCAGGTGGAACAGGCCGTCGTCGATCGCGCCGTCCCCACCGTCCAACAACGTATGGTCCGGCACAGGACGATTCACGCCAGGCCCAGCGAAAGGCCCGATTATGGGTGGCTGTCGCAAGCCCTCTGGTCCACAGTTGAGCAACGCAAGCGATACCCGACGGAGGCCAGGCGCAACCGTTGGGAAGGCAGGGTCATTCTGCGATTGACGATCGAGCAGCGGGGCGCCTCGGTCCATCTGCTCGACCTGGTCCTGGAAGAAAGTTCGGGCCACCATATCTTGGACCGCCACACCCTGGACATGGTGCGCAACGCCTTTCCCCTCGAAGTCAAGCACCGGTTGTCACAATCGAAAGTCGAACTCGATCTGCCCTTCTCATACCGCATGGAATAGTCGAAACTTTTTATCGACCGATCGGAGGAACCCATGACGCAACGTTCACAACACATCCGACAGTGCTTCACCATCCTCGCAGCGGCAGGAGCATTCCTCTGTCTCACCGGCTTGTCCGCCTGGGCACAGAACGGAGACAGACCCTTCCACGTGGTCGCGACCGATGCGAAAGAGACGCAAACCGATATCAAGAACGTCTCGTTTTACTGGGAGGAAAAGGTCAGCGAAACCTCGTTCATTCCTCACGAATTGAAACACCTACCGGTCAGACGAGGCACTGCCACCGTCAACATCAAGTTCGATGGGATCAAACAGGTCGAGGTGAAACCGGGGGCTGAAAAGGCTCTCCCCACCCTGTTCATCACCCTGACCAATGGCAAGACGGGGGAATTTCCCCTCGCCATCGACGGCAGTTTCAAGGGCGAATCGGATTTCGGACAGGTCGAGATGCCCGTGCATGGACTCAAGAAACTCGAGTTTAAGTGACCCGTCGCACCGCCTATCTGCTCGTGGTCGTGCCGCTCGCCCTGTCGGCGCTGTTCATCACGAAGTGGATCGGCCTGACGGCAGTCCCGGCCTCGGAGGCGCCGGACGGCGCGCCTCCGGGGGTCCCGGTGGTCCTCGCACCGGTCACGATCGATACGATCCGCCAGACCATCAAGGCGGTCGGAACGCTTCGCGCCAACGAGTCGATCATGATCCGACCCGAGATCGCTGGGCGGATCCGCCAGGTGCTGTTTCACGAAGGCCAGGCGGTCGAGAAGGACTCCCTGCTCATCGAGTTGGAGGATTCCGAACTCCAAGCGGAATTGGCCCAGGCCGCAGCCCAGCTCAAGGTGTCACGCCTGACCTATGAACGGCTCAAGCAACTGGATCTGGACGGAAAACGGTATGTCCCGAAGCAACAGCTCGACGAGGCGGCCGGGGCGCTGCAGGTTGCCCACGCCAACCATGCGCTCTATGCCACGCGCCTGGCCAAGACGAAGGTCCGCGCGCCGTTCGACGGACTGACGGGAATTCGCCGGGTGTCTCCGGGCGACTTCGTGACCGCTGGCTTGGATCTGGTGAATCTCGAAGACCTCGACACCCTCAAGATCGACTTCAAGGTTCCGGAGACCCTGCTTCGCCACCTGGCTCCCGGCCAACCCATCGACCTGACCACGGACGCCTATCCGGAAGAAACCTTCCACGGCACCGTCTACGTCATCGATCCCCAGGTGGATATGACCACGCGGGCCGTCCAGGTGCGTGCCCGTATCCCGAATCCGAACCAGCGCCTCCGGCCTGGGATGTTCGCGCAAGTCCTCCTCACGGTCGGCCATCAGGAACGTGTGCTCTTGATCCCGGAAGAAGCCGTGGTTCCCAAGCAGAATCAGACCTTCGTGTATCGTGCCCAAGACGGGAAGGCCCATCAGACCGAAGTGCGGCTTGGAACTCGCACGGGGGGATTCGTGCAGGTCTTGACTGGACTAGAGGAACAGGACGTGATCGTCCGGGTCGGCCACCACAAACTCCGAGACGGCGAGTCGATTCTCGCTCTCTCGACAACGCCCCGATAAGAGCACGCTCCTCCATCGTCCCCATGAAACTGTCCGAACTGTCGATACAGCGTCCCGTCCTCGCGACCGTTGCGACCCTGTTGCTGATGCTGTTCGGGTTGCTGTCCTTTTCTCGCCTGCCGGTCCGCGAGTACCCGGACATTACCTTCCCCGTCGTGTCGGTCCTGACCGTCTATCCGAGCGCGGATGCGCAATTGGTGGAAACGGACATCACGGCCGTGCTGGAGGATGCGCTCAGCGGCATCGAAGGCCTCCGCACGCTGCGATCCGCCAGCCGGGAGGGACTCTCCACGATCGGGCTGGAATTCGCCTTGACACGCAACCTGGACGCGGCAGCCAACGACGTGCGGGACCGGGTCGATCGAGTCCGGCAACTCCTGCCTCGCGGCATCGAAGCGCCGCTGGTCATGAAGGAAGACAGCGAAGCGGACGGCATCATGTGGCTCGCCCTGATCAGCGATCGGCATACCGAGTTGGAGATGACGGACTTCGCCGAACGCCAGCTCAAGGATCGCCTCTCCCCTCTGCCCGGCGTTTCCAGCGTCATGCTCGACGGAGGGCGGCGTTATGCCATGCGTATCTGGCTGGACCCGAACCGGCTCGCCTCTCGGCGGTTGACGGTACAGGATGTCGAAGAGGCCCTCCTGACTCAAAACGTGTCCATGCCGACCGGACGCATCGAGAGTACGCAGCGGGAGTTCAGTGTCCGCATGGGCGGAGGGTTGGAGCAACCGGCGCAGTTCAACCAGCTCATCCTGACCTATCGGGACGGCTATCCGGTCCGGCTGCAGGATGTCGGCCAGGCCGAAATCGGCCCGGAAGACGACCGGAAACTCGTGCGCGTCAACGGCAAACCGGCCGTCGGACTAGGGATCATGAAACAGTCCAAGGCCAATACGCTGGCGGCGGCGTGGGCCGTCAAGAACACGTTGCCGTCGCTGGAAGCACTGCTGCCGGAGGGCATGAAACTCATCACGGCCTTCGACAGTTCCATCTATATCGAACGGTCGCTCCACGAGGTGTACCACGCGGTCTGGCTGTCCGTGGTCCTCGTCGTGCTCGTCGTCTTCCTGTTCCTTCGCACTGTTCGTGCCACGCTCATTCCGGCCGTCGCGATTCCAGGATCGATTCTGGGCACGTTCGTCATCATGCAGGCGACCGGCAGCTCGATCAATACGATCACCCTGCTGGGGTTCGTGCTGGCGATCGGGCTGGTCGTGGACGATGCCATCGTCGTGGTGGAGAACGTCTACCGCCGGATCGAAAGGGGCTTGAGCCCCGTGCAGGCCGCCGTCGAGGGCAGCCGTGAAATCGGCTTTGCCGTCATCTCGACGACGTTGACGCTCGCGGCAGTCTTCCTGCCGATCATTTTTCTCCCCGGCATCGTCGGCCGTCTGTTTGCCGAACTCGGAATCGCCGTGGCAGGCTCGGTCCTCCTGTCTGGGTTCATCGCACTGACCCTCACCCCGGCCATGTGCGCCCGCCTGCTGGGAACCGCCGCAGGGGGCGGGTCTTCTTCGGACCGTTCCAGCCTGGATACGGCCGGTTGGCTCCAATGGCTCACCCGGCATTATCGCCGCGCGCTGGAACGCGCGTTGGGAATGAAGGCCGTCGTGATGACCGTCGCCCTCGTCTCGCTGGCGATCAGCGGCCTGCTCATGTGGTGGCTTCCCGGCGAACTGGCCCCGCTGGAGGACACAGGCTGGTTCGCAGTCCATGTCAATGCGCCCGAAGGAGCCACCCTCGACTACACCGACCGGTATGCCAAAGAGACGGAACGTGCTCTCTCTCAGATTCCCGAAATGGACTCCTACTACACCGTCGTCGCGCGAGGTTGGCGGCCGACGCTCGTAAACCGTGCAGTCACCTGGGTCACGCTCAAGGACTGGTCCGACAGAAGCCGTCATCAACGGGACATCATCGACGGCGTGCAGCCCGCTCTTTCGGCGATCCCAGGCGTGACGGCCTTTGCGATCAACCCTCCGCCGTTCAATCAGGAAGAGAGTAAGACGCCGGTGCAGTTGGTCGTCCGCGGGCCTTCGTACAGGGTGCTGGACGAGACCGCGGCCCGCATCCGTCACGATCTGGCCGGCAATCCGTCATTGGCCGATTTTGAAAGCGATCTGGACCTCAACAAGCCCGAATTACGCGTAGACATCAACCGCGACAAGGCCGCAGACCTGGGGATCCCGATCGAGACGATCGGCAGAACCTTGGAAGTATTCCTGGGAGGACGCCGGGCCTCCATGTTCATGAGGGAAGGGAAAGAGTATCCCGTCATCATGCAGACGCTGCCCCACCACCGCAGCACGCGATCGGACATCGAGCAGTTGCAGGTCCGAGGCGCCCAGGGAGATCTGATTCCGCTCAGCAACCTCGTGACCCTGCGCGAAACCGTCGCGCCGAAACAGCTCAACCATTACGAGAAGCTGCGGGCCGTGACGATCAGTGCCGGTGTGGAGTCCGGTTCCACGCTCAGCCGATCGCTTGCCTCACTGGAGCAGGTCGCCCGCGAGCACTTGCCCGCAGGCGCCAGCATCAGCTATGCGGGAGAATCGAAAGAGTTCAAGGAATCGAGCGGCAACCTCCACATCACGTTCCTCCTGGCGCTGCTGGTCGTCTATTTGATCCTGGCGGCGCAATTCGAGAGCTTCAGCCATCCGGTGACCGTCCTGTTCTCGGTTCCCCCGGCGTTGGCCGGAGCCCTGGTCGCCCTGTTGCTGCTCCGAGGAACCCTGAACATCTACAGCGAGATCGGCCTCATGATCCTGATCGGTCTGGTCACCAAGAACGCCATCCTCATCGTAGAGTTCGCCAATCAACTCCGTCATGAGGGTATGGCTCCTCGCGTCGCCATCATCGAGGCCTCCGTGCTTCGCCTGCGCCCCATCATCATGACCACGCTCTCGACGATCCTGGCTTCCCTCCCGTTGGCGCTCGCCACGGGAGCCGGAGCGGCGGGGCGACGTCACATCGGTCTGGTCGTGATCGACGGACTGGTGGTCTCGACCTTGCTCACCCTGTTCCTCGTCCCGGTCGTCTACCAGCTGCTTGCCCGAACTGTTCTCGACAGTGCCGCGAGAGAGTCGCCGGCCGGGCCACTTCGCAAAGCACCCCTTCCCCTGTAGCCGGAAATTCCCACCGAAAACGAATTTTCCATCTTGACTCTTTTGGCTGCCTCTCCTGGAGCGGATTTTGCCGGTGCAGTCATCACGCCGTCCCCAGGGACGAAGATCCTCTGTGCATAAGTCAAGCGAGATGTTTTGGGTCCGAGCGAAGAAAACACCTATCCACAGACTGACCTGAAAAAACCGATTTACGATTAAAAAATGGATGCTAATACATACACTTCCACCATCACCCACAATATCTGGTGGTTCTCCGATTTTGAACTCCTATGCCCAAAAAATAGGCAACGTGGTGGGGGCCGTGGATTAGCGCGACCGTTGGCACTCAATCGGGGAACTATCAACAGGGATATCCACAGAACTTGGGGAGAGGTTTTTTTTCGTGGGCCCATCATTTTCTTGATTGAAACGACCGTGCCTTTCACCTAGAATGCGCCGCGATTCTCCCGACGCAGGCGATCACATATTTCCCACGAAGGCACAGATGGCTGCAGGTTCTTTCCGCTGGGTTCTGGCCGGAATCCTCCTGTCGACCGGATGTGCGGCCAACGTCCGGGACACCGACCTGCTCGCCAGCAATAGCGTCATGCTGCCGCCCTCGACGGCGAGAACGGTCTTCCTCCAGAATCGCAACTCCTCCGACAATCAAGCCATGTCGTTGAACGACCTCGGGTCGCGCCTGGATGCAAAGGGCTACCAGGTCGTGCAGGATCCCCGTGCGGCAGCCTATGTGGTGCTGACCAATATCGTCTATTGCAATCAAACCAAGGTGGAACTGCCCGTCGAGGACATGGTCGCAAGCGGGTATGGATCTGGGATCGGGTCTTCGATCATGTCCGGCCTCCATGGCCTGAGCGGCATGGCCAGTATGGCGGGACCACAGGGGGCGGTCGCCGGAGCGGCGGCTTCAATGGGCCTGAACGCCGCCGAAGGAATCGGGAACGCCGTGGGCAATATGTTCGGAGGACCGTCCAGACCAGACGCCAATGAGAACATCAACTATGCCTGTGTCGCGGATCTCCAAATTACGGAACGGGAGAAAGCAGGCGGGACGCCATCCATCGTGCAGCCCGGCACGCCTCCGCCTCCCGGTATTTACCAAACGAGGCTGGCGGCCAGCGTCCACCAGAAGAAACTCGATGAGCAGGAAGCCACGCCTTTGGTCCAGCAGCGATTGAGTGCAGCCGTGGCTGGTCATTTCTAACAGGATGCTGAAAAAGTCCGCCGGCGGCGTTCTCGCGTGCCAACAGAGTTTTTCCGCTGCCTGCTAGCCGACGGTTCAAGGAGCAATCAAATGAATCCAGGCTTACCCATCGGCCTGCCGGGACTCCTGCTGGCAAGCCTGTGTTTCGTCACCGGTTGCAGCAATGTGTTGCGTTCCGGTTTGGTGAACGATACCTCGATCCTGTTGCCCCCCAGCGCCGAACGCACCATCTATGTGCAGATCCGGAACACATCAGAAAACCAGGCCGTGACGCCGGCCGACATTCCCGCGAGGCTGAGCGCCAAAGGCTACCACGTGGTCAAGGACCCCCTGGAGGCGTCCTATTGGTTGCAGACCCAGGTGGTCTATTGCCACAAGGCGGGCGATGGGGTGAAACCGGAGATGGTCGCCAAGGCCGGCTTCGGCGCAGGTATCGGGAGTGGGGGTATGCCGCTCGTGAATGCCGGCGGACTCGACATGGATGCCATGGCCGGAATGTTTTCCGGGATGCCGGGCGGCATGAACGTACAGGCGATGCGCGCGATGGCCATGGGGGGCGGGGCGATGCCGGACGTGAATGCCATGATGCGGATGGCGATGAGCGGCCGCGGCGGGTATCCGGGGATGGCCCAACCGCAACAAAGCGAAGGCATCACCTATCTCTGCGTGGCGGATGTCCTGGTCACCGAACAGAACAAGAACAGTCAGCCTCGCATCTACAAAATGCGATCAGTGGCCCATGTCCTCCAAAAGAAATTGAACATCGAAGAAGCGACCCCCATCGTGCGCGACAAATTCGGCGCCAGCATCACCGGGGCGTTTTAGCCCACACGTACTCCTGTCGGCTAATTCACGGATCGGCAAGCGATGCGAGAACAAAGTCGGCGGAACTTTTTTAACGTCTAGCTAATCGCCTTGCCTCGACACGAGATGAACCGCACCGGCCTTGATCGCAGCCACCACCGGAAGGCCTGAAACCAACCCGAACTCTTCCACTGTCGAGCGCGTGACCATGGCGACGAGGGGAAAACCGCAGTCGATCGCCACCCGCGCCAAGGCTCCGAGCGCGGTGACGGCGGTGACGGTTCCGGAAAGATGATTCCGCGCGCTGCTTGCGGCGGCCGGTCCCCGTTCCAGCACGACATCTTCCGCCCTGATACAGACAAAGACCTCCGGTCCGGTGGGCTCCGCTTCGACGGCCGTCAGCGTCGTGCCGTTCACGTTCACGCGCAATATCCCGTCCGCCTCGTTGACCACCACCCGCCCCTTCACAACCGTCTCCACCCCCACGACGCGCGCGACCTCCGCATTCTGCGGGCGGCTGAAGACCTCGATCGGGGCGCCGACCTGCAACACCTCGCCCGAACTGATGACGGCCATCACATCGCCCAGGGTCAGTGATTCCGCCCAGTCATGCGTCACGATGATCGACGGCAATGCCAGCTGCTTCAAGAGATTCCGCAATTCACTCCTCAGGTGCAGACGAGTCGGCGCGTCCAGCGCCGAGAGCGGTTCATCGAGCAGCAGCAACAGCGGCCTGGGAGCCACCGCACGGGCCAGCGCCACTCGCTGCTGTTGTCCTCCGGAGAGTTCACGCGGCCTCGCCTGCCCCAGCCCACGCAGTTGGAACAGCTCGATCACTTCGTCCACCCGTCGCTGCCGATCCCGCGAAGACAGATGGCCCAGCCCGTACGCGATATTCCCCGCGACCGTATAGGTGGGGAAGAGCGCATAGTCTTGCGGCATGTAGCCGATGTGCCGATCTTGCGGTACCACCCTGATCCCCGACCTCGTATCCAGCCAGGTTCTCGACACAAATCGAATGGTCCCCTCTTCGGGCCATTCCAACCCCGCCACGGAGCGGAGAATCGTCGTCTTGCCCGATCCGGAAGGACCGAACAGGATCAAGACCGTCGAGGCTTCGACCGGATAGCTGATCCGTGCTCGAATCGGTGCACGGCCCGGAAAGGTCTTGACGAGATCGATGGCTATTTCTGCGGCCATGCTGCCCAGACGTTTCGATTGATGGCGTATACGGCGAGCAACACCAGGTAGGAGACGATCAGCAGAAACAACGCCGTCTGCGAGGCCGCGTCATAGTTCAGTGCCTGCACTTCGTCGTAGATATCGATGGACACGGTGCGGGTCACGCCCTCCAAATTGCCTCCGACCATCAACACCACCCCGAACTCACCCATCGTATGGGCGAAACTCAGCACCGCCCCGGTCACCAGGCCGGCCGCGGACAGCGGCACGATGAGCTTGAAGAACGTATGGAACTTCGAGACTCCCAAGGTCCAGGAGGTTTCAATCAGCCGTCGATCCACCTGATCGAACGCCGCCGCGAAGGGCTGCACCGCAAAGGGCAGGCTGTAGAGAATAGAGGCCAGGAGTAACCCTTCGAACGTAAAGGGCAGAGGGTGGCCGATCAACTCGGCGTACAACCGGCCGAAGGGGCTACGGGGGCCGATCGCCACGAGAATGTAGAAGCCGAGTACGGTCGGCGGCAGCACTAACGGGAGCGCCACCACCGACTCCACGATGAATTTCCACCGCCAGCGTGAAAAACTCACCCAATAGGCGATGGGAAGACCGATGATCAACAGAATCAGCGCCGTGAGACCGGCCAGCTTGAATGTGACCCAAATCGCAATCCAGTTCACACAGCCATCCTAGCCGCTACTCCGATCCGTCTCGAACCGGCGCCATGGTAGGAAACTCCGATCGGATAAGTCAACGGCCCCTATTTTCCGATCATGACCTCCGTGGCCTTGACGGCGACGGTGACCGTGTCATTGACTTTCAGTCCCATATTCTTCACGGAGCCTTCCGTGATGGCCGCCACGAAATCGAGATTGCCGACCTTGACGACCACTTCCGCCATGGCCTGGCCCTCGGTGATTTTGGTCACGGTGCCCTGAAATTGATTTCTCGCACTGAGCTTCATCGTATGTCTCCCTTCTGTGACGGCTGAGGAATTTCAGCCGTTGTTCCGCCCCTGTCGCCCTCTTTACATTCGAACTGGATCCCCCAACGCCTGCCCCGTTCTTCGTCTTCCGTTCCCTCCATGATTCCCATGCCCGCGCTGGAGTAGCCCCTGACCTCTCCTTCTCGAATGAGCCGAGACCCCGCCTTGCACTTCACTTGGATCATATCCAACGCCGACTTTCTATATTGCGATCCCATCGGCCCGCCTCGGTCCTGCTTATAGGCATAGGTCACCACGCCGCCGTGGTCCGACTCCCGGCTCATCATCACCGCTTCGGAACAACCGGCAGCCGCCAGCGCCGCCGAACAAAGGACCAAGGTCCAACGGCTAGTTCGGCAAAGTGAATCCATAACGGGTCATGATCTCCTGTCCCTGGGAGCCCTGCATGAAGGCGAGAAATTGCCGGGCAGCCTCCTGATGCTTGGACTGTTTCACGATGACCGCCCCCTGCTCCAACGGAGGATGGGCGTCGGCTGGAATCTGCCAGTAGCTGCCGGCCCTCTTCATGGTCGGAGCCAACGCCAGGGACAGGGCGATGATCCCGATATCGCAGGCGCCGGATTCGATGAACTGCGCGGCTTGTGAGATGTTTTCGCCCAAGACCAATTTGTCTTTGACATCCCCATAGACCTGTCCATGTTCCATCGCCGCGACCGCCGCCCGGCCATAGGGCGCATGTTTCGGATTGGCAATGGCGATCTTTCTGATCGTGGGCTCGCGGAGAACCGTGAGCCCCTTCGACACATCGAGCGGAGAACTCTTCGGCGCCCATAAGACCACCCGCCCGACCGCATACCGATACAACGACCCAGGCACGGTGAGGCCCGCCTCCTCCAACTTTTTCGGATAGCCGATGTCGGCTGAAAAATAGAGGTCGAAGGGTGCGCCTTGCTGGAGTTGCGCGTAAAAATTGCCCGAAGAACCCAACGACAGTTTCACCCGATGACCCGTCTGTTTCTCATACTCTCCGATCAATTCCTTGATGGCGAAATTCAAATCGGACGCAGCGGCCACGGCAAGTTCATCGGCATAAGCAAGTGACCTCGCTCCTCCCACTGCCGCGATCAGGGTCACGAGTAGAATCCCGCATGCAACACCACTCATCCTCATATATTTCAAGATAGGCACGTTCGATACTCCTTTCTTCTCATGAGAGGCACTTTCAACTCCCTCTCGACCGACGACGGAATCCATTTTCTTTACCGTGCCCCACCGAAAGCATGCTGGTCAAGATAGAGGATCACGCACAGAACCGGCGGACAGCCGTTGCCGCTGGGCTTCAGCCAGGCTTCATACCGCCCAACGTGAATTTCGATCGCCATGCCGGGCGCCCACCGGCCGAACCTGTCCGACTCCGACCCGACCAACGCCGAAACCCGCGCGGAGCCGACGAGCAACGACAGCAACCTTCCCTCAGGGCATCTCGTTTCGAACCGTCTTGTCGTCTGGGATCAGCATGACGTTTCCCCTCCTTTCCACCGAAACCAGGCTATGTACTCGAGTGAGGCGGATCTCACGGCCCCCACGACCGTCCTAGAAAAAGATCTGATACTGGACTCGAATGGCGTTCTCGATCAACGTGCCGCCGTGCAGATCGAGAGGAACCGTTCCAGATCCGGGTGGCAACGGGGCGCTACGACCGATCGCATACCCCCCCATGCCCATTTGGATATTACTATAGGTCACCATGATCTGATGGTCGTAGGTCCCGTTCAAAAACCAGTTCAACGAAACATCAGTCTCTTTGACCAGATCGCTGGCAGAATGGGTATCCGGGTCCCAATAGGCAAACCGCGCAGCCACCTCAAGCGTGCGGGGGATGACATAGTACCCGCTCTGCACATACCACCCCAACGCATTCCCAAACTGATTAGGCGCCGTCACGGTACAGCCTACATTGAGGCAGGGCAATCCCTTCTCATGGCGAATGACATTCTTGAAGTAGAACTCTCCCTGGAGAGAGAACCCACGATATTTGAAGACTCCATCTGCCGCCCAGGTGGAAAAATCTACGATGCCTAGCCCGAGTTGTCGTCCATTGCCGAATGCCGCGAGCTGGCGTCTAAAATTCAAATTGGCCAGGTCGAGCCCCACAAACGCGTTATCGGAGCTGGTATTAACGGCCGGGTTATAGGAATAGCCACCACCGACCGCCAATTGCGGCGTTTCAGAATAGGCAAGATCACCTTCCCCATACCCGGGCCGCCCCAGGATATTCCAGTTCAAGCGCCCGACATACATGAGTCGATCGACATCGAGACGCAGATTCGCATTCAAATTCCGTTGATTGGGCGGGCAACTCGCCGGAGATGGAAATGGATTCCCACTGGTTTGGCCTCCGGGACAACCCACGGTCGCTTCTTCCGACTGGAATGAGCCGAATCGATTGAAACTCGGCCCCGCTCCGTTGAATACGCCGAAATAATAGTTGATCGGAAACAGCTCTTCGTCGTTCATGATCGTGATACCTTTGTCACGACGATCCAGGCCGCTGGCTGTGAACGCATCCATCACCAACGCTCGTTCGGCAAATTGCATGGACGCCGTCGAGTTGATTTGGGACCGGTTGAAATACACCTTAAACTGACCGAACTGGACGTTCATCCATTTGAGGTGCGTCGAAGTGAAATTCACATCGAGGAGTGCAAGGGAACCAGGTGACTGCGCATTCTCGGCCGTCTCTGCCCGCAGTTGGATATAGTACTTAAAGTCCGGATCAAAGAGATGCCCCATGAAATAGAATCGCATCCGCCTCACATTGAACTGGGACGATGTGTTCTCCGAGCGGTTGGCTCGATAATCCCCGAACACTCCCAGCAATTCAGGGAAATTCTTGGCGTCTCCGGGATCGCGCCAGGCATCGTTGCGAAACCGTTGCGTATAGCGCAACTGGGTGCGAAACCGAATCTTCAGAAAAAAGGCATTGTCGTTGAAGGAGAGGTTGAATCCCCGGTCGTACCATCCCCTGAAACTCGGCTGCAACAAGTAGGTCCGCTCCTCCGATTCCTTCACCACTTGCGCATACTCTTCCTGCGTGATGATTCCCTGTTTCGCCGCCCGGTCCAGCAAGAGCTTGGTCGCCGGGTCCATGCTCTCGACGAAGACATGTTTCCCATCCTTCTCGACCAACTTCCCCGTATCCGCCGCGAGGGCGGTTTCCGTCCGGCCCAACCACGCACACATGATGAGAAAGAGACCGCAGAGAACTCCCTGAATAGAGATCCTATTGCGCGATGACGACGTATGACTTCGTAACGTTGCACTCATAGACACTTCTCCTCTGGTGATGTCCCGATATGCATGAAATCGTGATGCCTCCGGACGTTACGGAGCGGCAGGGGGGGACGGCTGTGGAGCACGGCTGGGACCCGCTTCTCCGGATCTGAGAAATTGCCTGAAATCGACGCCGCGGCGGCCCTTGTCGTCGCTAATCCAAAAGCGGCCAGGCTCGAAATAGAGGATGTAATTCTTCGGCGTCGGCGGCGGGAGGGGGTAGTTGTAATCGTAGAGATCGGATTTTCGAATAGGGATCTGGTTGTGAAAATATTCGATCGTTACATACAGATAGGGCTCTCGGACCGCCACCCTTCCTGCAATGGTGTCGCGGCCATAGTCAGGGTTGAAACCGGGAGCACGTACCTCGAAGTGAGCCCGTTCGTTGACGCCCAACTTCTGAAGCCCATCCGCAAGGTGGGGCGCAAGAGCTTGCAGTTCGTCTTCTCGAAAGAGGGGCTTGGGCGGCAACTCTTCGGCAAACCAGCGCAACGGTAACCGCTGTTGTTCGCGGATCGAAAATCCCCTGAGCAGGCTGGCCAGCTCTGTGCCAGTGAGTTGCACTGGATGCGTGTAGGCCGTTGCTTCGACCTCCTGTTGCACAGTGACCACAACCCGCTCATCCTCGTGGATCGTCTTTGTCGTATAGGGAAGCCTGGCGCACCCTGCCGTGAACTCGACTGACCATGCAGCGGCGACCGCCAATAACCACAACCGTCGTCCGCTCAATCCCTTGCGTCCTTTCTCCATCACCCCTCCTCGACTCGGCAGAAATAAACAATTCATTAACTTAATATCTGTATAATTGACATATAGGCGCAAAAAAACTCTATGGTCGAGGGCTTGTCGGCACCCCGTATCCCGCTTGGCGCACGACCGCCTGCCCTTCGGCACTTTGGGTATAGGCCAGAAATTCCTCGCACAGAGAACGATTGGGGCAGTACCGTTCCATGGCCATGGAATGCCGCGTCGGGGTATAGCCTTTTCCGATGATCGCAACCAGCCGCAGCCGTTCCCGCTCCTTTACCGCCTGATCGCCGTATATGATTCCCGCATCAGCCTGGCCGCTGAGGACATGGTCAATGACCCCGTGGGAATCGGTCGCGACATCCAGCCGTCCTTTGAAAGATGCCTCAAGGCCAAGCGACCGAAGGGCCTCAGCCGTCTGCGCACCCAATCTGGTATGCGACTGGTCCGCCACTGCCAGCCGAGCGGTACTATGGCCCATCGCTTCGAGAGACTCCGGGGCCTCTACCAGGGATTCCGGCACCACGAGGACCAGTTGATCCACTGCATAGGGCCGTTTTGTGCCGGGCAGGACGTAATATTTTTGCTCCAGCCTGGTGAGCACTTCATCTCCTCCCGGCGCGACAAGATGAATAGGGCCTTTTCCGATAAAATACTGGCCGACCATGCTGTTTTCCATACCGGCGATGGTTTGCCGAAGGTTCAACCCGGAACCGAAATAGAGTTGGACCCGCACACCAGGATGGGCTTGCTCAAACCCATTACCGAGCTTTTCCAGCAATCCCCTCAAACTCGGCGATGCCGCAATGACGAACGGCTCGCCGGCCCTTGCTGCGGCAGGCTCCATCACGTTCGCGGCCAGAAACAAGATCATTGAATATAAGACGACCCGGGTCGAACTCCCCATGAAGCCCTGTCCTCCCATCGCCACCTCCATCCCGAACGATGATGCGCTTCTCAACAGAATATTTGTCGGAACGAACCGGTCACCCTGCCCGCAGGTTGCGTACCTTTCCCGTCTCCGTCATGTCGTAACCACCCAAGGCCTCCACTTCCGTGCGAAACTGCCGGCTGGCAATGGCATCAAGCAGATGGGAGAGCCCAGGATGGCCAGCCAAATAGCGTTTCGGAAACACGAGATCATACCGGGCCTGTTGCAAGGGGATGAAATCGAGTCCAAAAATCTGTGCGGCGGATCGTATCCCGATCCCGACATCAGCCTGGCGCTCGGCGATATGCCGTGCGACTTCGAAGTGAGAGCTCACGAATGACCCATACCCCTTCAGTGTGGGCCCCTTGATTCCCAATGCCGACAACCGCTGATCCAGCAACATCCTCGCTCCGGCGCCCTCTTCACGGTTCACGAGCCTGACATCCGGACGCGCGAGGTCGTCCACAGTGCGTATCCGTTTGGGATTGCCGGCGCCGACGATGAGGCCTTCCTCCCATGCCGCGAAGGTCACCACGATATAATCGTCTCCCTGCAGGTGACGTCGCAGATAGGGTAGGTTCGATTCCCCCGTCTTGGCATCCAGGATGTGCAACCCCGCCATGTGGACTTCTTTGCGCTTGAGCGCGTCGAGCGCCGCCGCGCTTCCCATCGTCCAACCGACGACCGTCGAGGCGTCCTTGTGCCTGCGCAGATATTCACTCGCCAGATTGATGGCCGGATCACAGCCTGCGACCGAGATCTCCTGTTCGATGAGCTGCCGCTCGCGCAGGAGACGCACGCGCACCCGCTGATCGATCTTGGACGAACGAGTGCCGCCCCCGCTTCTGCCGATGACCAACCCGTCTGCGGGCACGGTGTAATTCAGCACTTCACCCAAGGCCGCGACGGGGCGAACGATAAAGCGGCCTTCGACCTTGGCGACCTTGACCCTGGTGCGAGGCTGGATCGTGAGCACGGCCGTGCCATGCCGGACCCAATCTCCCTCGATCAGTTCGCCGGTCGTCTTGAGGCTGAAGATATCCTCCACATGACAACCCAAGACGCTCGCAAGCCGCAGAGCGACGGCGGTCGTCGGAAGGTACTGGTTGGCTTCAATGGCGCAGACGGCCTGCCTCGTGACCAGCGCCCCGTCGGCGAGTTGACCTTGAGAGAGCCCCTTGGCCATCCGCAACGCGCGAAGGGAATTGACGACGTTCGAAGCCGGTTCGGCCTTGCTTTTTTCGCCCATAGCGGTAAGCCTGTACCATGATAGATTTATATCTGTCAACTACTCTGAATCGTTCACGGCACAATTTATTTCAAGACGACATGTCGCACCCCGAGGCCGACACCGGTACCTCTCCGAACTCGAACTCACATTCGAACCCGCCTATGGCAGTAGCCTGACCCCCCCGGTCTTTTTCCATCGCTCAACTTAATGGCGACCATGAGAGCCTCCTGATCCCCACTCGCCGTGAATTCGATCTCTCTGACGCGAGAACCATGATAGCCCCCATGCAACGGACGATGCCGGCTGAAATACCGCGCATTCGCATGCTCCCACTTTCCATGAATCACAGCGATTGCGGTGCGGCGTGCTCTCCGGAACGGGGTTTCTTCTGTACCCTCCCACCATGCCCCTGATGGAAGGCTCAAAAGAAAGGGCGGAATATGGAAAAAGTGAGTTCTGTATTCTTGATATTATTTAAAGTTTTCTGATAGCATCCTGTTCACGCCCTTACCAGAGCTGGTATGGACTAATTGATCGACCACGGCAGAGGAGACAATCGATGAAAGCCTTGCGACGCAGTCGTCTGGCGGTCAACGCCTGTCCTGGCTGCAATGAAGACCGGCTGGTATCGAACGGAGCCTTCTGGATCTGCGACATCTGCCGGTATGCCGTCACCTCTACGGCATTGGCGATGGATCGCGCGATGAGAGATCCGGCCCGCCGGCATTTCCTTCGCACCTTTCCTCGTGCCTTCGAGATTCACGCGAGCATTGAGGAAGACAGATTGGATGTCGAGCCGGCATGGAGCGGGCGATAAGGATCAGGAAGCGACAGGATGATGGTCGTGCAGGATGGTCAAAAAACCGCCCCCTTCGTTCGTCGTTCGTGAAGCGCCGTTCGTCTCTCGTTTCAGAACCGGCTGCGGCATGTCCGCGAGATATGCTTCACGATTCACGCTTCACGGGTGTCGAGAACGCCGCTGGACTTTTTCACCATCCTGTTAGAGCAAGGAGGCCGATCATGGCACTCACGGTATCCGTACCCCAGGCAAGACCGGCAGTTGAAGACCGACGCACGCCTTCTATTCTCATCAAGAACAAGGTGGTTGGAACGGTCATCGCCTGCCACCGTTCACAACCACAACGGATGCGATACCGCGCACGCATGGCCGGCGGTTCCACCATCACGTTTCTCTACCGCACACTCTCCGTCCGGCCCGACTCCCTGGATATCGGCCAACAGGTCACTCTTGATATCCCGCCTCATGATGTCATCCTGAGCCCTCCACGATGGGTGAGTCCGCTGGAGAACAATTGCTGGCCCGCCCGCGTCGTCCTTTCGGCTCGCCACGATCTCAACTCCTTGCTGGTGGTGAAGATTCTCGGCAGCCCATGGACATTGACAAGCACAAGGCAAGCGTTCTGGTTGAATCGTCCGCTCCATGCGTGGGATCGAGTGACCGTCTACATTGCCCCTGAGTCCTGTTCCGTCGTGCGCCGTTATCCCGGCGATCTCCGCCTCCGCCCGCGTCTCCTCACCGAGGTACTCTCCAACCCCGCAGCCGCTCCACCCGCCAAGGGGCCGGCTAGGCGCCCGCCGTACCAGGCTCATAGAGGCAGGGAACCCTCTCTCCTGGGTTCCCTGCCTCTCTTGAATGGGAGCAGTCTCCATGTTCGTCTGCGTTCCCACGGACTTTCATTCTTCCACGCAGGCTCGAAAGAGGAGTACGTCTTGATTCGTCGCAGATTTCGGTATCACGCCGCAGTCCTGGTCGTCATGAGCCTTCTCATGATGTGGTGCTCGACAGCTCCTCCCCTATTCGCCTTACCCATCACCGACTAATCTTCGTTGTCCTGGTTGGTCAACAGTCCGGGCCTGTTCAATTCGGCGGACACCCAAACCTTCACGCCGGTCACGCAAGACCTGTCGTATCAATCTTTTTCGAGCACGATCCCAGCAACATTCGCCTCGGCAGCGACGGTTACCAGGCCGTCATCAAGAGCACATGGCCGAAATTGCGGGAGCTTCCCCCTCAACCTGTTCCATACCTTGGGAGATCCACAATGGCGTCGGTGCCTGCTTTTTGGTCGAAGCGCCGGAGCGGTCGTCATGCTCAACGGACTGCAGATTCGACCCTGCCCTTCATGAGCCGGTTGAAAGTGCTCCCCGCTGGTCTAGTAGCGAGGCAAAATCAGCGTTTGTTCCATTTGTACAAACTTTTTGAATTCATGCTAAGGATCGATTCGAACAATTTGAAATATATTGATTTAGTCATCATACAAATTAGTTGTTGACAATCTTATTAAACTTAATTATTTTAATCTTCATCGGAATTATAGACATTAACAAGGAACCGAGCCTATGTCATCGATAGCCTTTACAACGTCCCAGGAAGAAGTCAGCGACAAGGACCTTGCCTACATCACCTCGGCGCTCAGGGGTATTCGATTCGGGTCTGTGGAAATCGTCATCCATGACTCCCGCATCGTGCAGATCGAACGGAAAGAAAAAGTACGCCTCGATCGCTGACTACGGCTATGTAAGGAGTTTTTTCCAGTAACCGGGTGATCAGACAACTGAGCCCGTGTCCATTTACATTCATCGATCGGGGAACTGACCGGACGACCGGAAGTTCTCATGTCATGGAGGGATCAAGACATGAGAACGTTCGGTATGGCCATGTCGTTCGTCTTTGGAGCGGCCCTGCTTTCAGCGCCACCGGCACCAGCCGTCGAGGAAGGGCAGCTCGTCAAAAAGGACGGCAAGTGGGAGTATGTCTCGACGGAAGACCCGGGACTGAAATATCTCTATCTCAAAGGCATCATCACGCAGCAGGAGTACGAGCGCGGTCTCAAGGTCCTTGAGACGAAAGAATACGCGGCGAAACCGAACTACAGCATCGACGTCAACAATGGACTGAACATCCGTGTCGGCTCGAAGTTCCTGCTGAAGATGCGGCTGCTCACTCAGGTGCGATACACCTACCACACCTACAATGAAGGTTGGGCGACGATCGGTGATTCCAGAAACCCGGAAGTTCTTGGAGGACAGGTCGAATTCAGGGCCGTCAGAAAGCAGAGCAACACCAGTGATTTCACGGTACCCCGAGCCAGACTCCAATTTCTGGGTTATGCGTTCGATCCCGACCTTCGCTACAACTTTTCTGTGGCCTTTGATCAAACGGAATGGGACCAAGAAGGCGGCAGTGGACGAGCCAGCATTCTCGATGCGTATGTCTCTTCCTGGCACATCCCCTGGGCGACGATCCAGGTCGGGCAACAGCGGGTGTGGTTCAATCGCGCGCTCATTTCTTCAATGGCGACGTCGTCTTTTGCAGACAACTTGATCGTGCAGAACGCCTTCGCCGCCAACCAAGTGAACCGGCGCGACATCGGCATCAATATTTTGAGCGATGAAGATCAGTACAAATTCAACTATGCCGTGGGTATCTACAATGGAACCGGCCGAAATCTGGCAGAGGAAGGCGTCGCCGTCAGCCAAGCATTGCCCAACAACAATAGTATTCCCGCTGCCCAGCGGCGCACCTTTAACTATGACACGCGCTTTCTTACAGGCGAAATGATGTACACCGTCCGCCTGCTCTATAAAATCTCCGGCAATCCCGGGTATGGCCAAGGAGATATTCTGAATTCCCGCACTCCGCAAATCGCCCTTGCGGCAGGGTATGCGTATAACCCCGCGCAGAACTATCTCAGCTCGATTCGATCCGACATCGTCGATCGCTACTATCGCCAGCAGGTGGCCAAGAACTTCAACGGGAGACTGCTTGGGGGAGGCGTTTATGATTTCCAGACCTACGAAGTGGATGTTATCGCCAAGTATCAGGGATGGTCCTTACAGGCGGAAGGCTACTATCGCCATCAACGTGTGCGTTCCCATGACTCAGGAACGATCGCCTTCGATCCGACGACCGTGCCTCTCGGCCCGCAAGTCGAGTTAGGGCAGGCCTATGGATGGTACGTACAGGCCGGCAAGTACATCATTCCACGGAAGCTCGAATTGGCCGTACGCTATGGGTTTATGGATCCGTCGACGAGACAGACGCACGACCTCACCAAGGAATTCGGTGTCGCGTTGAACTATAGCTTCGATGGGACATACAACAACCGCCTGATTATCGATTACACGAACTTCACGATCGGCAGCGGAGGCAGTGCCCCCGACCGTGCCCCCTTTGAAACATTGCCGGGATTCGGGCGCGACCTCGTCGAAAATCGAATCAATGTGCAGTACCAATTCTATTTCTAGCGCCTCACAGAGGGCATCGCGAGCATCAGGAGGGCCACATGACAGGACGACATGGTTTCGTTGGAATAGCGTTTCTTTTCAGCGTGCTGATAGGGACCGGCTGGAATCCCTCACCCGTGCAGGCGCAGCCCGAGACATTAACGATCGCCGCCGCGAATAGTCTCAAGGATGCGCTGCGGAAGGTCCTTCCGCTCTTCGAAGCCCAATACCCGGAGAGTACTCTGCGGATCGTTTACGGGCCCTCGCAAACCCTCCGCACGCAGATCGAACAGGGCGCCCCCGTGGACATCTTCCTCCCATCATTGTCCGAGGAGATCGATCAGCTTGAAAAAAAGGGGTTGATCATTCAGAACACCAAACGCATTTATGCCGGCACATCCTTGGTACTCATCGCAGGGGCAACGTTCCCCGCGCCGATCACTTCCATTCAAGAATTGCACACGACCCCCGCGCGCCGGATCGCGATCGGAGATCCCAAAACATCCTCCGTGGGAAAGGTCGCAGCGCAATTCCTGCAATACAGCAGGCTCGAACCAAAACTGAAATCTCAATACGTCTTCGGCGAACACTCCCGGGCCGTTCTCGATCTCGTCGCAAACGGTGAAGCTGAGATCGGCATCGTCTATCGAACGGATGCCGCGTTGAACAAGAAGGTCCGGATTCTCGATACCGCGCCGGTCGAATCTCACGCGCCGGTCCACTATGGAGTGGCACTCCCCTGGACGGCGAAGAACATCTCGGGAGCCGACGACTTTGTCGAGTTCTTACTGACGCCGCAAATCCAGACACTCCTACAACAATATGGATTCGACCGCGTATCACCCGATGTCGGCGCGACTCGGTCGCAGGAGGGACAGCGATGAAACCGATTCAAGAGCATCGAAGAGCAGTGAGCCCATGGACTGTGCGCGCCATCTTCATGATCATCGGGTTGTCCATCGCCACCGGCTGCGCAAGCCCGCCGCTCGCGCCGAAGAAGACGATTCACCAATCGGGATTGAACACCGTGTGGCTGGAGCCGGACCCAGATTCGACGTCCAATACCCACCCGATCTCCTTGACGCCGACCGAGGTCGGTACGTTACTGCGAGGCGTTCGGTCGTGGGAACGGCGCAATGTGCTTCACCGGTTGTTTGCCGGACAGGCCGATAAGACCAGAACGTTCCGGGACGAAGAAATCGCCATCCTCGCCCCTTCCCTGTCGAAGGCCTTGGCCCAAGCCTCTCCCTCGGAGCGAATCTATTTCCATCTGAGTCATCCGACGGAGCAAGGCAACGAGGAGACGACCACGGGCTGGATCTCGGTGAGAGGCCCCCTTGTGTACCTGTCTCTCAGCGAGGCCCACGACCAACATAGCCCTGGTCCGGACATCAGCAAATATGACCGCCAAATGCCGAACGTGCCGGAGGTCTCACCAGAATTCGACGTGACCTTCGAGCCCGAGGAATTTCTAGCCAAGGTAAGTTCTATCGGGCGCCTGTTCGCCCCCGATCAGCGCGAAGAGCTGCAGATCCGATACCGCGAAGCCCTGTCTTCCATGCCCATCCAACCGGGGCTGGAGCGAGGAGGAGAACGGCCGCTGCCGCAGCCCTAGCCTGCATTATTCATGAGGATTCGTGACGAAATCGCAGAGACGCCAAGCGAGACGGGCGCGTGGAGGCGCGAGAGAGGGAGGCGTCCTTGCAACAGGACGTTGCTCGAGCGAGCGACGAGCCCAACCGCCTGCACGCTGCACTTTCGCGTGCAGGCTTGTCGTAGCGGCTGGTCGGCGGTTGCAGTAGAAGCCTTCATGAATAATGCAGGCTAGGTCGAGTGATCACGGTCGAGGGTAGTGGGAAAAGTCCTCCAAGCCGAATAGGCCGGGAGGCGAGACTGTGGCAGGCGCGCATGATTGGTGATACTGTGTCATCAACACATCGGCTGCCGCTGTCGAAAAAGAAGGTTGGTTCGGCCGCGCTCGACGCCGAGCCTCTCCTTCCGGTTACAGGAGGATGTCATGTTCGGTCCCATTACGATCCCATACGGGGCGAAGATGCTGTTCAACACCGTAAAACTCAAGCCCGGTGTCACCTTCGACGACGTGGAGTTGGCCGTCGGGGAACTGTGCAGTGTCGTGAAAGATACATACGGCGGAGACAAGGGGGGCTTCATCGCCGGACAGGTGTTCAAATTTTCCGGCTTCATTTCAGACGAAGGCTCCCTCAGCGAGTCGAGGGACGCCGAGCAACATTACGCCATCGTGACGTACTGGCGCTCATATACGGATCACGAACGATCCCACGCCGACCAGGTCTTCCGCCATACCTTCGCCAAGGTGGTATCGATGTGTTCGGAAACGAAGGAACTGGGGTATGACCTGTTGTGGCAAGGCGAAGTCCAGAGCCGCTAGCGGCAGGCCTGACTGGCACGGGACAGGGCACTATGGTACGGTAGGCCCTCACACGAGGCCTGCATGCGCTGGCTCCACGACCGCTCGATCGGACAAAAATTCTTTATCTCCTTCGGAGTCATCCTTACCCTCCTGGCCCTGAGCCTGACGGCCCTCATCTTCTATCTCAGCCGCATCAACAGCTACGTCGATCGCCATAAGCGCATCACCGTGCCGGCCATCGTCACGGCGGCCGGCATGCAACGGTCCGCCTATGAAATGAACCTGATCCTGCATCTCTTTTTCGAACGGACGGGCAAGGCCGATGCGGTGGACACCCTCGCCCAACTGAACCGGCACGCCGATCAGATCCGCAGCTCGCTCGACCTCTACCGATCCACCCATGCCGCACGCACCCACCCGATTCTTTTCGGCATGCTGACCGAGCATCAGCGGGTCGATCTTGCCGACCAGGAGGATCGCGCCGTCGGCCGGATCGATCAGGCGCTGCGGGAGTTGACCGCCCTGTGGAACACCGCCCTCGCGCCTCCGCAGAAACTCGACGCCGCTGCTCAGCCGACCTCCATGAAGGTCGACGCGTTGATCGCGCAGGTGGTGGAGGACCTCGACCAACTCGTCGCCGCCCATCGGGATATCGACATGGAAATGAAGCTGGAGGGCGATCTGCTTCTGCACCAGGCCCGGCTCATTGCGCTGGGTCTGGTGACAATCCTCGGCCTGGTGATTACCGTGATCTATCTCTCGGTCAATCGACAAATCGCCGGACCGCTTCAACGCCTCGCCGTCACGGCCGACCGCGTCGCCCACCACGACCTCACGGCTCACTTCGAATCCTGGCCCAACCGCGATGAGGTGGGCACGTTGGCCGCCTCCCTCTCCTCCATGGTGATCAGCCTGCGCGAACAGACCGCCGCCACCGCACGGAAGACGAAAGAACTCGAAGCCTTCACCTATTCGGTCGCGCACGACCTCAAGGGCCCCTTGCGGGAGATCGAAGGGTTCTCCTCCTTGCTGGAGAAACAATTCGCCGACGGCGGCGAGCCGCACACCCGCCATCACATCGAGGTCATCCGCCGATCCGCCCTGCGCCTCACACACATGATCGACGCCTTGCTCAAATACTCGCGGCTGGAACAGCAGGACCTGCCGCGTCAACGCTTCAACGTGCTGGAGATGATCACCGGCCTCATCACCGACCGGTTCAGCGGCCTGCAGGGTCCGAAACCCAAGGTTCAGGTCGCCCTCCCCTTTGCCGATCTCTACGGCGAGCCGGTCAGCATCAGGCAGGCGCTCGTCAACCTGCTCGACAATGCGGCGAAGTTTTCCCGCCGGGCTGCGGCGCCGACCATCACCATCGGCGGCACCCAGACGGCGACCGAACGAATCCTCTGGGTGCAGGACAACGGCATCGGATTCGACCAGGCGCAGCAAGACAAGATTTTCGGTCTCTTCGAGCGATTGCACGGCCCACAGGACTATGAAGGGACGGGGGTGGGCCTGGCCATCGTGAAACTGGTCATGGACAAACACAACGGAAGGGCCTGGGCCGAATCCACCCCTGGAACGGGCAGCACGTTCTACCTTGGATTTCCAGATCGCCACGAAGCCGTCAGCACTCAGCCTCGGTCCTGAGATAAAACCGAACGCTGATGGCTGAAAACTGTTTGCTGAGAGCCGAAGCCATGCACATCCTCGTCATCGACGATGAAGAATTCGTCCGCCTCGTCGTGGAACAGGCGCTTCGCGAAGAAGGCTGCGACGTGCAGACGGCCGGAGGCGGGCAACAGGGCCTCGATCGCCTCCGTGCCGCTTCATTCGACTGTATCATCACCGATCTCCGCATGCCGGGCATCGATGGGCGCGCGATCCTCCGTTGGGTGAAAGAACATCAACCGGATGTCGATGTGATCGTGTTGACCGGTCACGGGAATGTGAAGGATGCCGTCGCGGCCATCAAAGACGGCGCGTGGGATTTTCTCATCAAAGACACCCCGTTCGACGGCGCAGCCGTCAAGGCCGCCCTCGCCAAGCTCCGGACGGTCCGCGGGCTTCGACGCGAGAACCTGGCCGCACGCCTCGGAGGCTATCGGCAGGATACGATCGTCGCGGGTGTGAGCCAGGCCTGGCGGACGTTGCAGGCTCAAGTCGCTCGGGTCGCCCCCTCGCTGGCACCGGTGCTCATTCAAGGGGAAACCGGTTCCGGAAAAGAAGTCGTGGCGCGCCTGCTGCACGCCCAGAGCCGCCGAGCCGGAGGTCCCTGCATCGCCGTCAATTGCGGGGCGATCAGTCGCGAGTTGCTGGAGAGCGAATTATTCGGATACGAGAAGGGCGCGTTTACCGGTGCCGTGACGGCAAAGCCCGGGCTGCTCGCCGCCGCCGAGGGTGGATCGCTGTTTCTGGATGAAGTCGGCGAAATGCCGGGGCCGATGCAGGTGAGCTTGCTGCGCGTTCTGGACCGCAACGAATACCGCCCCGTCGGCAGCACGCGCACACTTCGGGCCGATGTCCGCATCATCTGTGCGACCAATCGAGACTTGCAAGAGCTGGTACTGCAAGGCCGATTTCGAGACGACCTCCTCTATCGCATCAACACCGTCACCCTCCCGGTTCCGCCCTTGAGGGAACGGCGCGAGGACCTCCCGGCCCTCGTCGGCCATATGCTGAACAACCTCCACATGCCGGGAGCGACGGCGCGAACGGTCTCTCAGGCGGCGCTCGAACTCCTGACGACCTACCGTTGGCCCGGCAACGTCCGCGAGTTGCGCAATGTCATCGAACGCATCGTGCTCATGAGCCCGAACCGCGGACCGATCACCCGCGAGGAGGTGCTGCAGGTGCTTCCTCGAACACCATGGACGACCCCCGACGATCCCACGCAACTTCCGCTCGACGAGATCGAACGGCTGCACATCGAACGTGTGCTCAAGGCCTGCGGCGGCAACAAAACCAAAGCCGCCCAGACCCTCCACATCGACTACAAGACCCTGCTGGCCAAGCTGAAAAAATACGAACTGCCCGGCTGAGAGTTGGGCCGAGTTCATGGCCTCTGCACGCCGTTCATCGCCTTGCCGCCGGTTCCGGAACCAGACCGGGCAAGGGATCCGACTCTGCCTGCTTGACTTTCTTTTCTCCCAGCGTCGCCAGCCAAAAGACGAACAGGATACTGGTCCAGAAGAACAACACGTTGAAGGAGATCATGTTGGCCGCAAACCCCACGGTATGGGTGTAGGCCCAGGGACTGTTGTCGCGCATGATTTCGTTCACGTGCCAGAACAGCCGGACGGACGAGCGGATGTACCCCATCAACGCCATCATCCAAGTGAACTCGGTCGCCAGCATGATCAAGGCATATTGCGATCGTCCGGCCATCTTGCCCCATTCCACCGGCCCGGCCAGCTTCGCGCCGCGCAGCATGAAGAGATTGAGGGTGGTCATGAAGACCAGACAGGAGAGCGTGGTCGCGACCTGCGGCACCGACAGGCCTACGCGCACGTTCGCCGGGATGTAATAGCCGTAAATGGCCAGCCAGATGATGTTGAGAGCTCCGATGGCGAAAAAACAGCCCATGAAAATGTTGCCGAACTTCGTCCAGGACACGGTGGGCACCTTGTTGCCGCGTTGATACCAGATAAAGCTCAAAATCGTGGCGACGATCAGGATATTGATGCCGCCGTTCTTGGCCGACATGACTCCAAAGTTGCCCAGCACCGGATGCTGTTGACCGCCCATCGCCTTCAATTCGGCCGGGGTCATGACCATCGTATGCGGCGTGATGAAGACCAGGAAGCCCGCCACCATCACGAACAGCACATACTTGATGTACTTCTGATACCGCTCCGCCCCCCTCATGCGATCCAGACATTGCCAGAGGTAGTAGCTCGACGTGAGGAACAGCGCGCCGATCATGGTGGCTTGAATGATAAAGAGCCAGGCCAGGAGGCCGCCCATCAGCGTGATGCCCATTTGCTGGCGATAGGCGTAGACCTCGCGCATCAGCCAATAGCCGGCGAAGGGCAAGGGAATGAGGAAGATGACCGCGATGAACATCGCCACGTAGCCCATCCAATCGTAATGGGCACGCTCCTCGCTCGTCTTCGCCGCCAGGAACCGATAGGCCGCATAGGCCGCGACGACACTGCCGCCGAACGCCATATTGCCGAGAATCCGATGCAGGTTGAGCGGATTCCACAACGCCGTATGGATGACGTGCCAGATGTTGCCGAGATAACGCCCCTGTTCGTCCACCCCGGCCGGAGACATCATAAAGCCGATCCAGGAGTTGACAAGAAACATGAGCACCGTGCCGATGGTGTTCAACACGACCGCCAGGCTCAGATGAATCCATTTGAGAAACCCTTCTTTCATCTTGTCCCAGCCATAGTAATAGACATAGAGCGTCCCGCTCTCGGCCACGAACAACAGCGCGTAGAGGTGCATGACCGGCCTGAAAATACTGGACAGGTATCCGAAAAACGTCGGGTACAGGGTCAGGAACGTGAAGACCAGAATACCTCCGAGAATGGCCGTCAACGAGTAGGCCGTAAGACTGATCTTCACGAAATCGTACGCGAGTCGATCGTATCGCTGGGCCATGGTCTTGTCCTTGGACGCCATCCCCATGAACTCGATGATCATGCAGAAGATGGGCACCGCCAGGACAAAGCTGCCGTAATACAGGTGCTGCTGATTGGCGAACCAAATCAGCACGCGGCTTTCAAAATTGTAGCGAGGATAATCTTTCGCGCTGTCGGTCGCTTGCGGAGCAGGCCCGCCCGACACGATCCCTTCCGTCTTGTAATAGACATCGTGCGCCTTTTCGATCTTCTGTTCTCCTCCGTTGGTCGCTTCTGCGGATTCGGATGGCGTGGCATCGGATTCCGCAGCCGATGCACGCGGCTGGAAACCCGGCTGCCAGGAGACGATGATCGGCATGATAAGCAGACAGAGGCTCATCAATCCGAGTCCGACAACCATCGCTTTCAAGGTCACGGCTCTATACATGGCTGAACTCCTTCCTGTATCCCCGGCATGTACCCCCGGTTCGTCCTTATTCGGCCTGCTTCAGCAGAGATGCTCCCGCAAGGTTTGCTACCATCTCCACAGGTCGTGCCTGGTATAGATTTGTTTGATCTTCTCGTCTGCACAGCGATCGACCGGCGTGGTCATCGGCGGCGGAGGAATCGTAAGACTGTAGACCGCCAGCACCAAGGCTCCAAGAATTCCCATGACCGCCAGGACGCCGTTCACTATCGAGTTGTCCTCAATGAACAGACCCATCGCGCTGCCCTCACTTTCTCGATTCGCACATGAATTGCGGCCAACTGCGGATCAGGCTATCGGCCGTGAATCGAAGATTGAGTCATGGCTGTTCCCTTCGTTCACTGCAGAGCACATGCCAAGAGAGAAGGTTCCGTCCGGATCGACTAACTCATTGCGATCATGAGTCGTTCATGGAAAGAGCAGACGTTGTCTCGATCACGCACGGGACAGGTCACGAATTCTCACCGTGAGAACTGTTGAATCGTCCGTGACTATTCGTGGAGAAGGTGTGCACAGAGAATCAATGGGGGAAGGATGCAGCGGGAGGTGACAGCACAGGGGAGACTATTTTTTCTGCTGGGCGCGCGCCAACGCCAGCGCGAAGGCGCCGCTGGGCTGAGGTTCACGGGACGCCGCGCGCTGCTGATCGGTCGGACGCCGATCGCGCGCTTGCTGTAGGCCTAAGCCTCCTGCGCGGGGGCCGGACTGCGGCGGCGCGACCGGTGCATCATCGATGCGCATGGTCAAGGAGATCCGCTGGCGGGGCAGGTCGACGCCCAATACCTTCACCTTCACGATCTGGCCCGGCTTCACGACCTCGTGCGGATCCTTGACGAAGGTGTTCGCCAGCGCGGACACGTGGACTAGGCCGTCCTGATGCACACCGATGTCGACGAAGGCTCCGAACGCCGCCACATTGGTCACCACCCCTTCGAGGACCATACCGGGCTGCAGGTCGGCAAGAGACTCAACGCCATCCCGGAACGTCGCCGTCTTGAATTCCGGACGCGGATCGCGGCCGGGCTTTTCCAACTCCGTAAGGATGTCGCGGACCGTCGGCAGGCCGAAGGTCTCGTCGGTGAATTCGGCCGGCGACAGTCCCTTCAACGCCGCGGGCCTGCCCAAGACTTCGCCGATTCCTTTATTGAGCCGCGTCAAAATACGTTCGACCACCGGGTAGGCTTCCGGATGCACGGCGGAACGATCCAAAGGATTGTCGCCCCCGTTGATGCGCAGAAAACCCGCCGCCTGCTCGAACGTCTTTTCGCCCAGACGCGGCACCTTGCGAATCATGAGACGATTGAGAAACGGCCCGTTGGCATCGCGATGCTCCACGATATTCTGGGCCAACAGGCGGTTCAGACCGGACACCCTGGCCAGCAGCGGGGCCGACGCCGTGTTGATGTCCACACCCACGGCATTGACGCAATCTTCGACGGTGGCGTCGAGCGATCGCGCCAGGGCCCGTTGATTGACGTCATGTTGATATTGGCCGACGCCGATCGATTTGGGATCGATCTTGACCAGCTCGGCCAACGGATCTTGCAACCGCCTGGCGATCGACACGGCGCCGCGCAGGCTCACATCCAATGATGGAAACTCGGCTGCGGCAAAGGCGGAAGCCGAATAGACCGACGCGCCTGCTTCGCTCACCACGATCTTGGCCACCTTCTGTTCCGGCTGCTTCTCCGCCACCAGCTTGATCACCTCAGCGGCGAACTTGTCCGTCTCACGACTGGCGGTCCCGTTGCCGATCGAGATCAGTTCAACCCCATGCCGGATCACCAGCTGCGCGATCGTCGCCAGCGATCCTTGCCGGTCATTACGCGGCTGATGCGGGTAGATCGTCGCCGTCTCCAGCAATTTTCCGGTGGCGTCCACGACCGCCACCTTGCAGCCGGTGCGCAGACCTGGGTCAAGACCAAGCACGGCCTTGGGGCCGGCGGGCGCCGTCAGCAGCAGTTCATGGAGATTGCGACCGAAAATCTTGATCGCCTCCGCTTCCGCCGCTTCACGCACCTGCAGCAGCAACTCGGTGCTGAGGTGCACATGCATCTTGACGCGCCAGGCCCAGTAACAAACATCGGTGAGCCACTTGTCGGCACGGCGGCCGCGATTCTCAATGCCGACATGGGCGGCAATCACGGCGGCGCAGGGGTGCGGCACCAGGGCTTCAAGGCTCTCACCCAGGCCCAGGTCGAGCTTCAGCACCCCCAGCGTGCGACCTCGAAACAGGGCCAGCGCGCGATGCGAGGGAATCGTGCGGATAGTTTCTGAATAGGCGTAATAATCACGAAACTTTTCTTCTTCCGCCGTTTCTTTACCCGGCATGACGGTGGAGGTGACAATACCCTCGTTCCAGAGTTTGGCGCGGAGGAGGGCCAGCAGCTCGGTGGTTTCCGCAAATCGCTCGACCAGAATATCGCGGGCCCCCTCGAGCGCGGCCTTCGCGTCTGGAAGGTTGCCAGCCTCGACTCCCTCTGCCGCCGCAATCACCTTTACATACTTGGCGGCTTCCTGCTCCGGGTCGAGAGTCGGATCGGCCAGCAGCGCATCGGCCAAGGGCTCCAACCCAGCCTCGCGGGCAATCTGTGCCTTCGTTCGGCGCTTGGGCTTGAACGGCAGATAGAGGTCTTCTACCGCCTGCTTCGTGGCGGCCTGCTCGATGGCACGGCGCAGCTCATCCGTCAATTTGCCCTGTTCTTCGATCGACGCCAGGATCGCCATGCGCCGTTCTTCTAATTCGCGCAGGTACAGCAGACGCTCTTCCAAGGTGCGCAGGTGCGTATCGTCCAGATTGTTGGTGGCCTCTTTGCGATAACGCGCGATGAAGGGCACCGTGGCCCCGCCGTCCAGCAGCGCCACCGCCGCCGCAATCTGCGGCGAGCCGACGCCCAGTTCCTTGGCAATGAGATCGACGATTTTCTGCTGTGCCGCTGCTGAAATAGCTGAGGTGCTAGGGGACATGGATGGCAGTGACCGGACTTTCCGCAAGCGGCGCCTTGCCGAATGCCCTCCATCGTGGTCCGCAAGGCGCTGTCTTGCTATTGGACGTTGCAGGTCTTGGGTTTGGGGCTGATCAATGTTCTGTCGACACGAAGCGTTGAAATCGGCTGGTGCGATGGTTCGTCGCGAACGTTCCCGACCGCTGAAAGCGGGGCCTCAGTTGCACGGCCACGCGAGCGAATCTAGCAGAAGAGCCCACGAACTTCCAGGTGAAAGGTGTCGACAGACCGCTGCGCTCGACAGAAAGGAATTCCTCCGGCAGGGATTCAGGGTCCCTGCCGCTCAACTTCGCAGTCCCATCTCACCAGATAGAGATGACACCCTCCTCGACTGTTCCACCACGCGGCGCGTTCCGAAGCGAGGGTCGCACATGACGGTTGCGGCAGATCACCGAGTCCTCGACGTTCCCACAGTTGATGCAACGCCTGCCGAATTTCCCGACACGCACATCTTCATGGGTCACATCGTACAGCGATTCAACCAGCATGAATCCATCGCAGCGTGTGCATTTCATCAATGCCCCCTTTCCATATGCCCTATACCCGCCTGCACTTCTCTGATGTAGAGAGAGTATTCAGGATTTATGCAGGGCACATACCAGGGCCGATGCATCACAATGGAGGCACCAAGTCGTTGTAATGACGAGGGCTTTGCGTGAAGAGATACCGGGAGGAGTACCGCCATCGTGCGAAATATCACGGTCCTTCACGGTGAAACCGTACGGCATCGTGATATTTCGCGAGCAGATTCCTATTTCCACCTCTCGGCTGAAGAGATAATCGGGATCTGATCAGTGCCCTCTTCTCTGAAGTTCGTTGCGTTGATCCGCGTGGCTGCTCCCCCCTCTCCATTTCCTCTCCCCCACCGGGGGAGAGGAAATGGAGAGGGGGGGCCACCCCTAGCCTTATGAAATGAATTTTTAGGATATCCGTTGTATCTCTTTTGATAACACTGAACCCGCCGTTCAGATACAGTTGGTCCTCATCTCGCATTTTTTGAAATACACGTATTACGTATCCGATGAGAAAACAAGCACAATGGTTCTCCGCCTTCTTGGCACACCATTTGCGCCTGAATTCACTATTCCAACTGGTAGGACTTCGGTCATGCAGACCGGAACGGCAGGTTACCGCATGCGTCAACAGCCACGGACCCCTTGTCATACGGTGCGAATTACTGTAGGTGAGACCCGCGGCAGCCCCCTGTTGCTCACCGTCGGAGATTCGTATGAAGCCCCATGCCTTTGTCGCCATGCCGTTCGGCGTGAAGCCAGACAGCCAAGGCAACGAGATTGACTTTAATCGTGTCTATGCGGAGCTGATCAAACCAGCCCTGGAGGCCGCGGGGCTGGAGGTGTTTCGCGCGGATGAAGAAGTACGCGCCGGCGACATTCGCACCGACATGTTCCAGGAACTCCTCATCGCCGACCTGGTGGTGGCGGACCTCACGCTGGACAATCCCAACGTCTGGTACGAGCTGGGCGTGCGCCATGCGCTACGAGCCCGCGGCGTCGTCCTGATCTGCGGCGGGCGCGTGACGACGGCCTTCGACCTCTATACAGACCGGAAGCTCCGCTACAGCATCATAAACAGGGGACCGGATCCCTCCACCCTGGAACAGGACAAGCAGAACCTGGCCGATATGGTCAAGACCACGATGGAGTCGTGGCACGGCCGCAAGGTAAGCCCAGTCTATCAATTGATGCCCAACCTCCAGGAGCCTGACTGGAAATCGCTCCGCATCGGCGACGTGCAGGAATTCTGGCAACAGCACGAGACCTGGGAAGACCGCATCGAGTTGGCGCGAAAGGCCGGACGGATCGGCGATATCCTGGTCCTCGCGGATGAGGCGCCGATCGCGGCGTTTCGAGCCGAGGCCTGGATCAAGGCAGGCGAGGCCTTGCGCAAGGCCGAACGATTCGGCTTCGCGCTCGAACAACTCGAACGTGGCCTGGCGGTCGAACCTCACAATCTCAAGGGCCTGCGCGAACAGGGGATCTGCCTGCAACGGTTGGCCTTGGCCGGTCGTCCAGGCCATTCACTGGACCGCGCGCGTGCACACTACCGTAAGGTCTTGGAGCTCTGTCCGCAAGACCCGGAAACCTGGGCGTTGCTCGGCCGGGTCGATAAGGATGCTTGGGTCGCAGCCTGGCGACGGCCCGGCAAGACTCCGGCGCAATGGCGCGAGGAAGCAGCGGAGGAAGATGCCTTGCTACGCGCGGCCATCGACAGTTACGCCACCGCCTACCGACGCAATCCCAGTCACTATTATTCGGGGATCAATGCGTTGACGTTGATGCATCTTTACCGACATCTGACGAACGATCCACGTTACGACCGGGACATGAACTGCATGGCCGGGGCCGTGCGATTTGCCGCCGAATGCGAACCGGACGAACATCAACTGTTCTGGTCCAACATGACATTGGGTGATTTAGAAGTGCTGGTCGGTACGCCGGAGGCGATAAAGGCAGCCTATAGGGAAGCCTTGGCGAAAAATAACAAGGACTGGTTTGCACTCAACTCCGGTCTCGCCCAGCTCCAGCTGCTCAAGGACCTGGGCTTCCGGCCGGAAAATATCGAGGCCGGCATCGCCGTCTTCGACCGCGCTTTGCAGAAATTTGAGAAGCCTGAAGACCGCCTGCAACTTAGGCACGTCTTGCTGTTCAGCGGTCACATGATCGACGCGCCGAGCCGCCCGACCAAGCGTTTTCCGGTTGAGAAGGAACCGGCCGCAGCACAGAGAATCTCCGCGGCGTTGGACCAACTGGGCGCCGGACCGGAGGACCTCGCACTCGCCCAGGGAGCCAGCGGCGGGGACTTGTTGTTTCTCGAAGCCTGCCGGCAACGAAACGTGCGGCTGGAACTCTTGTTGCCGCTCCCGGAGCCTGAATTCATCCAGCGCTCGATCCTCCCTTCTACCGACGGCGACAAGTGGCGCGAGCGTTTCTACCGCCTCAAGTCCGGCCTGAAGGACGAGCCGCGCATCATGCCGGACGAACTCGGTCCCCTGCCCGATGGGGTGAACCCGTTCGAACGCTGCAATCGGTGGCTGCTCTACACCGCCCTATCCTACGGCGTCACCCGCGTGCGGTTCATTTGTTTGTGGGACGGCGGCGGCGGCGACGGCCCGGGCGGCACGGCCCACATGTATGAAGAGGTCAAACGCAGGACGGGGCAGGTGACGTGGTTAGATAGCCGCAAGCTCTAACATTTCGCGAAGCGAGGGCAATATGGGTGCGACAGACTGGGAGAGCCTGATGGACAAGATCCGGGACAACAATGTCGTCCCGATCATCGGATCTCGGTTGCTGATTGGAGCCGACGGGCAGACCTCCTTACAGGCACAGGTCGCTGCGCGCCTCCTACTGAACCTCAACCGCGGCAAGGTCCCTGAAGAGATCGCGCTTCCACCCTTTCGAGAAGTTAACGAGGTGATCTCCCGACTGAAAAAGGAATTCCCACTGCCAAGCCTTTATGATCGCGTCTGGAAAGCCATCCGCGATGTGATCAATGCCGAAGACTTTACGATTCCGGAACCGATAAGGCAGCTGGCAGCAATTGCCGACTTTCGTCTCTTCGTGACATTGACCCCGGACGATCTGCTCGCCCGTTGCCTGAAGCGGCGCTGCGCCGTGAACGAGATCATTCATTCACCGAACCTACCGACCAGCGAAGGAAAAGATCTGCTCCGTGATTGGCAGGAGAGACCGGGCGAAGTGAATCTGCTGTACCTCTTCGGCAAGGCACGTTCAGGACCGATGTTCGCGATTCATGACGAGGACGTCCTTGAGTATGCCCATTACATGATCGTCAAGGGTCGCCAAACACTGAGGGTATTCCTCGGTGAATTACAGAAACGCAGCCTGCTGTTCATCGGGTGTAATTTCCCCGAATGGCTGAGCCGGTTTTTCCTGCGTGCGACCAATGAGAACCGGCTCTCTGAGAACTACAGACAATCCTGGTTGATCGAACAGCTGAAACCGGAGGAAAGCTTTACCTGTTTTCTCAGCAGCTACAGTACGGGCACTGAAGTGCTCTCCGAGCTTTCGCCGGTTGAATTCGTTGCCGAACTACACCGTCGTTGGATGAACGAACATGGGGCGGCTGCACGGGAGCCCGGCCCCCCAGCGGAAGAGGCCGTACCCCGCGGAACGATGTTTTTCATCAGCTATTCGCGACAGACGGATCGGGCTCGTGCCGAATCGCTGCAGCAATCGCTACTCAAGCTGGGCGTCACTGAAAACGAGGTATGGTTCGACCGTCACAGTATCGAACCGGGACAGGACTTTCGACGCCGGATTTTCGACGGCATAGGCAGCTGCCGGTATTTCCTGCCGTTGCTGTCGAGATCTTGCAACAGCCGAAAAGAAGCCTTTGTATTCAAAGAGTGGGAACGGGCGGACGATCGCCTCCCAATGAACCGCGATTTCCTCCTCCCGATCATTGTTGATAGCGATTTCGAGCCAGGGTCCTATACCGCCACGCTCGTACCGAAATGGAGAGACGAAAGACATATCGACTTTGCACACGCGCCCGACGGCGTACCTGACGAGCGCCTCGAAAAGAAACTGAAACAGTTGTTGCAGGACAGTCGATGGGAGACCAGGCCGACGTGATCGCCTTGTCCGAAACCCACACCGAACTGAACGCTCATAACCCATGGCCGGGCTTGGATGCGTATGAGGAAGCCTCTCACGCCTTTTTCTTCGGTCGGGACGAGGAAGCTGCGGAGCTATTCCGGCTCGTTCGATTGGCACCGTTGACGGTTGTCTATGGGAAATCGGGGCTGGGCAAAACGTCGCTCCTGCAGGCCGGGCTCTATCCGAAGCTGCGAAAGCAGCACTATTTACCGGTCCATGTGCGGCTGCAATTCGCGAACATCGGGATGGCCTCACCACTTCAGCAGGTCATGCGGCGACTTACCGAGGAGATGGACCGAGGAAAAGCTGAATACCCTCAGCCTCGCGATGGAGGCAGCCTGTGGGAATATTTGCATCGTAAAGACCTGAAAATTTGGAGTTGCGACAACTTTCCTCTTACTCCGGTCTTGGTGTTCGACCAGTTTGAAGAGCTGTTTTCGCACAAGAGCAGCGATGTCGAGTTGATAAGCCATGTCTTCGACGGTTTGGCCGATCTCATCGAAAACCGTATCCCACCAGAGATCCTCGATGAAGAAGCAGAGTCCGTACGATCATCCCTGGATCTCCTGTCCCAGCGCTATCGCATCATTCTGTCGTTTCGAGAGGATTTCCTGCCCGAGATCCAAACGTGGGAACAGAAAGTGCCTTCGTTGCTGAAAAACTATTTGCGGTTGAGTCCGATGTCGCGGGATCGCGCGATCGAGGCGGTCACGCTGGCCGGGAAAGAAGTGCTCGACGCGGAAGTGGCACCATTCATCGTCGATTTAGTCGGCAAACGGGACCACGCATCTGATGGAGCCAATCCGTCCGAAATGGTCATTGAGCCCGTGTTGCTGAGTCTCTGTTGTTCCCGGCTCAACGCTCAACGGACCGGCGGCGCGAAGATCGACCAGGCATTGGTTGAGCAAACCGGACAGGATATTTTGGACGGTTTCTATCGGGAAGCTCTCGACGACGATGCGGTGAAGGGCCCACCCGATGTAGCCCTGTTCATCGAGAACTACCTGATCCAAGGCGATCACTTTCGAGGCACTTATCCGAAGGAGGAAGCCCTTCAAAAGAATCTACTCACCAAGGGACAACTGGTCGCTCTCACTAAGGGGCATCATCTGCTGCGACTTGTCCATCACTCCGATGCGACACGCATAGAGTTGATCCACGATCGCCTCGTTCCCGTGGTGCGGAAGGCCAGGGACGAACGTAAGATCAAACAGCACCAGGAAGAACAGGAACGTTTGGCTAGACTGGCCCAGGACGAGCGTGACAGGGAACGAGCCAGAAGCGAAGAGTTGCAAGCCGAACGGGATACGGCTCGCCATAGCCTCAAGATTGCCAAAATCCTGGGTGTTGTCACAATCCTCGCCATCTGCGCGATTGCATTTGTGGTTGGGTGGGGATGGAAGCAAGCACAGAAGCGAGCGGCGGAAGAGGCCAATGCAGCCGTATCCATGGTCATCTCCCATCTCGCAGAAGGACGGTTGGCACTAGGGGCAGGCATGGAGCCCTTGGAGCAGATGATGTATCGAGCGCTTGCAGCCTATCAATTGAGTCAGGGTGATCGAGGATTATCCCACGCTCGAGTCGCAAGTCTGACCTCGCTTCATTCGGTCCTGGAAGCCTCCGGCCATCTGCGCAGGCCCGTTACAATCGACGGCCTTGTCCCCACACCGGCCCTTGCGTACAGTCCCGGCGGAAAGACACTTGCTGTCGGGGGAGAGGACGGCCTGATCCGTCTACTCGATGCCGAGACGTATCGTGAAACCGGCAGACTGGATTGTGGGCAATCAGCCACCGAATCTGCTTGGGCCCTCGCCTACAACAGCGACGGCACACGGCTGTCCGCCGGGTATGTCGCAAATGACAACAAGGTCACAGGGAGTGGTGTAGTCTGCATTTTCGACGTACTGCAACAGAAAAGACTGCATCGGTTCGAGAAGAGTAAGGTGGGCGATATCTATAGCGTGGCCTATGGTGGACCGCCAGAAGCAGAATTTGTCGCCTCCGGCGGCAGCGACAAAATGCTACGGCTATGGGACCTTAAAACCGGCATGGGGCGCGAATTTCCCCACAAAGATAGAGTGATTGCCGTGGCAGTCGGACCGGATGATCATTTCATGGCTTCTGGCAGTGACGATGGTGTCATTAGACTGTGGAACCTTAGCAAACCTAAGGGACAGCCGGTGGAATTGCATGGGCATGAGGCCACTATCGAGCAACTCGTATTTTCACCGACAGACCCGAATCTCCTGATTTCTGCAAGCGACGACGGACGCGTCATGGTCTGGAATATCAAACAGGGTTGCCTTGTGCAGAAGAGCATGCGACAGAAGGCGAGGCTTTATGGAGTCGCTGTTAATCGAGACGGCCTGGTTGCCTCTTCGGCGGCGGATGGCAATGTCCGGCTATTCTGGTTGCAGAAGAATGACAGGACCTGCGCTAAGGCAACAGGGACGAGGGGATCGGCGACGGTATCCAGTCCAAGAGAATTTGATGTGATTGACGAGGGCGTGTTGCTTGGGCACGGCGGAGCTGTCATGGGAGTTGCCTTCAGCAGAGATGGAACTCGGCTGGTGTCTACCGGACAAGATGGATCGATTCGCATTTGGGGTAGCAAGAGTCCTGGGTTTTCGCTTGCGCAGCTGGAATTAGGATCAGGTGCGGAACAAGCATCCTCAAGGCCGGGCAATGTGACCACCCTCACGATTAGTCCGAACGGCGAATCCATTGCCGTGGGAGATGACAAAGGCACCATCTATCTGTGGAACTCATTTCATCGATCTGATTTTGAACCTGTCACCTTACCTGCGGATCGGCACTGGCACGCGCATGACCGAGCAATCCGTAGTCTGGCATTCTTACGCATCGACAGTCGGTCGGTGATTGTGTCCGGAGGCGACGACGGCATGCTCAAACGTTGGGACGCTGCCTCTCAAAATAGTATCGGCCCGGACATGGAGGATCAGGCCGAGCCGGTACGATCAATTGCCGTATCGCCGAATGAAAAATTGGTGGCTGCAGGAAGCAAGGATGGCACGATCCGTCTTTGGGATATCGCGACCGGCAAAAGAATCCGGCGGCTTGAGAAACCCTCCTATGCGCAAGAGGGTTATGAACTCTATACCGTCAGTTTCACCGGCGACGGCAACTACTTGGCCGTAGGAGACAGTTACGCCGGTTTGCGTATGCTCGATGTTGCTAAGTCGGAATATGAACGCATACTTCAAGGGCACACAGACCCCGTCAAGTCCGTGTCTCGTGGCGGAGCGAGATGGTTGCTCTCGGCGGGAGACGATGGCCGTATACTGGAATGGCAGCAGACCATCCTGAAGCAACCAACAGTCGGAGGCCTGAAGAAGCATGATGAGTTCCTGTTGCGGCTAGGCTTTCGTGACTTTACCCCGCTTCCGCTCACATCGATCGATACGAGCAGAGACGGAGGGTTGATTCTAGTCGGGGGACAACAGGGGCGGATTGAACTGTGGGATGGGAACGAACACGTGCAGATCTCCGCACATTTCCTCGGCCATCAGTCTCGCGATATTCAGGCGGTGGCACTGGCGCCGGATGGCAGTTTTTTTGTGACAGCTGATAAACAGACTATTCTCCTGTGGCCAGGACCTCATCTATGGGCCGGCATTATTTGTTCAAAACTCGGTAAGAACATGAGTGCCGATCAGTGGCGTGAATGGGTGTCAAAAGACATACCCTACGAAATTCAATGTCATGACCAGTCCATTACCGAATGAGCCAAAGCAGGAAGCTGGCCTCGCGGCCGCAAACGAATCGTCGCGAGCTGATGACCTCAACTCCGACTGATGCTGACTGCCGTGAAGATGCACCATGAGCGAACAGGTGAAAGTGGGCGTTGATTCCTCCGGCCCGAAGAAAATCCTTGCCTGTGACGGCGGGGGAATCCTGGGCCTGATGACGGTGGAAATTCTGGCGAAATTGGAAGCCGATCTCCGCGCGCGATTCGGCACACCTGATTTGGTCCTGGCCGACTGGTTCGACTTCGTCTGCGGGACCAGCACGGGAGCCATCATTGCCGCCTGTATTTCGGCCGGCATGTCCATGGACAGGATCCGCGCGTTTTACGTCGAGAGCGGCGAACAGATGTTCGACAAGGCGTCGGTGTTCAAGCGGCTGCGTTATAGCTACAACGATGAGCCGCTGGCCGCCAAACTACGCGCCGAACTCAACCGGGCGTTGGGCTATCCCGATAACGCATCCCCTGCCACGCTCGGCGATGGGGGCCTGCGCACCCTGCTGATGATGGTGTTGCGCAACCACAGCACCGATTCACCCTGGCCGGTGTGGAACAATCCCGGTGCCAAGTACAACCAGCGAGATCGCAAGGACTGCAATCTCAACCTGCCGCTCTGGCAATTGGTGCGCGCCAGCACCGCTGCGCCGACCTTCTTTCCGCCCGAGGTGGTAACCTTCGCGTCAGGTACGCCCAACGAATATCAGTTCGTTTTCGTCGACGGCGGGTTGACGACCTACAACAATCCGGCGTTCCTCGCCTTCCAGATGGCGACGGCTGCGCCCTACAAACTCAACTGGGCCACTGGACCGGACAGGCTGTTGATCGTCTCGGTCGGCACGGGGAACGCCGCCTACGCACGCCCTGATCTGCAGGCGGACGATCTCTGGTTACTGGATCACGCGAAGAATGTTCCGCGCGCCTTGATGAATGCGGCCTGCGCCGGCTGGGACATGGTCTGCCGCATATTGGGCGACTGCCGTTTCGGCGCGCAGATCGACCGCGAAATCGGAGACATGGTCCTTTCGGTCGATGCCCGAGTTTCAAACTGGACCGGCTCGAAACAATTCACGTATGTCCGCTACGATCCCGACATGACCCAAGCCGGACTAAAGGCCATAGGACGCGGAGATATCCAGGCCGATCACGTGCAGGTCATGGATTCGGTGAAATACATCCGGGAAATCCAGAGCGTCGGTGCGGCTTACGCACAGAAATATGTGAGCCTGAGCCATCTGGATCCGTTCTGCTCACCAGCGGCCTGATCCGGAGAGGGACTGGCAGGGAGGCGACCATACTTCAGCGCTCAAGGGTCATGATCGATCGACGGCGGAAGCTTCGGGAAGGCGCCATCTGGCAATACTGGAAACGAATGAAGCCGGAAGCTGATATCGCATGAACCGCCCCCGACTCTTTCTCTCCGCCGTCAGTGAGGAGCTGCGCGCCGCCCGCCAGGCCGTGGCCGCCACCGTCCGCACCCTCGGGTTCGATCCCGTCTCCCAGGACGACTTCCCTACCGGCCATGGCGAGCTGCGCCAGTGGCTGCGCGAACAGCTCGACTCCTGCGAGGGCCTTATCCAGCTCATCGGCCAGGGCTACGGCGCCGAACCGCCCGACGTGGATCCGGAATACGGCCGAGTGTCCTACACCCAGCTTGAGTTCCTCTACGCTCGGAAGCATGCCAAAAAGACCTGGGTCATCGTGATCGGCAAGGATTGCCGGCGTGACAAGCCACCTGAGCAACTCGACCTGCCGCGCGACACCGTTCAGCCCGACGCCGCAGGCTACCAGGCTGAGCGGCGAGCACTCCAGCAGGATTACCTCGCGAAGCTCAAGCAAGACAATCACCTCCGCCATACGGCGAATAACGATACCGAGTTGCAAAACATCGTCCTCCGCCTGCGCGATGATTTGGGCGAGTTGCGGCAACGGGCCGAGCGCCGAGAGCGCCGACTCACTAGGGGGGTCATCGCCACCCTTTTGGGTCTTGTGCTCCTAGGCGGTGGTGGCTGGTGAGTCTACCAGAGTCTCCATACCGACATGCAGCAGGCTGCCGTAGTGAATACCGAGAAAATCCGCGCCCACCTGCTGCAGACCACGGAAGAAACCCATCGTCGCGAGCTGGCCGAGGTCGAGGCAGCAACCGACTGGAAAAAACGGCAGGAGCTGCGCGAAGCAGCCGACGATGCACACCGCCTGCGGCTCTCCCGCATCGAAGAGCTAGCAACCTCCTTTGCCGAAATTGAGGGTCGGGGCACGAGCACGAAGGTCTTCCGGGAGATGACCCGCATCCTGAAGGAACAGGGCGTGGACGAGACCATTGCCTACGTGGGGGCACAACGCTCCTCGATCCTCCAAACAGTTCGCACCCGCGCTACAGTTGCCCGCGAACACAACCGTGCCGACCTCCAGCCCCTGCTCCGGACCGCCGCCCTGCACCAGCAGGCCAAGGGCCAAGCTACCGAGGCCCGTAATCTGTACACAGACATCTTTGCCATTGAGCCGGATTGGCCGGAAGCCCTCCACGCCTTTTTCTGGTTTCTCACCGATCAGGGGGACCTCGCTCGCGTCCACACCACCATTGCCGATGCCAGACGCGATTACGAAGAAGCCTTCCGCATCGCTAAACGCCTCACTGACAATGATCCGGAAAACCGCAACTGGCAGCGCGACCTCACCGTCTCCTACAGCAAGCTCGGCGATGTGGCGGTCGCCCAAGGAAAGCTCGACCAGGCCGCGCAGGCCTACCGCGACAGCCTGGTGATTCGGAAGCAACTGGCGGCAAGCGACCCCGGCAATACCCAGTGGCAGCGCGACTTGTATGTCTCCTACTGGAGATTGGCTGATCTCGCTGAACGACAGAACCACATCAGCGAAGCACATGGCTACTGGAAGGAAGCCTTTAAAATCCTCGCGGGGATCGACAAACGGGGTCTGCACCTCTCGCCGGAAGACCGGCAACATTTGGAAACCCTGCGCAGAAAAGCCGGCGCCGATGCAGGCTGAATGTCCCCCGGTCTCGCTCAGCAACTGCACATGGGATAGGTTCTGGAGTCTTTGCTCTTCGCTTCTTTACCGACCCTTTCCAAATTCGCCCTGCCGCCAGGCTTCATAGATCACCACCGCGACGGTATTGGAGAGATTCAGGCTCCGGCTTCCCGGCACCATCGGGATGCGGATGCGTTGCTGCTCGGAAACGCTGCCCAGGATCTCCGGCGGCAATCCTCGGCTTTCCGGGCCGAACAGAAAGGCATCGCCCGCCGCATAGTTGACCAAGTCGTACCGTTGCCTGCCCTTGGTGGAGACGGCAAACAGCCGTCGGTCCTTCATGCGCTCAGCACATTCCGCCCAACCGTTATAGACCGTGATGGTCGCGAATTCGTGATAATCCAGTCCGGCCCGCAGCAGTTGTTTATCCTCCAGGGTAAATCCCAGCGGTTTGACCAGGTGCAGATGAGCGCCGGTGTTGGCGCAGAGCCGGATGATGTTGCCGGTGTTCGGGGGAATTTCAGGTTGATAGAGAATGACGTCGAACATGGAGGCTGTCACAGATCGGCCTGTCGATGTGAGGTCACTGCGCACTGTAACACGCGGGCTTCTCACGACCCCCTATAGATTTCATGAATCAGGCAGGACGAACGGCCGGAAAAAGCGGATATGTGCCGGTCATCAATCTGCTTGTGATCGTGATGCCGCTTGCTTCTGTGACCACGCCTGTCTCAGGGCGCGAAGCGCTATAAACCCGGCACAGGCCGGCAGCCAGATCCACTTCGCCTCGCTGGCGAGTACGCGAACCGCCTGATCGCTGAAAAATTCCTGAATGCCGATCGGAGACACGGCGACCGGCCGAACCGTAAAAAAATATCTGGTCGTATCGAACGGAGAAAAGAACGCCACGCCCAACCCTCCATCGGTCAGCGCATCGAGGACGCCATGGGACGCGGCGCAAAGAAAGAAATAGAGCCCCATCCCCGCCATCACGGTCCCGGACTGCCGCCGATAACGGAGGGCGACCAGCAGCGCGCTCACCAGTGCGGCAAAGGCCAGTGAGTGCGTCAGGCCGCGATGGCCCCACAAATCCCCATACTGAACGCCGTACCAGAATCCGATCACATCGACATCCGGCAGAACCGAACACCCAACGCCCAGCAGGAGCGCGTGCCGATCCATCACGTGACTGTGGGACAGTTTGCCCAGGGTCAGTGCGACGAGGGCATGTGAGAAGGCTGAGGCCATTCAATCATTCAGGTCGTCTGTGACGGTTTGCCGGCCGCCGATCTTCCGATTCCTACCATCTCCCGCTCCAGTGCACCGGCTATCGGAGACAACAGGGTTCCTGAAAACCCCGGCAGCCAACCCAGAAAGAACCTGAGGCCACCCGTTGGCCGTCGAATGTCTCGGCAAAACATGGGTATCTTCTTTTGAATGACGCCCCGGCATGCCTCATTTCGGCGCGGTGAGCGCATCCTGGGCGACGTGACCGCTCATGGACTTTTCGGTGATGTTCTGTTGAATCTCCAACGCGATGACGATCGCCAGCTGGTCCGCCGAGAGCGCGCCCATGGGCAAGCCCTTGCTGTCCCGATAAAACGGATCATCCGGTCCCGCAGTCCGATAGGTGTTTACCAAAATCTGTGCCGGTTGAATGCGATGGTCACGTGCCCCCACCGATACGGCCTTGTCTTCCGGAAGCACTCGCGTTCGCGTGGCCCAGTCCCGCTGATCGATTTTGACGAACGACACGTTCCAAATTTTTCCATTGAGCAGGCTTCGGACCGCTTTCGGCGTCTGTTCCAAAAAATAAGGATCCCGCACGATCTTCTGCAAAGCTTCCCTTACCCGAATCTCGTAGAGCTTCGTGGTGGAATCCGGTTGAGTCGGTGGAACCAACGTGGTGGTTCCCGCCTCGTAAAACGGCTGCCCCTCCAGGCTCTTCTGGTCGTCCACTGTTCTCAAGTAGGTGTCGAACAGTTGTTGCAACACTTGCGCGCGTTCGTCCCCCGACAGGGCCAGGATTTCTTGGTCTTGACGGATCGGAGCCTTCTTGAGATCCCGTTCGACCGAAACGGTTTTGGCCTTCGGAGCGGTATCAGCCTTGCTGATCACCCATTGAAACTCCCTGGCCAGCACCGGCGCCAGGTTGTCGGGATGGTGCAAGTACCCCTTGTCCTTCAAGAATGAGGCGCTGATCAACAGGTTGACCTTGCCTGGATCTTTCGTTCGAGCCACCAGAAAGGGAAATGCCTTCCCCTCCTGATTGACGACGGTGGGTTCGATGATGACCTGGTGGAGCGCCTCCTTCTTCAGACTCTCATCGAACCTCGGATAGTCGGTCCGATGTTGCAGCATGAAGGTGAAGGTATCGATGACGGTTTGCACGGCTGCGTCGGCCTGAGCCTGATCGAGCCTCCCGCCTCCGGTCGTGGCCTTTCCGTGATCCAGAAAGACGTGAAAGGGCGCGCCTGGGATCTGGTACCCTGGGCCGGTCGTCTCATGAACCTCTTCACCAGCATGACGCTCATGCCCTTGATGGCTCGCGCCGGCTGGAAGCACGAACAAGACCGCCGAGCCGATCACCATGGCGCCTATCACCGGCACAGGAAAGGCTGTGCCTCTCCTCCAAGGGCCGACAACATTGTTTTCCCGATGACAGCGCCCTGAATCTGCATTTGTATAAAAGGATTGGTCGCCCATTCTTTCCTCCTTCCACGACGCGACGCATCGCGGCCTGCAGACCGATGGTCTTCCTGGTTATTCTACACATTCCTGATCCGGTTGAGAGGAAGAAGAAACAGGAATGGGAGGCGTGGGCGCGGAGGGCTCTGTTAGAATTGCCCTCGACTCCGCCGGTGTCTGACAAGGTAGCGACCGACGAACGTGTCGTCCGGCAGCAGTCGTTTCAAGCCCCAGTCAGGATGGTTGAACGCGTCCGTCGCGCAGGTCATCGGCTCGATGGCCAAGGCGCGGCGTGGAGCATCGGGTATGGCATCCCCGGTATAGACCACGAGCGCAGAGAAGGAGCGATCCATCACGATGTCGATCGCGCGGCCGTTCCCTCCATGGCGCAACGATGCCGTCGCCATCCCTTCCGCATCACGTTCGAGTCGCACATAACAGTGATTGAATCGCCGGTCGCCGATCCGGCGATAGTCACGGAAATCCCACTCGGTTCCGGCCGCATCGAGAATCTTGCCTGTCGGTACGAGCCGTTCGTTGAATTCCAGATAGCCCGCAGCCGGGATCTTGGCCTCTGCCTCATCGACCAGCGCCGTGCCGACGGTGAAATAGGGATGAAACCCCACCCCGACCGGCGCCGCCCGACGCCCCATGTTCTGAACCGCAAAGGAACAGGAGAGCCCCTGATCATCCACACCATAGGTGATGCGAACGGCGAGGGAGAAGGGATACCCCCGCTTCCCATAGAGTTCGGCATCGAGGCGAACGTCGAACGAGACGCGATTCGAATCGGCCTGATGCGTCTTCCAGGGTACTGTCCGGACGAATCCATGGATCGCGTTCGGACCTTCCTTGTCGTTGCGTTCGAGTTGCAACGCCTGTCCGTCGAATGAATAACGGCCTTCGGCAATGCGACCAGGAAAGGGGATGAGGACATCGCCCTGCCCGCCCTTCTTCCGGCTGCCTCCCGAATAGCCCCATACGATGTCGGTCTCGCCGCCGTCGGCTTCCAGCAGGTAATAACGCCGCAACGCAGCGCCCCAAGGCGAAATCACCGCTCGCTGGCGGTCGAAGGAGAGGGAGATTTCGCTGTCCGGCGTGGGATCTGGGATCATAGCCATCTACCCATCAAGCAACTGAAGCATGCGGTGAAACCGAACATGAGCCTGTCCTGTACAGGCCCCTTCTCACATCCTTGTCTCACTTGAAGAGTCTGTTGAGCAGCTCCTCACGACTAATCTGGAAGTGCGCAGCCACATCGGCGAGAATCGCAGACAGCGTGCCGACACGAAGCGGCGTATGTTGAGGGATGGTGAGATGGTGCTCACCCTGTTCACGAGTGGTGAGTCGAAGGTGACTACCGGTTTGGCGAGTGACGGAGTATCCGACTTTACGAAGAGACTGAGCGAGATCGCTTCCCGAGAGATCGCGGGGAAGCCTCATACGGAGATGACTTCTTCGCGGACATGGTGGAGGCGAACGACCTTCGGAGCATGCCCCTCCTCGAAGTGACAGCGGACTGCATCACGGACCTTGCCCGGCAACTCCTCGAGCGTGTCTGCTTCGGTAAAAATAGACAGCCCGAGGGCACGAGCAATAAACCCGCCTTCCGGTGCCTCTTCAACCATAAAGATCAATTCACTCATCCTCATCCCTCATGAAGAACCTGAACATCGTTTGGCCCATGGTATTCCCCTAGCCAGGCAATGTCCAGATTCCTCGGATTCACGTAATCGACGCCGCTCCAATTCCTTCTCCGTACGTCACAACCTCTCTGCGACGATCGATTCGAACCGACTGCGAAAGGCTTCCGGCGACAACCCGGCGGTCGTCGCGAGGCGAGACAGTTCCTGCGGGTGGTTCACGTCCTCCGGAGAGAGACGAATCATGTACCGGCGGGCAATGACATAGGATTCCGATTCCACGTCCACCATGCGCACCCTGGTGCGGCCCGTGGCAGGGTCCAGAATCTGGTCGAACGGGATCGGAATGAACCGGCCGTTTTGAATCGAGACCATGGCGGCATTCCCTCCCTCCAGGAGAAACTGCGCCGCGCAATACCCGAGGTCACGGGTGTATTCCATATCGAACGAAATGGGGTCCGCGCAACGGAGTTCGTAGCCGATGTTTTTATCGACAAGCGTGATCTTGATGCCAAGGGACCGCAGCTCCTTTTCCACCGCCCGTTTGAGCACGGAACCGAAGTTGATCTCGGAGAGCCGCACATGCCCATGTTGGTCCCGCTCCACATCTTCCAATCCGCTGAGGTCCTGCTGATCGAGGATTTCGACCAGGCCTTCCGCCAACACCGCCACACCGTCCGACCTCCCGGCGGTGAGCCGCTTGATGACCGCTCCGGCCAGGATATCGACCAATGTTGTGAGGCGGATGGGCCTGTGACGAAATTCCTCGGGGATGACCGTCAGCGTCGCGCCGGCCGCCTTGCCGATTCCCAAGGCCAGGTGCCCGGCCTTGCGCCCCATCGTCACGACGAAGTACCAGCGCGAGGTCGTCTCCGCATCGACCATCAAACTTTTCACCAGCTCGACGCCGATGTGGCGGGCGGTCTGGAACCCGAACGTGGGAATCCCGTGCGGAAGGTCCAGATCGTTGTCGATGGTCTTGGGCACGTGCACCACCTGGAGCCGACCGGCCGCCCGTTGCTCCACCTTCAGTGCGGAAAAGGCCGTGTCGTCTCCTCCGATCGTGATCAGCCTCGTCACGCCGAGTTTGTCCAGAGTCGCCAGACAGGCATCGAGGTGCTCGGCTTTTTGTGTGGGATTCGCGCGTGCCGTCCCAAGGTAGGAACCACCGCTGAAGTGAATGCGGCTGATGGCCTCGATCGACAGGGGCTTGACCTTGCTCGCATTGCCCTCCATGATCCATTTGAACCCGTCCAGGATGCCGACGACGTCACAGCCGCCGAGAATGCTCCGGATCGTGGCGGCCCCGATCACGCTGTTGATGCCAGGCGCAGGCCCACCCCCGACGAGAATCGCCACGACCGGCCCTTGTTGACCCATTGTGCTCTCCTCCCGCTCCTCCGCCGCTGTCCGCCCTCTTCCGGCTCGACCGGTCCGGCACCCAAATGATTTTTCCACGGCCCGTTCCGTTCAGACTGTTTCTGACTCGAGCCGGTCATTCGGAGTTTTGCCTTTTTTCCGGCAGAAGCCCACCCTGTCGTCCGCTTTGTGCCCTTTCCGTTTCACACTCGCCGTCTTCGCAGACCTTCGCTTGGGCATCCCGTTTCTCAGCGCAGGAAATTATATCCTCCTGGCTGATGGTATTGTCGAGGCAGTGCTGGAACTCCTCCCGAGAGGCCTACAAGACCGCCGGGGAGAGGAAACGGAGGGTCGCCGCATATACATCGACGGCCTCCTACCAGGATCTCGCACTATCGACGACGGAGTGGACCCTACACTGAGAAAGAGAGAGCGTCAAGCAGGACGATCACTGAGGTCGGTTATCCTTTTTGGCGGCCTTTCGTGCCATCAAAAACATGGTTGCGCCAGCCCTTCACGACACAAACACAAAAGTAGCAGGCAACCAGAAAGGCGACTCCTCCAAGAAGCCAGCCCTCCCACGGATGCCGTTCCCAGATGGGAGCCTCGATCCAATTGGAAACGGCAGCCAAACCAAGAGTGCTCATGCCCATCCCACAGACAAGCGCAAGCCATGGTTGCGCCGCCAATCGACGGTTAAACAGGCTTCTATTGTGCCGTTGCGCCTCTAGGTCATAACGACTGGCCTTGATATATCGATCTCCAGACGCCATGGGGTGAGTCTCCTGGGTACGGCCTGCTCTCAGTGAAAAGTCTACCAGAAGCGCCGAGAAGCCTGAGGAGAACGGAATGGCACTCCTCCCGTTGTTTTTAAGGAGGAGTGGCCAAACCGGCCCTCACTGCGCGCATCGGACGAGCATAGTTTCATCATGCGCGTTCTGCGAGGTGCGCAACGCAAGGAATAACGAGCGTCAGGTTTGCGCAGGCCGGCGAGGTGCACGGCGTCATGAATAAATGACGCCACGTCTGTGCACGCTCGCGAGACGGTGAGCGAGCAGTGTCCCGTGAGCCGGCAGTGTCTCTTGGCGATCAAACAGCCCGCGCTCTCCTCTGGAATTTCTCCCCTCCCCTCTGGAATTTCTCCAGAGTTTCGGTAATCAACGTCGCGCATGATTCTCTCCTTCATTCCCCCGTACGCCATATTTTCAGCGGCTTGCGTGATTGAACCGACAGACGTTGTTTGCGGCACAGTCCCTGCTCTCCTTCTTCGCAGACTTCACCGGACTCGTACGCCATGCCCCCTTCCATCCTGCTCATCGACGACAGCCCCGGCGAATGTGAACTGTTTCGCCAAGCGCTGACGCATGCCGGTTACAAGGGCACCCTGACCATCACCGACGGCAGCCTCGCGGCAATGCTCCATCTCACCGACCATGTGATCGGCGATGAACCGGCGCTCATTCTGCTCGACCTCAAATTGCGGGGTGAGCGCGGGGTCGATGTGCTGACGCGCCTCAAACAGGATGCGCGTTATGCGCACATTCCGATCGTGATTCTCACCAGCTCCGACGACGCCGCGGACATCCGCGCCTGCTACCAGGCAGGAGCGAACGGCTATGTGGTGAAACCGGGGCAATTCCAGGACCTCGTCGCGCTGGTCCTGCATACGTGGAAATTCTGGATCGAACATAACTGCACGTTACGGATGGCGACCCCATGCTGACCCGCGCGGCCCTCAAAAACCCCTATGCCGTCTTCGCGCTCTGCATGATCGCGCTGATCCTGGGCGGCGTGTCCTACCAGAAGATGCGCGTGGACATCTTTCCGGAAATCAAACTGCCCTCGATCCTCGTCACGACCTTTTACCGCGGCTTGAGCCCCGGTGAAATGGAAGGCGCGATTACGTTTCGATTGGAGCAACGCTTCGTCGAGGCGAGTTATGTAGAGCATATCGAGTCGCAATCGCTCGCGGGCATGAGTTACATCAAGGTGTTTTTTCAGCCGGAGTACGGCATCGACGCGGCCCAGTCCGAATTGACCAGTCTGGCCTATAGCGTCATCCGCACACTTCCTCCCGGTGTCTATCCCCCCTCCGTCTTCAAATTCGGCGTGTCCAGTCTGCCGGTCGGGTTGCTCTCCGTCGCCAGCGACTCCCTGAGTGCCAAGGAGATTCGCGACCTGGCCTACTTTACCGTGCGCGGGCAAATCGCCAGTATCCCCGGCATTTCCTTCGGCCCTCCGCTGGGTGGGAAAGTCCGGCAGATCACGGTCTTTCTCGATCAGCAGCGGCTGCTCGCCCGCGGCATTTCGCCTTCGGAAGTAGTCACGGCGATCAATGCCCAAAGCGCCATCATCCCGGCAGGGAACGTCAAACTCGGCGATCTGGACTATTTCGTCTACTCCAATAGCCTCATCGACGTAGTGGACAAGATCAACGACATCCCGATCAAGGTCGTGAACGGCACCCCTGTAATGGTGCGCGACATCGGCACTGCTGCGGACAGTTCGGCAATCCAAACTTCGATCGTGCGTGTGAACGGCCGCGAAGCGACCTACATTCCGATCACCAGACAAGAGGGCGCCAATACGCTGGAAGTCACCGACGGGATTCGCGCCAAACTCTCCAAACTCACGGAAATTCCCGCTGGCACCACCGTCAAGTTTCTCTATGATCAATCGTTGTACATCCGCCAGGCCATCGCCAATTTGCAGAAGGAAGGGCTCCTTGGCGCAGGACTGGCCGGTCTGATGATCTTCATCTTCCTCGCCAGCGTGAAAGCCGCGCTCGTGGTGGGATTGGCCATCCCCCTGTCGCTCACGACCGCGCTGGTGGCGCTCTATTTGACCGGCCAAAGCGTGAACATCATGACGTTGGGCGGGTTGGCGCTCGTGATCGGCACCTTGCTGGACAACAACATCGTCGTGCAAGAAAACCTGCATCGCCATTTGGAGATGGGGAAAGACGGGCGCTCCGCCGCCGAGGACAGCGCAACAGAATTGACGCTCCCGATCTTCGTCGCCACAATTTGCATCCTGATCGTGTACCTGCCGATCATGTTCTTTACCGGCATCATCAAATATCTCTTCGTCCCGCTGGCCATGACAGTCGCCTTCGCCATGCTGGCCGACTACGTCGTCTCCATGTCGGTCACGCCGGTCGTGCTGAGCTGGCTCTATCAAAACGGCCATGGCAAATCGTTAGAACAGGACGCCTCGGCCGATGAAGGGTGGTTTCGGTATGTCCTCGCGATCTACGAACCGCTGCTGAGGACCGGTCTGCGCTTCAAGCCGATCGTCATCGGGATCGCCGCCCTGGCCCTGCTCGGCACCGGAGCCTTCGTGATTCCCCAACTCCATAGCGAGTTCTTCCCGAAAGTCGATGCGGGTAACTTCACCATGCACGTCGTGGCGCCAGAGGGGTCGCGCATCGAAAAGACCACGGCCATCGTGGGGCAAATCGAACAACTGGTGCACGACACGATTCCGAAGGAAGATTTGGAAGAAGTGATCTCCAATACAGGCCTCTACTATGGCGACGCCGCTCGCTTCGCCCCGAACACCGGCAACCACACCGCCTTCGTGCTCGTGAACCTGGTCACCGGCCACCAAGGCCGCACGGACGACTACATCGCGCTGTTGCGCAGCAAGCTCAAAGCTTCGCTGCCCGGCGTGGAGGTGGCGTTTCAAACCGGCGGCATCATCAGCGACGTGTTGAACTTCGGACTCAAGGCCCCGATCGACATTCAAGTGAAGGGACCAAGCCTCGACATCATCAGGCCGGTGGCGGAGAGGATTCAGCAACAGATTGCCCAGGTCCCCGACACGGTCGATGTGCGGATCAAACAGGGCAAGAGTTATCCGGAACTGCACATCGATGTGGACCGAACGAAGGCCGCCTACTACGGCATCAACCAGAATCGCGTGGTCGTCGATGTCATCACCGGTATCAGTTCGAACCTGGCCCTCTCTCCCAACTATTGGCTGGACCCCAAAACCGCCAACGGCTACTTCCTCCTGGCTCAATATCCGGAGCAATCGCTCACCAGCACCGAAGACCTGTTGAACATCCCGATCATCGGCGCCCGCACCCCGCTGCTGCCGACCGCCAGCCTCACAGGCGGCGGCATACAAGGCTCGACCCTGGCGTTGCAAAATACCCCCTTCGCAGGACGGCAGATGGACCTCACGAGCGGCTTTTATGCTTCGGGCGACGACCGGCGAGGACCGACGGTGCTGCTGCGTGATGTGGCCCAGCTCAAGTTCAAAACCGGCCCCGACTCCGTGGACCACTATGATCTCTCGCGCCTGATCAACGTGCTGGTCACGCCGGTGGGCAACGACCTGGGCCGCGTCGCCAAGAACATCGAGCAGGTCCTGGCCGGCATCACGTTGCCGAAGGATGTGACCCTGCAGCTGCGAGGCGAGGTGGCCAACATGCGGAGCGCGATCCAGAACTTCGCGCTGGCCCTGCCCCTCGCCGTGGTGCTGATCTACCTGGTGATGGTGGCCCTGTTCCGATCGTTCATCGATCCGCTCATCATCCTGGTTGCGGTCCCGCTGGGCTGGATCGGCACGGTGCTGATCCTGCACCTCACCGATACGTCGGTCAATGTCGAGTCGATGATCGGCACCTTGATGATGATGGGTATCGTGGTTTCGAACAGCATTCTGCTCGTGGATTTTGCCAATCGGATGGTCCGCCACGGCGCGACCGTCGAACATGCGGTGTTGGAAGCGGGCCGCCGCCGCATCCGGCCGATCCTCATGACGGCGCTCGCGACCATCCTGGGTCTCTTGCCGCTTGCGCTTGGTTTCGGTGAAGGCAACGAAACCATGGTCCCCTTGGCCCGCGCGGTGGTCGGCGGGTTGGCGGTCAGCACGATCATGACGCTGTTGGTCGTCCCCGTCATGCACTCGCTCGTCCTGCATCGCCGGGAACGGGCGCCGCTCTCCTCGACCCCCGGCGCGACCTCGGAGGAAATTTGATGGATGAACTTGCCGCCACGCCCGCCGTCAGCAAGCCGACCAAGCGCTGGTTTTTCTGGCTCGGCACTGCGGCGCTGCTCATCCTGGCGGTCGGCGGTTATCTCTACCGCCAGGACGACGACAAGAGCGCGATACCCGTTCCCCCCGTCAAGCCGGCCCTCAACAAGACCGAACAGGCAGCAAGCGAACCCTCAGCGGAACTCGATGCCGCGCCGGTGGACGTCCAGGTGACCACGCCGACCAGGCGCGACCTCGTCTATACGATCAAGCTGCCGGCCAACATCTCGCCGCTCTATCAAACCACGCTCTATGCCAAGGTCTCCGGCTACTTGAAATGGATCGGGCCGGACAAGGGCGATCGGGTGAAGAAACACCAGATCGTCGCCGTCATCGATGCGCCTGAAGTGGAAGAGCAGTACCAGCAAGCCGTATCGGACTTCAAAATCAAGAAGCTGACCTACGAGCGGCTGGCCAAGGTCTGGAAGGAGTCGCCGGACGTGATCGCCAAGCAGGACGTAGACGTGGCCGAGGCGGCCTATCAAGGGGCCAAGCACCTCATGGAACAACGTGTCGCGATGCGCGACTACACCAAGGTCCGCGCGCCGTACGACGGGACCATCACCGCGCGCTTCGCCGACCCCGGCGCACTGATCCAGATCGCCACCTCGTCGGCCACCAGCGCGATTCCCCTCTTTACGATCATGGCTCTCGATACGGTCCGCGTCTACGCCAACGTGCCCCAGGACGACAGCCCCTGGGTCGTCCCGGGCAAGACCAAGGCGACCATCACGGTCACGGAACTGCCGGGCCGTTCGTTTGCCGGGACTGTCACCCGCTCGACGCTCGCGCTCGATCCAGCCACCCGCAGCCTGCTGGTGGAAATCGACCTACCCAACGAAGACCATGCGCTCCGGCCCGGCACCTTCGCCGAAGCGGCGCTCGGTTTACGAGAGATTCCACAGGCCCTCGTGTTGCCGCCGCAGGCGGTCACGAGCAGCAACAAGGGGAAATCCATCTTCGTCGTCGAACAGGGCAGGGCCAAATCGATTCCCGTCCAGACCGGCATCAGCGACGGACGCTGGATGGAAATCACCTCCGGGTTGCGGGGTGACGAAGAGGTCGTGGTGGTCGGCAAACGGCGACTCCTGGACGGCATGCCGGTCCGGCCGGCGCCGTTCAATTTGCCAGAGGCCAAGCCGTCCCAACAAAAATTCGACCGGCGCGTGCCGGGCGGCAGTCCACCGCCGCCGGCCGCCGGCACCGCACCGAACCAGGCAACGCAGAAATAGGGAGATCGTCCATGAAACGCTTGCTGCACCGCACTACCTTCCTGACGCTGATTGCCCTTTCTATGACAGCGACCGCCACAATCGGCTCTCACGCCATGGAATCGGAACCACCGACCACCTTGCCGAACGGCAGTTTCCTCGGCGTGCAGCAGGCGGTCGACATCGCCGTCAAACATCACCCGATCCTCCTCGAAGGCGCGGCGAATTTGAAGGCGTCCGAAGCACGCACCGAACAGGCGCGTTCCCTCTACTATCCGCAAGTCTATGCGAACGCCGACGCCGCCGCCGGGTCGGCCCGCATCAATCCCCGTTTCGTGACGCCGGCCGGTGGATTGCTTCAACCCAACCTCAGCCAATATACGGTCGGCGCCCTGGCGAGCCAGAGGATCTATGATTTCGGCTATACCCAAAACCTGGTGGAGTCGTCGAACCTGTTCCGGCGCGCGAGCGAGCAGGATATCAGCGCCCGGCGGGCCCTCGTCCTTTTGCAGGTCCAGCGGGCGTACCTGACGAGCCTGAAGCGGCGTCGCCTGGTTCAGATCGCCGAGGAAACCGTCCGGGAGCGCGGACAAATCGCCGGCCAGATCGAAACCCTGTACCGGCAACAACTGAAATCCAAGCTCGATTTCGACTTGGCGCGGGTCGAGCTGGTGAACGCGCAATCGTTGTTGGTGCGCAGCCGTAACGATCTCAAATCCAGCTTCGCCGATTTGAACCGCACGATGGGCATCGCCGGCGCGGAGGACTACGTGCTCGAAGACATTTCCATCGAAGTGCGGCCGCAGAAAACGCTGGAGAGTTTGATCGGCGAAAGCCTGTCCCATCCCGAGGTCAAGCGGGCAAAGGAACAGAGGGCCTCGGCGGAGGCCAGGCTCCGCGCGATGAAACGACAGTACCTCCCGACCGTCTCGGCGATCGCCAGCGGAGGGAGCTTTGACACCTTCGATCCGAATCGCCAGGTCCCGACCGGCGGGTGGTGGGCGGCCGGCGCATTGGTCTCCATGCCGATCTTCACCGGCTTCCTGATCGAAAACCAGGTGCGTGAAGCGAGCGCCCAACAGGCGGCGGCGGAGGCGGTCAGTCTGAACGTCGAACAGGCGCTGACGCAACAGGTGACGAACGCCTACCTGGATACGATCACCTTCGCGCAACAGATCACATTGGCGGAGGAACAGGTCAAGACGGCCCAGGAAGCGTTGCAACTCTCAAGACAGCGTTACAAACTCGGGCTGGGCACGGTGGTCGAAGTCACGCAATCGGAAGTGGCGGTGACGGCGGCACAAACCCGTCTGGCTGAAACACAATATGACTACAAGATCGCCGAGGTTACGTTGGCCTACACATCTCAAGGCGAAGGCACCGGCCGCGTTCAACTGCTGAGCCGCTCGGTGCGCAGGGACGGTCCCGTAACCCGGTTCAGCCGCCTGCATGAAACGACTGAGGGAAAATAGCGGTCGGTGGAGGGATCAAATACTCTGGCCGGGAAAGACCCTGGCGAGGTCGATGACGAGTTCATCTTTGGAATTGGCCAGCAACCCGTCCCACAGGCTGGTGCTCTGACGAATCACAGCTTGGTCGAGGTCGAAAAACAGGTCGAACCCTTTGGAGACAATGGGATTCATCGGGTAACGCCGATCGTAGATCATGCCGTAGGCCGGAATGCCGTACACCGTCTGCCAATTTCCCAGAATGAAGTGGAGCTCGGTGCCCCTGATATAGAGTCCGCCCGACGTAATGATGCGCTTGATCGACGTTTGCGGCTGGCTCAAGTAGTAGGTCACCCGCTCGTTTTCCCGCGCCAACCGCAACGCTTCAACCAATTGCGGCACCAGGATCGCGATCTCCGCATCACGAAACATCGGCAATCGGCGAGCATCACCGGACAACCAGCGCTGAACGGCCGCCTGGTGTTCCTGCACCGTGAGCCCCATGAGCAGCCGCCGCACCTGTTCGTGGGAAAGCTGGGCCGGATGGGTGAAATGACCGGGCGGCCATTCCGGCAACACATTGGCGTCCAATTCGAGCCGGACGAAATTGACTGGGTCTTCGTAGACCGTGCGGGACGGAACTTGAGGAATGGCGCAGCCGGCGAGGAGCGCGAGAACAATGCCACGTAAGGCGTAAGGCGTGAGGCGTGAAGACAGGGCAATAAAGGTTTTCACAACTGGCTGCCAATAAATTGATCGCTTTCTCCTCACCCCCCTCAGGCCTTACCCCTCACGTCACTCCGTGATCGTGACCGTCATTTCAATGCGCTCCAGCGGATTATCCCGCCCGTCGCGTTTGACATTGACCACCTTATCGACCACGTCCAATCCGCTCTGCACTTCACCGAACACGGTATATTGCCAGTCCAGAAAGTTGGCGTCGTTGACGCAGATGAAAAATTGCGACCCGGCGCTGTCCGGATCGTTGGCACGCGCCATGGACAGGGTGCCCCGCTTATGCGGCTTGCTGTTGAACTCCGCCTTCACCTTGTGTCCCGGCCCGCCCATGCCGTGTGATGCGCGGTCCGGATTCTTGCTGTTCGGATCGCCGCCCTGAATCATGAACCCCGGAATCACCCGGTGGAACGTGGTGCCGTTGTAGAACCCCTGCTTCGCCAGATCCACGAAGTTCTTCACATGGTTGGGCGCCACGTCGGGAAACAATCGCAGGACGATTTGCCCCCACGGCTCGTTTTTCGAGGTCACGGTGATGGTCGCTTGTGGTGAACCTGCTTGTGCAGTCATCTCATATCCTTTCCTACTCAGTTAAACCGGAAGGGCGCGACGGTCTCCCCTTCCAACCCCTGGCTCACCGCCGTCCAGGTGAGGCCGTCGTCATCGCTGCGAAAGACCCCTGAACTGGTACCGGCGTAGAAGCCGCCCTTCTCACTCTCGATCAATACTTGAACGGACAGGTTGCTGAGCCCCTTGTTCAAGGGCACCCATTGCCGCCCCTTGTCGATGGTCTTGAAAATCCCGCGGCCCGTGGCCACATAGACTCCACGATCGTTACTGATCAGCCCGCGAATCGAATCATTCGGCAGGGCGCGGCTGATCGGCAACCAGGTCTTTCCACCATCGCCACTGCGAAAGACACCGCCGTCGAAGGTCCCGGCATAGAGTCCCTGCTCCTTGTCCACGGCCAATACCCGAATGAAATTCTCCACCAGCCCTTCGTGATCCCGTAGTCCCTGCCGAAGACGCGTCCATCCCGGCGTGCGTTCCTTATAACTATGGACCCCCTTGCCGGACGTGCCGGCGTACAGGGTCCCGTCGTCGGTCTTTGCGAGCGCATGTACCAGAATTTCGTCCAACCCCGTGGTCACGACCTTCCACTGGTCTTGGGCGGCATTCAGCAGATAGACTCCGTCACCGGTGCCTGCATAGAGCCCCTTCGCATCCATCATCAACACTTTGATCTCCAGACGCTTGAGTCCCTTATTGATCGGCTGCCAGCTCTTTCCCGCGTCACGCGAACGGAACACCCCGCCGCGAAAGGTCCCAGCATAGATGGTGCCGTCCTTGGCCGTCGTGAGGCACAGCACGAAGAGGTCCGTCAATCCCTCGTTGACCGAGGCCCAGGAGTCGCCGCGATTGCTGCTTCGAAAAATGCCCATGCCGAATGAACCGGCATAGACCACGCCTCCGACACCGGCCGTCAAGGCCTGAATACTGGTGTTGCCGATATCGGCAGGGCTCGAGGGAGCCCGCCCTGGATGGCCCCTTTCCAAGGCGGGCGGTCCGTCACCGGGGCTCCCGCTCGGAGGAGAGACCGCCTGCGCAGACCCGTTCATGGTACCGAGGGCAAGGACCGCCAGAACCAGGATAGAACGCAGCATGGCAGGGCCCTCCTTCAAAAATCGGACAGTGCCCGTCACCGGACTCGGTGGCCGGCGGTTCGTATCGGTATATCAGGATCGAGCGGCAAATTCACGCCTGCGGTAGGCCCGCCGCTTCGCCCGAACAGCTTGGCACCGATGATGCCGATCTCGTACAACACCATGAGGGGCACCGCCATCAGCAGCATGGTGAACAACGTGGCGTCCGGCGTCACGATCGCCGAGATGATCAGCGCCGCCATGATGGCATGTTTACGATAATGCGCCAGCGTCGCCGCGGAGACCACCCCCACCCGCGACAACAGCGTCAACACCAACGGCAACTCGAAGGCGCAGCCGAAGATCAGCAGGAATTTCACGTTGAAGTCGATATAGGTCCCCACGCCCAAGGCCGGGGTGATATCGCGGTCCATCCCGAAGCTGACGAAGAAATCGATGACGAGCGGCAGAATGACAAGGTTACAGAAGACCAACCCGAGCGCAAACAGCAAGGCGGCAAGCAGGAACAGGGGAATCGCCCAGCGCTGTTCCTTCGGGAGCAGCGCCGGCTCGATGAACTTCCAGACGTGGTAAAAAATGATCGGCAGACTCAAGATGAGGCCGGCCAGAAACGAAACCTTGATGGAGGCAAACAGCGCTTCCGTCGGCCCGTAGAACACCAATTGGTTGGGAAATGGGCGATTGAGCCAAGCCACCATCTCGGCCGAGTAGGCAAACGCTGCGGCAAACGCGAGGCCCAACGTCACCGCGATGATCAGCAGCCGCTTCTTGAGCGACTGAATATGGGCGGCCAGTGGTGCGAGCATCGTCTGCCTGAATCAGCGACCCGACTTTTCGTCCCTTCGATCGCGGGTCTGTCCGCCGCGAGCACCGGCGCCGCAAGGCCGGTTCGGCCCCCCCGACTCTCGCTAGCGAAAAGATCGAATGAGTTCGGCCATCTTGTCTTTGGTGGCCAGCTTCTCTTTTTGCAACTGTTTCTTCAGCACTTCTTCCGCCGGCGTCAGGACATGCCGCCGCTGCAAATCCGCCAACTCCGCATCCAGGCGATGGTGAGATTCCTCAAGCGCTCGGAATTCCGTGCTGGATTGCCGTAACCGCTCCGTGATCGCAGTCTCCGTCTGCTGCATATCGCACCTCCTAGTTGACTACACACGTCCATGGATGACCGTTGTGTCGCCCGGCTCCGGAAGTTCACGCTGCCGCACACAGAGAGGCCCCACGTGAAGCGGCGTCATCTCCATCAGCACCGCATCCTCGTCGGGGTTGACATAGTAGCGAGTCCGCGTGGCAGTGTGGCGAAATCCCAGCCGGTGATAAAGAGTCCGGGCCTCGTGATTCGACGCCCGTACCTCCAGCATAGCCCGATTCGCACCCCGTTCCAACCCGGTTTGTAATGCCGTACAGACCAGCCGCCTCGCGACGCCCTGTCGGCGGAACCGAGCGAGCACGGCCAGGTTCATCAACCGCACTTCTTCGAACACGATCCAAAAACAGAAATAGCCTGCAACCACGAGGGACCCTGACGGAGGATCAGGGCACTTCGCGAGCAGGAAATGGGCAAATGGATTACCGGACAGTTCCGCCGCCAACATTTTGCGCGTCCAGGGGGAGGAGAAGCAAGCCTGTTCGATGGCCAGAACCTCATCGAGCGCATCGGCGGTGGCCGGTTCGATCAGCACCCTCTCCGCAACCATCTCTTCTCGACCTCCCGCACGACCAGTCTGCACCACCACCGGCCTATTTCCTTGTGCGTGCGGCGGCGCTTCCACGATCGACAGGCCGTCGGCTTCGCCCCCTCTTGCCCGCCACCCGTTGCCGCCGCCGCTCGACCGCCGATAGCCCCTGCAGTTCGTCGAACTTCACTTCCGCCTCGGCCCGCTGCCCATAGAGTGGGGCGGGGCTCTGTCCCGCCACCTCGCCGCGCTCAAACCGCAGCCTCGCCGCGAGGGCCACGCTGACGGCAGAGGGACGTTGCTGTTCCGACGCAACCTCCTGCGGTTTTCCTCCGACGGACTCGATGGCCTGCCGGATCTCCAGCCCATAGGCTTGCCAACCATCCCCGAACAACGTACAGGCTGTTGCTCCTTGCAGCGCCTGAGCAACCGATGACGGAGGCCCCACCCGTTCGCCCATGTGTCGATGCAACACAGCCCCAGGCAGCCACTCGTAGGCGGCCCAGTACACTTCATTCTTCCGGCTCTTGAGCACCGGCACGAGCAGTCCTGACACAGTGCGCAGATTCCAAGCCATGGCCTCCAGGGTCGGCACCGGTACCACCGGCGTTCCCATGACCGACCGAAAACCCAACAGGGTCGCCAGTCCCACCCGCAGGCCGGTGAACGACCCTGGCCCGATCGACAGGGCCAGCCCCTGCAGAACCTGCAACGACAGTCCCGCATCCTTAAGCACCCGGTCGATGGCGCCCATCAGCCTGCGCGCATGGGAGCCCTCAGCATCCTGTTCGACCAGTGCCAGCACCCGCTCGTCTTGTAACAGCGCCACGCTTTGCCATGCCGTCGCCGTATCGATAGCCAGAAGATGCATCGGTGACGCCGCCTTCCTACCTACTCATACCCGTCATACCCGCCCGAGGTCGCCCGGCTTGAGCGGTTCGTTCGGAATCAATTCGTGAAAGGTCACCTGCAGGCTGCCGGATCCTTGCCCATCGGTCATGCGAATGGCAAAGGGCCGCATGATCCGCCTGTCCACCGCAGACGCTTGGGCGGTTGCGGCTTGGGTCCCGTCGGAAGCGCCGACCGCCCGATAGTCGTCGAACTGCATCGTCGCTTCAATCTCACCGGCCGGAGAAACCCGTTCTTCCTGCACGACCAACAGATTGCGCCGTTCGAACCAGATCCGTCTTATGACCACCGGCTCGGTTCCATTCTGCACCGCGCGCGCCAAGACATCCAGCCTGTAGCGGTCGCCGTCTTCCGTCAACCGCACCTGCTCCTGCGGGCCCACGGCCTGCGTGCCGATGATCCCGCTCATCGCCCAGACACTCAACTGAAACGGGCGTGTCAAATTGCCCAGACGATCCGCCTCGGATGGCCGGCCGATCACCTCGCGCCCCATGGTCGGCAGCCGGAGCTTGAACTGATCGTCGATCTGCACGAACTCGAACAACTCGCTTCCCACGGTCGTGAAACCGCGCAACCGGATGGCATCGGGACGTTGATAGAACACGGTGCCCTGCACCCGCTGCCCGATGGGCAAGAAGCCGCCCGTCATCTTCGCGCTGAACAGTCCCTTGATCGTCTTGACCTCACCGCGCTGCTCCTGCAGCCGCGCGGTCAGTTGTTCGGCCGTCGCCTCTTTAAGCGGAACGTCATCGCGGATGGTGAACAGACCGCAACCGGGTAGAGCACCAAAGGAAAAGGTAAAAAGGAAAAAGGCAAAAAGAACCCTCTCACGACTTTTTACTTTTTCGCTTTTCCTTTTTCCCTCAGGCCAGTACCGCATCGAGCGCGTCTCCGACTTCATGGATCCCGATCAATTCAATGCCCTCGACTTGCTCCAGCTTCACCATGTTCCGCTCCGGCAACAGGCAACGTTTGAATCCCATCTTCGCCGCCTCGCGAATCCGCAGCTCAGCCTGACTGATCGCCCGAACCTCTCCCCCCAGCCCGACCTCGCCCATCACGAGCGTCGTAAAATCGATCGGGCTCTCGCGCAGGCTCGACGTGACCGCCGCCACAATGCCCAAGTCGATGGCCGGTTCGTCGATGTGGATCCCGCCGACCACGTTCACATAGACATCCTGTCCCGAGAGGTGCATGCCTAACCGCTTTTCCATCACGGCCAGCAACAGAGAGAGCCGGTTGGGCTCCACACCGTTGGCCATCCGCTTAGGCATCGCATAATTGGTCCCGGACACCAGCGCCTGCAACTCGACCAGGATCGGCCTCGTCCCCTCCAGGCTGGACACCACCACGGAGCCGGTGCTCCGTTGCGGCCGCTCGGCCAGAAACAACTCGGAGGGATTGCTGACTTCCTCCAGCCCGCCCTCCTTCATTTCGAAAACCCCGATCTCGTTCGTCGAACCGAACCGGTTTTTTACCGCCCGTAGAATGCGGTAGCTGTGGCCCTTGTCCCCTTCAAAATACAACACCGTATCGACGATATGTTCCAGGAGTCGCGGCCCGGCAATGGCGCCTTCTTTTGTGACATGGCCGATGATGAAGACCGGCACGTGGCTGCGCTTGGCGAACCACATCAGTTGCCCCGCCACCTCCTGCACCTGGCTGATGCTCCCAGGGGCGGACGTGAGCTGCTCCGTATAGACTGTCTGGATCGAATCCACCACCACCGCCGCCGGCTGCACCTCCTGGATGGACTTGAGAATCTGTTCAAGCGACGTTTCTCCGAGGATCAGCAGCTGCTTGCCGCCGATGCCCAGGCGCTGGCCCCGCATCTTGATCTGGCGGGGAGACTCTTCGCCCGAGACATAGAGGACCTGCTCGCCGGCCGCCGCGAGGAGCGGCAAGGCCTGCAACAACAGCGTGGTCTTGCCGATGCCGGGATCGCCGCCGATTAAAATCACGGACCCCGGCACCACCCCTCCGCCCAGGACGCGGTCGAACTCGCCCATGCCGGTACCGCGCCGCGGTTCGCCCACGATTTCGATGTCGGAGATCGGCATGGCCGATGCCACCGCCGTTTTCGGCATGGCTTGGCGGCCTTTGGGAGTCGCTGGCAGGCGCTCTTCCTTGAAGGTATTCCAGCCTGCGCAGTCGGGGCAACGTCCGAGCCAGCGCGGCGCCTGGTGCCCGCAGGCTTGGCAATGAAACGTGGTCTTCGCCTTCATCCACCTTGCCTCACATAGAGGAACCTATTCAAAGGCATCGTAAAGGAAATGGGAGAGAAAAAGGAAGGAGGTGATGAGGACAGAATACAGACGATGGAACGGCAGGCGGGACGAGTCAGTGGTACGTGATGCTGCGCTCGCGGACGTGGGATTGCTTGAGGGTCTCACGGGTACCGACCACTTCATACCATTCGGCGGTTTCCTTGATCCAATTCCCCACCGCATCGTATTCGTAGTGATAGGCTTTCCGGTCGGTGATCCGTCCGCCGGCATCGGAGATGCGCTCTTCGACCTGGTTGCCTCGCTCGTCGTAACGAAACAGGGACTGGCCCTGTCTCCGGCCTGCGAGGTCCGACACGACCTTTTCACGGACCAGTCCCTGGTCGTCATAGATCGTGGCCACTTCGTACCCCGCATCGAACCGATCGGACGTGACCACCTGATTCCCGACGGCATCGTACCGATAGTTACGTTCGAACCGCTCCCGCACCAACCGTCCCCTGCTATCGTAGGCAAACAGGTTGCGATTGATGACCCTTACGGCATTGTAGTGAAGCCCCTGGGTCCGCCGGGGCGCCTCATCATAATTGTACAGGGAGGCATTCTCAAACGTACCGTCCCCCCAGACCGCCACTTCAGCCGATCGATCGCCGCGGTCATCGTAGCCGTACCGCGTTTCCTTCACGAGTTCGCCCCGCCCGTCCCACACCGTTTCGGAGATCCGCCTGCCGGCTTGGTCATAGCTGTAGAGAAAGCGGAGCGGCCACAAGCCAGGCGAGGTCTCCACGCCGCCCTGAATCCGTTCGATGAGGCGCCCACCTGAGTCGAATCGATCGGTTTGCACCAGCAGACTTTCTCTGGTTTCGACGGACCGGACTGCTCCCACCAAGCCTTCCTCTTCCCGATCGGACGGTTCCGCGGAAGCGGCCGGCTGGGCAGAGACAGCACAGAGCAATGTGATGATCAGGACCAGGGATGGAGATGGAAGGACCAGCCGGCGCGGAGGCATGGCCTGATCTCGTCTCAACAAGTTGCTCGACCGGGAGCGTCTGGGTAGAGGCGTCGGATTCCTAGTCGACGGAAGCCAGCGACCCAAGAATATGGTACCCCCCATCGACGTAGATCACCTCTCCGGTGATGCCGCGGCCCAATGGACTGACCAAAAACAGCGCCGTATCGCCGACCTCGCCCTGCTCGGTCGCCCGCCGGAGCGGGGCAAAGGCACGGTGGTGGTCGACCATCTTGCTGATTCCGGACACGCCCCGCGCCGCCAACGTCTTGATCGGCCCGGCAGAGACCGCATTGACCCGGATGTTCTTCGGCCCCAGATCGTTCGCCAAGTAGCGCACCGTCGCCTCCAGCGCCGCCTTGGCCACGCCCATCACATTGTAATGGGGCACGACCCGCTCACTCCCAAGATAGGTCAAGGTGACGACCGACCCGCCCTCCGTCATCAATGGGACAGCCGCCCGGGTGACGGCCACGAGGGAATAGGCGCTCACATCGAGGGCCGTCGAAAAACCCTGGCGGGTGGTATTCAGAAACGCTCCCGTCAGTTCTTCCCGCGGGGCAAAGGCGATGGAATGGACCAGAAAATCCAGCCGGCCCAATTTCCGTCCGGCTTCCTTCACCAACGCCTCGATCTGGCCGTCATCTCCGACGTCGCACGCCGAGGCCGATGCGCCGGGCAGGGTCTGCACCAATTCTTCAACGTTTTCGCGCAACCGCTCGTTCTGATAGTTGAACATCAATTCTGCGCCTTCACGCGCCGCTGCCTGCGCGATCGCCCAGGCGATGCTGTGTTTATTGGCCACACCGATGATGAGGCCCTTCTTCCCTTCCAACAACATACCGACTCCTACTCCTTCAATGAGATGAACCACTGTCGGGCGCTGAACATAACATGATTCGTTCTGGGAGTGAATCGCCCCTTGCCATGAATCTCCAGCAGGACTCTCTGCTGATCACGAGCCCTCGCACCTCCTACTCCTGTCTCACACATGGTGTCCGAGTGGCCATGCCCTGCGCGCATCGGACGCGCACCTTCCGAGGTGCGCGTTCTGCGAGCACATGGCCATCCGGACACCACCTACAACTTCTTTCTTACCTCTTTCCAATCCTTCGCCGCCTTGGCCTTCCGGGGCAATTCGCCTGTGGGCAATTCGGGCACCACGACCACGTCCATCCGATGCTGGAGCAACAGTTCCGCAAAGGACCTGGTGCGCCCGATACCGGTTTTCATCGCCGTCCAGCCATCCTGTTTGAAGGCATCGAGCGCGGCACTCAGGCCTCCGGAGAGCGGCATCAAGACGAGACCGGGCGGAAACTGGTTGGACGCCAACCATCGGCGGATGGCTTCGACTGAAGCAACCTCCGTCGACTGGTCGCCTCCCGGCACATAGACCAGGTTGTAGTAATACTGAGTCAGACGCGACAGTTCTTCCGCCGCGCCCGCAACCGCCTGGGCCGACGGTCCGGACCCCGGGGCGGTCGATGCGGGGGAACCAGGGGATGATGGTGGGCTGTCGGTTTGCCTGAGCGCAGCTACCTCGACCAAGAGGATCGGACGCCGACGTTCCCACACGAATAACGTCGCTTCGGCCTTCCCCGCCTCGACCGGCGAAGGATCGTTGACCGTCACACTGATGACGTTGGTCCCCCGCATTTTTGGTCTATAGTCGAAAAAGGCCTGACCACCGTCATTCGTTTTGGCTGTCGCCACCGGCTTGCCGTCGATGTGCAACTGAAGCGAGACACCTCCCACTGCCTGGCCTCCCGGATGAGTTGTCCCGGTCAACCGGGCTTCGATCCGAACGGCTTGATTCGGCAATGTCAGGGCATCCTTCACGGTCAGGCTGCCGGCAACCTTATCAGCAGCCTCAGCCGTGACACCGATCGTCCAACAGACCAAGAGGGTTGCCAAGACCCGGCGCAGACCAAGACGGAGTGATTTCGTCATAAATCTCTCCCGACCTCTCAAGAACATCACGAGCCTTGCTTAGGCGAGGAGTCCGCGATCACGGCTGACGGTGAGATAGGTATCACCCATGCAAAACAGGATCAAACCGATCAACGGCACGAGGGCGAGCGGCAAGATATAGGCCCACAGAAAAATCAGCAGGATGCCGGCCAGAAGCAGGGGACCGCCCCGCTTTTCCCCGATATAGAGGTGGCCCAGGCCAGGCAAGATGGAGAGCGCGGCGGCGCGGTAGGCATGGGAGGTTTTTTCCAGCGGATCCATGTGTGATCAGAACAAGCGGCGGCATGAAGTCCCTGCGGCATGGCTAGGCCTTCAGCGCAGCGAGCACCTCGTCTACGTGGCCCGGCACCTTCACCTTTCGAAAGAGGGCCTTGAGCCGCCCGTCGGCGTCGATCACAAAAGTGCTCCGCTCGATGCCCCAGTACTTGCGGCCGTACATGCTCTTCTCTTTATACACTCCATAGGCCTTGCAGATCGCCGCATCTTCATCGCTCAGGAGCGCAAACGGCAACCCATATTTGGCGATGAACTTCTGGTGCGAGGCTTTCCCATCCATGCTGACCCCGAGCACGACCGCCCCCGCCTTCTTGATCGGTGCCAAGTTGTCTCGAAAGTCGCAGGCCTCTTTCGTGCAGCCGGAGGTATCGTCCTTGGGATAGAAATACAGCACCACTTGCTTGCCTTTGAGGCCCTTCAGCGACACCTTGCTTCCCTCCTGATCCGGCAGGGAAAAATCCGGCGCCTTCGTTCCCACCTCCAACTCGCTCGCCATGTCGCGGTCTCCTCTCCAACCCTCGGTCACCGATTCCTGTTACCGCGGTCCACTGCCGATCATCGGCCGTTGCGTCCCGTAGGGATGTTCCCTGGGCGGGCCTTTTTGGGCCTGGGGACTTCCAAAGGGACGCAGCGCAGGGGAATCCCAAATCACCTTGTCGCCCGGCGCGAGATTCGCCGCTTCGATAAACTGCTGGCGGGCCGTTTCCGTCTCGCCCAGCGCATTCAACGCCAGCGCATAATTGTAGTGCGCCTGTCCGGAGTCGGGTGCCGCCTTGATGGCCTGCCCGAAATAGTCCTTGGCCTCCGCCATTTGGCCGGCCTGGAACGCCTGCGTTCCCTGACTGTTCAGCGTGACCGCCTGGACATTCGCTCCGTAGGCCAGTTCCAGCGGAACCAGCGGCTTCGGTTTCGAATGGGTACAGGCTGGAAACGACAGCACCACCACACAAAGGGCGATCCATACGGTGAATCTCATGACATGACCTCGTCGGGGTTATCTTCGCGCCCCATTATGGTTTGTTGCGCTTCTTCTGTTCTTCTTCGACTGCTTTCCGATACATCACGTCCCATTCGGAGCTCCCTTCCACGATTTTCCGGGAATAGGAGGCCAGTCTGGCCCGCACTTTCCGATCGATCTCCGCTTCCAATACCAACTCCGCCGCGAGCACCCGCTTGATTTCCCGCAACACCTTCCCGTCATCCTCATTGAGCCGGCATTGGGGGTTCTTCTTCAATGCCCCGAGGATGAGATGTGAAAGGTGACTGGTCTTGTCTTCGCTGATCACGCTCTGTCCGATTGAATGGCGCCTGCTGAACAATGCATGGCAGACGCTATCTTTCACAATTCAGCATTCAACATTCAGAATTCCACACTCTATAAAATGATGCCCCGCTCGCGCACCAGCTTCTGTTTAATCATCGTGAACATCTTCTGGTAATCGACCTGCCCCTGCTCGATTTGCCGTTCGTACGTCTGCATCAGCCGACGGACTTCGGCGTTCAAGCGATCCTCGACTGCGAGTTCGTCGGTCATCGTCTGTTCCAGCGATTCACGAAGCGCTTTCCGATCCCCGATCACCTCCAGATACCCCAACTCGTGCAACCGGGCGATCAACGACTCCGCCATGTGGTGAATGCGCTCTTTGGCCAGCCTCATCGCTTCACGCTCCCGACCGACGGCTCCCTTGCCGATTATCTTGCCCGCCTTACCCGACCGGCGCCCCCTGTTCCACACGTTCCACTCGGATCGTGCCGGCGTTCATCGCCTGACGCAGGATCGCCGCATCCCCCAACACACGTCCCACCACATTAACCCGATCCGCCGGCACAGGATCGGCACCCATGCTCATCGGAGTCCGTCCGAAAAAAATCGCCAACACCTGGCCGGCACCCCAAAAGGCCACATCCCCGACCTTCACCTGGGTCGTTGCCGTCTCGCGGTGGTCCTTCACGCCGGCGATCTTAAAATAGAACTCTTCGCCCCAGACATTCAACGGTCCTTCAGCGGGCAAGGCCCGGTAAATTTCCTCCGCCGTCCTGGTGCCTTTCAATTCCGCATCCAGATGAACGCCGCCGACTTTGATTCGAATCCGCCTCACGCTTCCATTCGTGGTCATGATCCCCCGTGTTCCCCTTGATCCGTAACCCTTCCTGACAATGACGAAACACCGCACCAGTCGCGGACTCTAACTTGTTTATCCCTTGAAATCAAGGCTACAATCCGCGTCAAGCACCGGCGCTGTCTCATCCATGTTGACCTCAACCTTCGTCCATCTGAACGGCATCGGTCCTTCCACCGAGCGGCGGCTCTGGGAAGGGGGCATCGCCGATTGGACGGCCTTCCGCCGGGAGACTCGTCTGCCAGGCATCTCGCCGTCCCGGAAAGCCCTGTACGATGCCGACCTCGCCGCGGCGCAGGAACATCTCGATCGGCGCAATGCCCGATACTTTGCCGACTGCCTTCATACACGCGACCACTGGCGGCTGTTTCGGACCTTCGGCGCGCGGGCGTTGTACCTCGACATTGAAACGACCGGACTCTCTGCGCAGGAGGGCCAGGTAACCCTCGTCGGCCTCTATCGAAACGGTCACATGCGCACGTTGATCCGAGGCGACTCGCTGACCAGGGACCTGCTGCAGGAGGAACTCGATCGGGCGGATGTGTTGATCACGTTTTTCGGCAGCGTGTTCGATATCCCCTACTTGCAGACATCCTTTCGTGGGTTAGAGGTCTCTCTTCCACACTTCGATCTCTGTTTCGCCGCCAGACGGATAGGATTGCAGGGTGGCCTGAAACAGATCGAACGCGAGTTGGACATTGCGCGTGATTCCGACCTGCATCAACTCGACGGAATGGACGCGGTTCGTTTGTGGCAGCAGTATCGAACCGGCGATGAAGCGGCTCTGGACAAACTCATCCGCTACAATGCCGCGGACACCAGCAACCTTGAGCCGCTGGCGGAATGGGTATACGACCGGCTGGCCGCACGGTATGGCCCTGGGTCTTTGACGCCGCTGAGATAGCGCAGGGAGATGCAGAGAGGCATGTGGGAGTGGTCGGCCTACGGCGGGACGGATCGGGGTTTGGTTCGTCCGACCAATCAAGATACGTTTCTGGTCGACAATCGGCACCGGCTCTGGGCCGTGGCCGACGGCATGGGAGGCCATGCGGGAGGAGACTTCGCCAGCCGACTGGCTATGGACACCCTCGCGGATCTCGCGCCGAGCCTTTCTCACGGCGCCTCAGACCAAACCGTCACAGCGGATGAGGACGCCGTCGCGCTCCTCACGACCATGGTGCAACGCGCCCATAGGGCCGTTCAGCGGCACGCCGTTCAACATCCACCGCTGCAAGGGATGGGAACGACGCTGGTCTTGGCGCATCTCCTGCCGTTTCCCCGACCCCGTTTGATCGTCCTCAACGTCGGTGACAGCCGGGCCTACCTGATCAGAGAAGCCGCCATTAGGCAGGTGACGCAGGACCATACGCTGGTCGAAGAACAGGTCCGTGACGGACTCCTCACGCCGGCGCAGGCAGCGTGCCATCCGGACCGCCATGTGTTGACCCGCGCCATGGGGCTTGGTCTCGCCATAGATGCCGATGTCTTCCATTGCGAGCTGCGCGATCGCGATCTGCTGCTGCTCTGTTCGGACGGCCTCACGAAAATGTTGACCGACGAGTGCATTCTCCGTACAACCCTGTTGCACAGGCACGATCCCGCCGGTGTGACTCACGCTCTGATTCAGGCGGCGCGGGACGAAGGGGGGATCGACAATGTGACTGTGGTCGCCTGCGCCGTGACCGGCACAACCGATCCAGCAAATAGCCATTGACAGCACCTCAGGGCAACAGGTAGCCTCGTCAAGTTACGAGGTCCTGTGGATATTCTTTCGCGCCTTATGAACACACTGCCATGTAGACATCAACCCACCCTTCTTCCGCAATGGAGCCGGCTCTTCCTCTTCCCACTTATCAGTATCTTTTGCGGGTCACTCGCCTGGGCCGGCGAGCCACTCGACCCGGAAGCGACCTTGCGGACCCTCGTACAGGCAAACGCAGATCGAGATCTCGCCACGATGGCGAAATATATGTCGCACGATGCCGACGCCATCGGCTATACGATCGACGGACGCAAGTATGTGGGCTGGCCTGCGTTCGCGTCCGAGATGCGCAGCGAATTCGACTCGGTGGCCAAATTGGAGATTCCGATCACAAGCCTTCACCTATGGAGCAACGGCGACGTAGCCTGGTTCGCGATGGAATTGGACTATATCCGATACGTCAACCCCGGTGATCTCACCCAGCACATGGTGCTTCCGCTGCGTGAGACGGGGGTCTTGGAACGGCGGGATGGCCGCTGGATCCTCGTATCCTGGCACGAATCCGCTCGGCAACCCGGAGGCGGATTGACCGGAGCCTCGGCCTCCGCAACCGCCCTACTCCATCGCACCGCCGATGGTCAGGCAACCGCAACGGATGGCGTCGACTTGAGCGGGGAATGGGAAGTCACCGAAATCGAAGACAATAAGAAGTACGTCGCCACCCTGGATGCGCAAGGCAACGGTCCCTATACCTGGCAGGGAGGGCAGTTTTCCACCACCAGTTTCAAAGACCGCCGCTGGCAAGGCACCTGGAAACAAACGGGAAATGACCGGGAAGGCGCCTTTGAAATCGTGCTTTCCGAAGACGGCACACAAGCCAAGGGCATCTGGTGGTACGTTCGTGTCGGTACGAGAAACAATATCCCGCCCCGGCAACATGGCGGCAGTTACGTCTGGAAACGACTCACTCCGCCCCCGGCGACACCGTAAAAGATGGGTGGCACTTTCCTGCAGTTCTTCCCACAGGGTGATGGATGATCGGTTTGGTACAACCAGGAGGAGAGGCTATGAATCGTGCGTTGCTGTCGATTGCCATGCTGCTTGGGATGACTGGTACAGTCTACGCCGACGGCGGTCACGATCACCATGCGATTCCGACCATGCCCAGTATGGGCGAAACAAAGATCACGATCGACGATCACACTGTCACCCTCACGTTCGGTCCGGTCGACCTGCCGACCGGCCATGACGGCGACCTGGCATCCAGCATGCCGAAGAAGGTGTTTCAACTGCCGGAGGACACCTACCTGATCGGATACAAGTCCGAGGTGTTCACCAAGGACGGGCGGCCGCTCCCGAAGAATTATCTCCACCACATCCTCATGCTGAACAACGACAAACCCAGTGTCTCCTGCGACGGGGAACCGTTGTTTTTCGCCGGGGCCGGATTGGAAATGACGGAAGCACGGTTTCCGGAAGGGTACGGGGTGAAGTTGGCGAAAGGGCAAAACCTCATGTCCATCGTCGCCTTCTACCACAAGGCCCCGCCCACGAAGGACGTGATGGCCCGGTTCACCATGTATGTCGCTCCGAAAGGCGTGAAGGTGCAAGAAATGGATGTCTACCAGGTGGGTGTCAACATCGTCTGCTACAGCAAGTTCGGCCAGCGCGGCGCGGATCAAACCGACGAGGGAATCGAGATCAAGCCAGGCGTCACGGTGCTGTCGGCCCCGCTGAAGTTCAACATGGACGGCTGCGTCAAATTCGCCTATCCCCATGGCCACGATGAGTTGCTCATGATCGCGCTCGAGAATAAGACCACCAAAGAGACCCTGCTACGGACTGTTCCGGAGGTGGATGCCGACGGGACCTTCCGCGACTTCAAACCCCACCAGGTGTATCGGAACGACAAAGGGTTTTCGGTCACCAAACAAGACGACTATGAGATGGTCATGGTGCACCACCACCCCCTGCAGAATCCGAACATTCATCATGGGATGGGAAATTATCTGCTCTATATGACTCCTGGTATGTGCGTGCAGGCTCCCAATACCGCGGCGGCGCATTAGGCGGCGCTCTTCGTCGCCCACACGGGTGCGACGAAGACGGTGGGCCTCCTTGATTCTCTCCCGTGAGACAGCCTGATCGTCACACGTTGTACGGCCGACGCCTCTCAGACAATTTTGTGCCCACATTCAGCGGCTTGACCAATTTCGATCGGTGTAGCTCGCTCTTCCCCCTACCGAAGTAGAATCGTCCCCTCAGGCAGCGGACTGTGCTTCTCAGGAAGCTGTATGATATTGAACCACTCATGTTCGCCGAACAGCTTCCGCAGGACACAATTGTCCCTCTGACAGGGGAGAACCTGTTCATCACTGTACGATGCGGGCTCCCGGACACTTCTGCAACGATACTTAGGCGGCGGCGCACTGTTGCATGAGGACCATGAAATCTCCCATGTCGTTGCCTGAAACGTCGCTCAACATTCTCCTCATCAACGAACACCCAGACGAGATTAAGCTGATATCCTCCGGCTTGAGGGAATTCTTCTCCGGCTGCCGCATTGAAGCCGGCTATTCCTCTGAAGAAGCCCTCACCTTCAGTCAGCGGAATGAGTGGCACATCATCCTGATCGATCAGGACTTGAGGCCGGAGAACGGCCTCAACATCCTCGCACCTCTCCGCCGCCATGCTCCCAATGCCGCGATCATCCTTCAAACGGATCACAGTGATTCACAGACGGCCGTCCAAGCCTTACAAAGCGGAGCGGACTTTTTCCTCTTCAAAAACTCGTCCGGTTTTCTCACGGAATTACTGTTTTATGTACAGGAAGCCGTGGAGAAACACGACCTCCAAATGAAGTTGGACCGGACATTTCAGCGGCATCTGCGGGTCGTTGAGACGTTGAGCGACATCCTGTACGAACTCGACCAAGAGGGCCGTTTTGTCTACGTCAGTCCCGGGGCCGTCGCCCTGCTCGGCTATACCCCCGAAGAACTCGCAGGCCGGCACTATTCGATCCTGCTCCCTCCCCTGCAGGAAATCGCCGGGCGGTTTCGACTGAACGAACGCAGGGCCGGCAGCCGCTCTGTCCGCAAGCTTGAACTGATGCTCCAACGAAAAATACTTCCCGATCTCTCGACCGCCACCGTGACGGTAGAAGTCACAGCCAAGGGGCTCTACGACAACGTCAACCGCTATAGCGGCACTATCGGGGTACTCCGGGATCTTTCGCAGCAGAAGGAACAGCAAGACCGCCTCGCCCAATTGGAATCCAGGCTTCGAGAAGCCAACCGCCAACTCGCCCTCGCTCGGGAGGCCGCCCGGGTCTCTCGCCAACTGCAACAACCTCTCACCACGCTCCTACAAGACTCTCAACGACTTCTGAGCACGATCCAACAGAGCAAGATCGAACAGCATGTCGAAACCATGGTCGCCAAGGCTTCGCAGGCCAGCCGACTGAGCCGAAAACTAGTACAAACCATCCATGCGCAGCCCGTCGGGATGGAACTCCTTGCCCTCAATGAAATCCTTCAGACAGTGGTCCGTTCGATCCGGCATGAACCGAAGGCGACGGATTTCCTGCTGACATCACGCTTCGCTGCCGACCTTCCGATGATCTTGGGGCGGCGTGACTCGATCGAAGACCTCGCACGAATCCTGTTCGCCTATGTACGACGGCAAGCCTCCGGCACCGCCACCCCTCTGCATCTCGTCCTGCAGACCGAATCGCTTACCTTGCAGGACAATGTGGCCGGACCGGGCGACCGCACGTTCGGTTCAGGAATCACTCTTACCTATGCAACCTTCACCATCCAGGACATTGCAGAGGACACGGTGCCTGCCTTGCACAGGTGGCCCGATGACCACCTATCGGCCGAAGATTTTTTGCGAGCCCATCAGATCGTCCAGGCCCATGGGGGCGCCATCGAAATCGAGAGCCCTGTCGGCAGGGGATTGACGGTCAGAGTCAGAATTCCGGCTCAAGCCGACCTCCCGGCCTCTCCGGCCGACCGTGAGAATTCCGAATCTTCAGCAGCCACAGAACCCACCGCTGGAACCGACGTTCTTCGAGCGGGCACTTCGAACATCGTCGCACGGCCGCATGACCGTCGTCGTTTCACACGCAGGCTGCTCTCACTCCCGGTTCAACTCTCCATCGGAAACACAACCATCCGGGGTGTCCTACGAAACATCAGCGACGAAGGAGCGCTCCTGACCGTCCAAGACCTGTCTTCCCCCGTTCATCTGCAACCAGCGTACGTCGCGATCAAGACGCCGGTCAGTTTCCTGGAGCTTCAAGGTGTGGTGCATGAACGTCTCGCCGCAGTTGCAGAGACGGCGTTTCCCACCGTCAGGGACCTCGTCATTGTTTTTACGTTCATCGCGGAACGTGACCGGGACGTCCTCCATTCGCTTTTCGACGGCCTGCAGGATGGTTCGGCAACTGTGACGTTCGAAGCCTTGATACCCCCGCCCTTCACGACTGCAGAGAACAACTCGGCCGATGCCATCTCATCCGGCGAAATGCCGGGCGATCGACGTGAAACGGTTCGTCTGGCTGTCGCCCTTCCCGTTCGACTCAGCGGCTCGGAGCAGCGGATGGATCGCCCTCTCGGCCTGATCGTGAATCTCAGCCGAGACGGAGCCTGCATCGAACTGTCCGACCATTCCGACTTTCTCGCGGTTCAACAGGTCATCCGATTGATACCTGTCGGCCCGACCACTCATCCCGCCGGCGCAGCACCCACGGAGGAATCGGAACAGCCCTGGGTCGGACGTGTCGGCTGGACGAGTCCGCACCGAATCGGCACGACCCCTCGCCGCATGCCGAGCGGAGAGCAACGACTTCGCTTTGGAGTGCGTTTTGAGCATCTGTCTCTAGCGCAGGAACTGCGACTCCAAAGCATCATCGCACCGGAAATGTTCACATCACAGGACCTTGCCGAACCGATCGCCGATGCCCCCGTCGTGACCGTTTCGCACCGTCTGCGGAATCGCGAGGGGCAGGGGATCGTGTTGTGTCATGACTCCCCGCGACAGGCCAAGGCGACGAATCTTCCAGTCGTTCTGCTCTGCCCGGGATATGGAATGACTCAACGGGCCTATGTGGCCTTCGCCTATTTCCTGGCCGGCTCCGGGCTTCGAGTCCTGCGATACGATCACAGTCGCCACATCGGACTCAGCGACGGTGACCCGTCACAGACGACGTTCACCTCGCTGGAAGACGATCTCGATACCGTGCTGGCCTATACACGGAAAGAATGGCCAGGGGCACCCCTCACCCTGTTGGCTCCGGACCTCCTTGGTCGAATTGCGCTGCGTCGCCAAGACTGGCATAGGCTGATTCGCCGCCTCATCCTCCTCAATCCCACCCTGGACCTCCGGCATTGTCTCACCGCCCTCCATCAACGTGATGTGATCCAGGAACATCTCGCGGGTATCCGGTTCGGAACAGGCAACTTCTTGGGACTGCCCCTCGATATCGACCGCTTCTTGAGCGACGCCGTTGCCGCACAATATGTGGAAGTTAGCTCCCTTCATGAGGATCTCGCGCACTGTCGCACCGACGTCGTATTTCTCACCAACGGGATGGATACTCCTGAGCCACCGATACCGGGCACGCCATCGACACTGTTGCAGGACACGGTGAATCTCCTCGGAACCAGAGGCAGCCGCATGAGCTTACCGTCTCTCCTTCTGATTGCAGGGGATGTCGCGCCGAGGGTACTACGCGCGAGTTGGCAACGTCTCCGGCAGCTTTGCTGTCCGCCCGACAGATTTTCCTATCCCTCCCCGGCAGCCCTGTCGACCGTCTCCCGGCCCATCGCCGTTCGTTCTCGATTCGAACGTGATCAATTACGCGCCAAATACCCGGTCGGTGCCACCAGAGAACGATTGTGGACCGTTCAAACCGGTCTCACTTCGGCCTTGGATGAACTGCCGGCCTATTGGCAATATATCGACCATCTCTACCAACTCTCCCAGCCCCTCGACGAAGGACTTGCTTTGCTTGATGTGGGATGCGGACTCCATTCCTTCGCCCGATTACTGCTCTTGAACCTCTCCTACCGCCTCCGCGCTCAGACCTGGCACCACGGCCGCCCCATCCGGTACGTGGGAACGGACTTCTCCGTCCCCACGCTTCGTGCGGCACAAGCCGCCATGAAGGAGGCCGTAAACCAGATGGACAGTTTGTTTTCCGGGCGCATTTCTGCTCCGACACCAGCCGCACAGACCTGGGTGCTCGGTCGGTCCATGGAAGCCCTTCCCTTTGCAGACCGTTCATTCGATCGCATCGTCGCGAATCTCTCGTTCAGCTTCGCCCCCTCCCCGCTCCATACCCTTCGAGAACTCTTCCGTGTGCTCAGGCCCGGCGGGAAATTGATCGTCAGCGCCTTCACTCCCACCGCAGACATGGCGCTCTTGTATCGTCCTCATCTGCAAGAACGGGGGATCGACGAATTCACGGGAGAAGCCCGCCTGACTTTGAATCATATGGCTCAGGTCTGCCAAGCCCTGCGGGTCGGGCGACTCCACGCATTCGAAGAAGACACCTTCATTGCGCGCCTCTCACAAATCACTCCCGTTCCTGCGAAACTCATGCGTGCGCTCTCCGGACAGATTCTCCTCGCCGTCGCCGAAAAACTTGATTCCTCTGGCTGAAAAAAAAGCTCACGGCTATACTTCACTCACGCACTCCGAACACCCGGCGGATAAGGCGACACCCTGAACAGCTGGTGTCTGGATGGATTTGTTCTGCGCGGTACCATGACACTCCACGAACACAGTCGACACACCGCTATCCTTCCAGGTTCCGTGGAACTCATAAGAATAATCGGTGACTTTGCCGAGAGGATGGGACAGGCGCTGGATCTCCCGCGCCTCGGCGACTGTATTCTGGCTGCCATCTCGCAACACATTCACCTCCCCTCGGCGGCCCTCTGGATACGAGAGTCCGACCCACTGCAGTATCGTCTACTCACATCCATGGGACCACATGCTCTTTCTGTATCACCCTCCGCATTGCCGGGCGATCACCCCATCATTACAAGCCTTTCAAAGACGCCGCACATGCTCCGGTACGACCAGCAATCTTCCTCAACGACCGGCGCGGCCATGGCTACGGCGCATGCGGCAGTCTGCGTTCCGCTCCAAAACCGGACCGGCCTCCTCGGTCTGTGCACCTTCGGCCCGATCGGCAAGGATCTTCACTGGGACGAGGAAGCTTTGGTGGTCGCCGAGACGGTCGCACGTATCGCCTGCAATGCCTTGGCCCATCACATGGCTCAGGACGATCTGCGCCGGGCCTCCACGTTGATGAGACGGACCGATCGCCTGCGCTCGCTGGAAATCATGGCGGGCGGATTTGCCCATGAAATCCGCAACCCGCTCACCTCGATCAAGACCTTTGTGCAGTTGGCTCCGCAACGTCAGCACGATCCGGTGTTCATCACGGAATTCAGCCGCCACGCCATCGAAGATGTCCATCGCATCGAAGGCCTGCTCCACGAGATCCTCGACTATGCCGGCTACATGACTCCGCGACCGACCGAGGTGGACCTCAACGAACTCGTCGCATCCTGCCTGTGTTTCGTGTCGGCCACGGCGTCGCGGCGCGGGATCCGCCTGCGGACAGTCCTTGCCCCGCGGCTGCCCCTCCTCTCGCTTGATCGTCAACAGATCAAGCAGGTTCTCCTGAACCTCTTGCTGAATGCGCTGGAGGCCATGCCGGACGGCCAAGGGAGTATTTGTGTGCAGACGCGCGTGATCCCACCTGACGGCGGCGGCGCAACGTGGGTACAGATGCAGGTCGAGGACCAGGGATGCGGCATTGCGCCGGATCACCTGGAACATATCTTCGATCCGTTCTTTACGACGAAGCATTCCAACAGCACCGGCGACGGCTCGGGCCTTGGCCTGACGACCGCCCACCAGATCGTCCGCGAACACGGCGGCGAGCTGTCGGTCGAAAGTCGAGTCGGCGCGGGGTCCACGTTTTCCGTGAATCTTCCCGTACCGGATGAGCGAACCACAGCCTCAGCAGCACTGGAGTAATATGAAAAAACGGGTACTGCTCGTCGATGACGAGCCGCGGGTTCGCGCATCGTTGAAGACGGTGCTGGAACCGACGTATGAAATTCTGGAAGCGGCCGACGCCGCCGAGGGGCTTCAGATTTTTAAGCGCGAATCCCCCGACCTGGTCCTCCTGGATGTGATCCTGCCGGGGACGGACGGCCTGACGACGCTTCAAACGATGCGCAGCGAAGATCGCACGGTACCGGTCATCATGTTGACCGGCACCAAATCGGTCAAGACGGCCGTGGACGCGATGAAGTCTGGCGCAGCCGACTATCTGTCCAAGCCGTTCGACGTGGAGGAACTGCGGATCGTCATCGACCGCACGCTGAGCAAACAGGAATTGGAGCAGGAAGTCCGGCAGCTGCGGGCCCAGGTGGTGCAGCGGTATGCCTTTCACAACCTGATCGGAAAAAGCCCGTCCATGCAGGAAATCTACGCCAAGATCGAGCAGGTGGCCGACAGCCGCACCACCGTCCTGGTCACCGGCGAGAGCGGAACAGGAAAAGAACTCGTCGCCAAGGCCATCCACTATAACAGCGCGCGGCGAGAACGCCCGTTCGTGGCACTCAATTGCGCCGCGTTGCCGGAGACGCTCATCGAGAGCGAACTGTTCGGGCACGAAAAAGGCTCCTTCACCGATGCAACGGCCCGGCGGGTGGGGCAATTCGAACTCGCGCACACCGGGACACTCTTCCTGGACGAAATCGGCGACCTCACTCCGGCGACGCAGGCCAAGCTGCTGCGCGTGTTACAGGAACGCGAGTTCACCAGGGTCGGAGGGGTGCAACCCATCAAGGTCGACGTACGGATCGTCGCCGCCACCAATAAAAATCTCGATGAACTGGTCCGGAAAGGCCTTTTCCGAGAGGACCTCTATTACCGCATCAACGTCATCGCCCTGTACCTGCCTCCCTTGCGGGAGCGCGGCGAAGATATCGCCCTCCTCGCCAAACACTTTCTGGCCAAGCGGATCGAAGAGGAGAAACGCCCGCCTCAGGAATTCACCAAGGAATCGCTGGAATTGATCTCGCGTTATCCCTGGCCCGGCAACGTCCGTGAGATGGAAAACATCATCGAGCAGGCCTTCATCTGGTCGAAGGGCTCCGGCGTGATCACCCCTGAACATTTACCGACGATCCTGCGGACCGACACCAGATCGACCTCCCTGCGGGACGATACGCTGGCAGGGCGGCTTTCCCTCGAAAAAGCCGTGATGGAGTTCGAACGCGACATCATCCTGGACGCGCTCAAACGCACCAATTATGTCCAAACTCACGCGGCGACAATGTTGGGGATCAGCCGTCGCATGCTGAAATATCGCATGGATACCTTGGGGATCAGCAGACCGGATCATGAGGCGAATCCTGATCCTTCGCTGACTCAGGAATGACACAGGGTGGCACAAGGTTGTCCCATAAACTGTCTCATTTCTTCAACGCTCTTTCCCCTCCACAAACGATCGACCATTGTGTCGCAAATAACTAGTGGTCTGAACGGTCCAGACCTGCTATATATTGGCCGGGGAGGAGAGGAGAATGGGCGGTACAGGTTTTGCCTTTCATTTTCCTTGAAGTGTGCAGTGCATTGAGGAGCATTCCGGATGGGCACCCCTACATCAACCGAACACACGGCCAATAAACCGTCGGTTCTGGTCGTCGATGATGAAACAGGACCCAGGGACGCGCTCAAAGTCATTCTCCGCCCCTTCTTCACGATCCATTCCGCCGACAATGCCAAATCCGCCCTGCAAGTGTTGAAAGATCGGCACATCGATCTCATCACCCTCGATCAAAAGTTGCCCGACCGCCAGGGGCTCGACCTGCTCCAGGATATCAAGCAGGACCATGCAGACATCGAGGTCATCATCATCACCGGCTATGGAAGTTTGAAATCCGCGATGGAAGGAATTCGCCACGGTGCGGCGGGGTATCTGCTCAAACCCTTCAACGTCACCGAACTCATCACGCTGATCAACCAGACGCTGGAAAAGAAACAGCGCCTGGATTACTTGCGATCGTTCCTGAAGACATCGACCGCCCTGTGGGGGACGGAGCAGGAAGCGGCACAAGCTTGGAAGGACGTGCGATCCAACTATTTCGCCATCGGCAAATCTTCCGCCGAAGCGGCAACCGGCACGGGCGATGTCGCGGCATTGATCCCGTTACTGTCCGATCTGCTCGAAGCCAAGGACCGTCAACTCTTGAATCACTGCAGCCGCGTCAGTTTCTATGCCTCACTCCTCGCCAATCAGCTGCACCTGCCCATCACGGAGCAGAAAGCGCTGGCGCTGGGAGCCTTCCTGCACGACATCGGCAAAATCAGCCTGTTCGGCTACAAGTATTCGGCGGACGATGACGACTGCGAGCGGAACAGCGCCCGCATCAAGGAACACTCCGAAGCCGGCGCCCGCATGCTGCTGCCGCTGGGCTTTCCGGCGGAGGTGGGACAAATCGTCGCGTATCACCACGAACGATTCGACGGGATCCGCAATCCCCAGGGGTTACGGGGAGAAGGCATTCCCCTCTTGGCGCGCATCGTCGCCATTGCGCAGGCGTTCGATAACCTGACGGTCGATATTCCAGGGCACCAACCGCTTTCCATCGACGAGGCGATTCGCCAAATTACCCTGCAAGCCAATACCGCCTTCGACCCGACGCTGACGACGCTGTTCGCCCGCGTCGTGCAGGAATGTAAATCGTCCCTTCCCGCTCTGGCGATTGCGACCACTCCGACGACGCCGGACTCCTAGTCCGGCCCGGACCGTTTACCCTTCACACCGCCGATCATTTCTGCCGCCGCCGCACGCGCGCCCTTCGTCACCGTCACCCCGGCCAGCATCCGCGCGATTTCCTCTTCCCGTTCGCTCGACGTCAGCAGCCGGACCTGCGTGACGGTTCGTTTCTGCCGGACCTGTTTCTCCACCAGGTAATGCGCATGCGCCTGCGAACCGACCTGAGGCAGGTGTGTCACACAAAAGACCTGGTGATGGCGGCCAAGATCCCGAAGCCGCATTCCCATCACTTCGGCCACCGCGCCGCCCACACCGGCATCCACTTCATCGAAAATCAGGACGGGAACATGATCGCTCTCGGCCAGAATCGTTTTCAGCGCCAACATCACCCGGGACAGTTCCCCCCCGGATGCCACCCGTGCGAGCGGCTTGAGCGGTTCACCGGGATTGGCGGAAAACATGAATTCCACGGCATCCTGTCCCGTCGGACCATAGGCGGTCTCATCGGACAACGACGAGACCTCCACCGTGAAGCCGGTACGGTCCATGCGCAGCGCGCCCAATTCCTTCGTCACCTGAAGCGCGAGTTTTTTCGCCGCCTCGTTCCGCTTGCGAGACAGACGGCCGGCCAGTTCACGCAGGCGGCCTGCGCCTTCCTCGACGGCACCGGCCAACGCGTGCAACTGAGTTTCCGCCCTGTCCAACTGGGCCAATTGGGTGCGCAGGGATTCCTGCAGGGCCAGCATCGCATCCAACGATCCGCCGTACTTCTTCGTCAGCCGATGGAGGCGATCCAGCTGTTGTTCGATCTCCGTCAATCGCGCCGGATCGGCTTCCACCCGGTCGCGGTAACGACGAACCTGATCGGCCAGGTCCCGCAACGAAACAGCCGCGTCCTCCAAAGACCGCGACCATTCGGCCGTCGTGGCATCGACCGCTTCCATCTTCGACAGCACCTTCCGCGCCTCAGCCAGCTGGCTGAGGACACCCTGGTCGCTGGCATAGAGTAATTCGTGGAGGTGATCGGACAGTTCCGCGAGCTGCTGGCTGTGCATGAGGCGTGGTCGTTCCTGGTCGAGCCGCACATCTTCTCCCGCTTCGACCCCGGCATCGGAAATCTCCTGAAACTGAAAACGCAACAACTCTTCCCGTTCTCGTCGCTGCGCGATCTGCGCGGTCACCGTCTGCAACTCCGCCACCCCTTCACGCCAGGTCTGATAGGCGGCTTGGTACTCCCGGCGAAGGGAATCCAGGCGGCCGAACGCATCCAACGCCTCCAGCTGAGCGGGCTGTGACAGCAGCGACTGCTGATCATGTTGCCCATGCACATCGACCAACGCCCCTCCCAATTCCTCCAGAAGATGAACGGGGCAGAGGTTGCCGTTGAGATAGGTCCGGTTTCGCCCCGAACGGGAGATGACTCGGCGGATGAGGATGTCCCTGTCGCCGGGACGCGCAAACCCCTTCGCCTGCAGTAACTGAAGAATCGGATGGTCCGGCGCCAGGACGAACGCCGCTTCAAGATCGGCTTCTTCGGCCTGGGCGCGGATATGATCGGTAGAGGCGCGGCCCCCGACCAACAGGGTCACCGCGTCGATGAGGAGAGACTTGCCGGCTCCGGTTTCACCGGTGAACACGATGAAACCGGAGTCGAACCGAACGGCCAGCTGCTCGATCACGCCGAAGTTCGAGATGCGCAGCTCGGTCAGCATGCCGCTGAACGTCAGGCGCTAGGCGGCGCCGGAATGTTGGGTCAGGAGTGAATCGATGATTTCTTTGAACTGGCGCTTCGGCCGCGCACCTACCAACCGCTCGACCGCCTGCCCGTTCTTGAAAAACAGAATGGTCGGAATACTCATCACCTGGTAACGGCCCGCGATTTCAGGATTCTCGTCCGTATTGAGCTTGCGGACCTTGATCTTGCCCGCATATTCCTTCGCCAATTCATCGACGATCGGGGCGACCATCTGGCAGGGTCCGCACCAGACCGCCCAAAAATCCACCATCACGAGGTCGGATGATTTCATGACATCGTCGTCCCACGTCGTATCGGTCACTTTCAACGCATCACCTGCCACAGTACCCCTCCTTCTCGCGCTTCCGAAGCACCGCTCGATCCCACAGTCCCTGCCCTGAATCGGCATCAGGCAGTCTGGCCATCCTATAACAGGGTTTCGCGGAGAGTCAAATCACGGGCCCTCCCATCGCCACTCCGGTGGAACTCCGGACCACCAATCGGTCGGCCGCGCCTGTCGCCAGGCCGCCTGCTCCTGCCACAGTCGGTTCACCGATGCTTCATCCAATCGCGCAGCCATGGAGGCAGTGACATCCGCCTGCCGCTGCACCGCCTGCTGGATGAGTTCCTTGGCGATACGCGCCAGCACATCGGGCGGATCGACCAGATCCTCCGGTCGGCCGGTCGCCAGATTCAAATAGAGCTGCTCCACCCGCACCCATTGATCCGCGGCAGCCAGGTGTTCCAGATACCCGTTGAGCGCGTGGTACACATAGGTGAGGTAGACATAACTCTGGGCAGAGGGAGAGGCCTGTACTTCAGCCTGGCAAGCCTCCACCGCGCGCCGGTAGTCGCCCGCCTTCAGAAACACCTTGGCGCGTTGAAGGGACGACGGTCGTTCCGTCGCCTGTAGATTGGATGGAAAGGCGAACTGTACTGCGACGCTCAACAGGAATCCCGCGATCATAAAGAACCGTCGCAAGTCGATGTCGAGAGGCCTTGCTCCGGCTCGCTCCGGCATCACGTCACTGGTTGCTCCCGATCCCCGGCCCATCAGTACCGCCCCATGGGCATCGACTGCGGGGGCAAGGGATTCTGGGAGTAGCCGTAGGGCCCACCAGGCGCAGCCCAGGGCAGACCGCGATCCCCGACCAACAACGGGCCCAGAATCGTCCGCGCCACAATCGTGCCGAAATTCTCCGTCCATCCGATTCCCGTCATGCTGAACATGAAGGAGTAACTCTGGCGATCAGGAAATTGCAAGTAATACAACCCGAGCGACCAGCACTTGCAGGGATTTTGATAGAGCGCCACCAGGTCATATTCTGGACTGCGGCCGCCCTTGATATCGTAATAGCCCTTCGCCCCGACGGTCCAGCCCCAGGGCGTTCGAAATCCTCCGCCGGCTGTGATGAACTGGATTTCGTTCGTGGGGGCATAGACCTCGTTGAATGAGATCGGGTTCCAAATGTCGCCGCGCCGGACACGGTTGCCGTCCCGGGTGAATCGCTGCCCCACCTCGGCGTACCAATAGTTGGACTGCTGCACCCGGAGATCGGTATTCCACTGGCTGAACGTACCGCGATAGGGATCCAGGAACGCGTCCACCGTCAGGTACGAATTCGTCGGGGGCAGGATCTGCCCGCCGGTCACGTTCTGCCCGAGCGTATTGTCGAGGGTCGGAGGCCGGAAGAATTCCGGCGCGGTGTTGCCGATCACCGCACGCATCCAGAGGTCCGACAGTTTCCGGCCCTGGACCTCCACCGTCGCAGGCTGCAACGGCTGTGTCAGGGACCCTAGAAAGGGCAATACGCCGGGGGTAAAGTCCCTGGCGCGCGTCTGTACCGCGCCCACATGGTAACTCTGCGCCAGCGTCAGATCCAGCCAGTTGAACGTCTTTCCGTTGAGCTGCTGTTCGAGCAGTTTCGTCCGCAGCGAATAGGTCAACAGGTTTTTCTTCGGGATGTCGTCGATCTGATCGATCTGCGCGATCTTGGACTGGTCGCTGCCAGGCACGTATTCGTACAGCACGCTCGGCTCGATCGTGTGCAGGAAGGTTCCTCCCTCGCTCCCGGCAAAGCGGCGGCTCAGTCGCGAGGTGGCGTCGATCGCGCCCCAGAACGTCTCGCGATGGAGGGGACTGGCCTCTTGCGCCCCGCGTGTGTAATAAACTTCCCTGAATTTGAAATGCGGCGTCAGCCCTACGACATGCCCGAGGTCGATCACGTCGGTGGTGATCCCGGGCATCAGGTCCATGCGGTTCACCGCAAATCCCTGCTCGCGATAAAAGTTCACGAAGTTACTGTCGAAGTTCAGGAGAAACGGCGTCCCGAAGGGCGAGGTATTCGGCAACACGTACCCGACCTCCGGCAAGCGCTGGAACGTGTCGGGGCCGCCGAAGTTGAGCGGTTGGAGATACTGCCCGAGAAAATAGGCACTGCCGTACGGCAGCCGTTGCGTCGCCAGCAAACTCGACTCGCCGCTCGGCGAGGCCCGTTGCGCGCCCGAATTGCTGAGCTGTTGGAGATATTGCCGGTCCGACACGAAGGCCGCCTGCCCCCGCACCAGGAGCGTATCCGTCACCTGCTGGACATGCTGACCGCTGATCGCGCCTCGTAGACGCCGTGCATCCGAACTGGTTTGATCCACCCCCGCCACATTCGGCAGCTGCGTCTGTTGCAGAAAACTCGCGAACCACTGCCCGCGTGATCGCCGGTCCAGATAATAGCGATAGAGCAGGTCGCTCCCGTAGCCCAGATTCGAATAGTAGGAAGGCGAGATCGTCAGGTCCTGGCTGGGGTTGATCGCCCAAAAATACCCCTGCTGGTAGTGCAGGCCGAACCGGTTGTCGTAGCCTGGTGTGGGAATCAGAAATCCGCTGCTGCGGGTCGTGAGCGGATAGGTCAAGGTCGGCACGGGAATGAGGGGTTTGTCGAGCACACAGAGCCATCCCCGCTTCATGCCGATGCTTTCGCCCGTGTTCACATCGAGGTCGTCGAACTTGAACCGCCAGGCCGGCAGTTCGCCGTCTTTGGCATCGCAGTTGGTGAAGGTGCCTTCCTTGATGCGGTAGTGGTCTTCGGACAACCGCCTGATGATCCGCCCCGTGAAAAACGAGTTGCTGAGCCGGAGGTACATCGACCCGTGGGTGACGACGCCCGCCTCCGTATTCACATTCAACTCCAACCGTTCCGACGTGAGGTCGGAATTCGGATCGGTGAGATGCACATGGCCGGTGGCCACGAGCTTGCCGGGCAAGGTGTTGATCGTGACATGATCGGCCGTCAGCCGAAACGGTCCCTGCGTGACCACCACCGACCCATCCGCCTCATACACATCCTGCTCTTGAAGATGGTCGATGCGCTCGGCGGTGACATTCAGGGGCTGGTTCGTCGGCGAAGGCGTGGTCACCGTCGATTGCGCCCAGGAAGACTCGCCGGTGAGAAAAAGGCAGAGGAACAGGCACAGGAAGAGGGCCGATGCCGAACGACCGATCACCCGCCGCCGTCCGGAAGCCGAGTCGCGGTCTGGCCCCATTTCAGCCACGAACAGGTGAGAGGGAACAGCCTCGGAGAAGGGCCTTGACTTCGCCGACCAACATCAAGGAGCCGGTGACACAGATCAGGTCGGAAGGAGAGGCTGAACGCTTCGCGCAGGCAAGCGCATCCGCCGGCATCGCCGCCACCTCTGCAAAGGGTGCGGAGTCACGAAGCAGGTCGCGGAGATCCGCCCCGGTCGATGCTCGGGGCAAATCGGCTTGCGTGAGGATCAACCGATCGATCAGCGGCAACAACGGCGCAAGAAATTCGCGCGGATGTTTGTCGCGCATCATCCCCAGGATCAGGCTCACCCGCGCAGTCGGCCTCGCGCGCCGCCACTCGGCCAGATACTCGGCGAGCACGACTGCGGCGGCAGGATTGTGCGCTCCATCCAGCATGACCGTCGGCGCGTCACCGACGGTTTCCAGCCGTCCTTCCCAAGCGACCTGCTGCAACCCGATGCGAACAGCCGTCTCCGTGACCGCCAGCCCTCGATCACCGGCCAGCTCCACCAACGCCAAGGCACAGGCAAGGTTGTCGAGTTGAAACCGTCCCCGAAGCGGACAGGCGAGATGCTCGTACCGCGCCGCCATTCCGAAATAATCACAATCGGCCGCTGAAGCCCCGTCACAGCGGAACTCGCGTCCCAATCCATAGACGGGAGCAACCTGGACCAGAGCACGATCCTCGATCACCCGTCGAGGCGACGCGTCGATGCGGCCGATCACCAACGGCACGCGTTGTTTGATGATCCCGGCCTTCTCATAGGCGATCGCGTCCAACGTCGAACCGAGATAGGCCTCATGGTCAAGGCCGATCGTGGTGATGGCGGCAACCAGCGGCTCCACGACGTTGGTCGCGTCGAACCGCCCGCCCAAGCCGACTTCGAGCACCGCGACATCGACCAGGCACTCGGCAAAATACTGAACAGCCAATGCCGTCGTGAACTCAAAAAAGGTCGGGGTGAGATCGGGAGCCGCGGCGGCCCGCAAGGACTCGACCAGCTCGCTCACGCGGCCTTCCGGGATCATGGCGCCGTCGACCCGGATCCGCTCGCGAAAATCGATGAGATGCGGCGAGGTGTAGAGCCCCACACGATAACCGGCCGCCTGGAGAATCGACGCGACCAGCGCCGAGGTCGAACCCTTGCCGTTGGTCCCTCCGATATGGAGCACCGGATAGCGGCGGTGCGGCTCCCCCACCCGTGTCAGCAACGCACGGATCGTCTCCAGCCCCAACTTGATGCCGTGCTGCTGCAGGCCGTAGAGGAACTGCACTGTGGCGGAATAGGTCATGGAATCTGCGCCGTGGTACAACGCCGGCGGCCTTTTTCAACATTCTGCTGTCTGTGTTAGAAGTGACCGACCAGCGTGCTGACCGCTTCCTTCAACTGTTTCCGCTCGACGATCATGTCGATCATCCCATGGTCGAGCAAAAACTCGGCGCGCTGAAATTGGTCGGGCAACTGCTGTTTGATCGTCTGCTCGATGACACGCGGACCGGCAAACCCGATCAAGGCTTTCGGTTCCGCGATGATGACATCTCCCAGCATAGCGATGCTCGCCGTCACCCCGCCGAATGTCGGGTCGGCCAGGATCGACAGGAACGGGAGCTTGGCCTCTCCCAACTTCGCCACCGCGGCGGACGTTTTCGCCATCTGCATGAGCGACAAAATACCCTCCTGCATGCGGGCTCCACCCGAGGCGGTCACGAGGATCAAGGGGAGCCTCGCCTCCAGCGCCCGATCGACGGCGCGGCAGATCTTTTCGCCGACGACCGATCCCATGCTGCCGCCCATGAACCCGAAATCGAAGACACAGAGCACCACCTTGCGCCCATTGATCGCCCCCTGACCGATGACCATGGCGTCTTTCCGGCCGGTCTTCTCCTGCTGCGCCTTGATGCGGTCCTTGTAGGAACGCGTGTCCTGAAAACTCAACGGGTCCTGCGGTTCCAACTCGGCGTCCCACTCCTTGAAGGTCCCGAGATCGACCAGCAGGTTGATGCGTTCGATCACCGAAATAGGAAAATGATAATCGCATTTGGGGCAGACCTTGTTGTTGCGGTCCACCTCCTTGCGGTACACGATCTCCCGGCAATGGTTGCATTTCAGCCACATCCCCTCCGCCCCTTTCGGGCGTTTGGGAGGCTCCGGTTCCTCGTGCTTCCCTTTCTTAAACCAAGCCATCTGTGCTCACCTATAGTACGAGGGTTTGCCCCTCTTCGAGCGCGGCCAAGTGACGGATGCCCAATTGCCCGAGTTCCTGCTTGATCACCTCGCGAAACCGCGGCTTGAGATGGTAGGCATAGACCGGCAACTCCGGCCTCGCCATTTTTGCAAATTCCTCGGCCAGCAGCGCAGGGGTCAGGTGTTTCGCCGTCCTCGCCAGTTCGTCCAGTTCGTTGGGAAACGAGGTTTCAATGAACGCCGCCTGCAACCCGGGCGCAGCTTGCGCAGCACGCCACAGTGCGTCCGTCCGATAGGTATCCCCGCTATAGAGCATCGTCCGCTCCCCTTCACGGAGGAGAAACCCGACCGTCGGCACGACATGGTTGACCGACATCGGCGTGACCCCCAACCCGCACAGCAGAACTTCCCTGCCCGGCTGAAGCTGGTGCGTCACGAAGACCGGCCTGGCGGGATCGGGCAGGCGAAAAAAATCGGGGTAGACCGCGTCATTGAAAATATGCCTGCGTAGTCCGTCCAAGACCTCGGGGATAGCCGCAATGACGATCGGTTCTTCAATCTCGCCGACCAGGTTATCGGCCAACGTCGGCAACTCGCGAATATGATCGAAATGCAGGTGAGTCAGCAAGATCACCCGGATACGCCGCTGCTCCTCGAGGTACAGCCTGGACCCGATCGTTCCTGCATCGACGAGCAACCGGTCGTTGACCAAAAACCCGCAGGTGCCGCACTGAATCGGACCGTTCTCTCCGGAAACCAGCTGCCCGGAACCATGACAGCCCAACACGCGGACCTTCATGGCCTAGGCTTTCCGGTGATACCCTCTGGCCTCAGCCTCATTTCACGATCTTGCGGATGTGTCCTCTGCACTGCGCGGCAGAATAACATACCTCTTCGGAAGGCGCACCGAGATTTGCTTGACGCGCTCTTCAACCGGCGGCGTAACATCGTTCCGGCTACGACCAGCCTCCGCCCAACCCGATCCGCACCATCATCAACAGCCCCAACCCGATGCTCGCGAGACAGGCCAGTCCCTGCACCATCCGATAGGCTCTGGGCCCCACCGCCACCGAATAGACGACCGGCAGGCTGAGCACCGCCCCGACGCCGACCATGCCGAGAATCGACCCGACGCCGAAGATCACGATATAGCCGATGCCCTGACCGACCCCCGTCACCGTCGAGAGCACGATCAGCATGAGCGCCGCCGATCCGGCGAGCCCATGCGCCATACCGATCAACAGAGGACGCAACGATCCCTGGTACCAATGTCCGTGCGCGTGATCCGGCTGCAGGTGATGGCTGTGCAGGTGCACATGCGGCCTTCCCCCGTGGTCGTGCGCATGGACATGCCATTGTTCCCGATAGATCCGGCGGCCCAGCGAGAGGCCCAGTCCCACCAACATGATCCCCACGGCAAACTCGAACAGGGTCGCCAGCGATTCGGGGATGGTGAGGTTCAACGCCAGCAGCAGAGTTCCGACACAGAGCAGCATGAGCGTGTGCCCGAGTCCCCAGAAAAACCCGATGGTGGTGGAAGCCTGCACCGTCGGCCGTTCCGCCAGCACGGTGGACAGGGCGGCGAGATGGTCCGCGTCTAAGGCGTGGCGCAGCCCCAGCACGAATCCGAGACTCAGAATTGTCAGGGTATGGGGATCGACCATCCACTGCTCCTAGAGAGGTGCATCGGCTGACCCGGCCAAGGGAGCAGCACGGACCGTCGGTCATCCCCCTCGCGCATGCATTTCCAGGTGGGGATCTTCACGCAGGCGGTTGATCTCGATGAGTCGTTGCTCACGCAACCCCAGCGTTTCCAGGGCCTTCCGTTCTTCTGCTCCCCGATCCGTCCGCCCTTGCCAGGCAGAGGTGATCAGCGTCTTCAATTCTTCGCGGGAACGGCCGGCCCGCAACGGCTCCCGCAGGTCGAGCCCGTCCTTCGCATAGAGGCAGAGGTACCACATGCCGTCCGCCGTCAACCGACTGCGGTCGCAGGTCCGGCAAAACGGCGTGGTCGTCGAGGGGATGATGCCGAAGACCGTGCCGTCCGGTAGGACGAACCGTTCAGCCGGCGCCGTACTGTTCTGAACGACCGGCTCGACCCCGCCATAGTGGCGCCCCACTCGATCCAACATCTCGGCCTTCGAAAGCACCTGGTCCATGGACCAGTCCGTGGCCCCGCCGACGTCCATGTACTCGATGAACCGCACCTCGCCGCCGACCGTTTTCCCGTACTCGATGAGGTCGACGAGTTCATCGTCGTTGTACCCCTTGATGACGACCGTATCGAATTTCAACGAGGGAAACCCCGCCTGCACGACCGCCTTGATCCCATCGAAGACCTGATGGTGGAGATCCCGCTTGGTCAAGGCGCGGAACCGGTCGGCGCGCAGGGTATCCAGGCTGATCGTCACCCGGTTCAAACCGGCGAACGAGAGATCGGCGGCCTGGTCCGCCATGAGCACGCCGTTGCTGGTCAGGGCGATTTCGCTGATGCGGCGATTCTCGGAAAGCTGCCGGACAAAGCGCGGCAGGTCTCGACGCAACAGCGGCTCGCCTCCCGTGAGGCGGACCTTGTCCACCCCCAGCTCGGTAAAGACCGCCGTGAGTTCAGCCATCTCCTCGAAGGTGAGGATGGTATCGCGCGGCAGCCAGGCGTAGTCGTCTTCCGGCATGCAATACTTGCAGCGCAGGTTGCAGCGGTCCGTGACCGACAGCCGCAGGCTCCGGAGCGGACGCCCCAGCCGGTCGTGGATCGTGGGAACTGGTGTATCGATCGGCGCGTCGTGATCCATCGCCATCCTAATGACCGAGGTTATGGATGCTCCTCGACCCACACCTCCCCTTCGGGAGTATGTTCGAGTTTCCAGATCGGCGTGATCTGCTTCAATTCGTCGATCGCCCACTTACAGGCGCGGAAGGCCTCGGCGCGATGCTCGGCCCCCACGATGATCAAGACGATGTTTTCTCCGATGCCGATCTCTCCGTACCGATGCAGGACCAACACCTCGATCACCTCGAAATCCTTCAGGGCCCGCTCACGAATCTCGCGCAGCTTTTTCTGCGCCATGCCTTCGTAATGTTCGAAGGTAATGCCGTCCACATCGCGCCCCTTGGAACGGTCGCGGGCGGTGCCCAGAAACATGGCGATGCCGCCGATCCGTTTCGAGCGCCGGCGCACACGGCCGAGTTCTTCGTCGATCGAGAAGTCTTCTCGTTGCACGCGGACGAGCATCGCCTCGTCGTCCGTGACGGGCCGATCAGCCTGGGTAACCTGTTCAAGACTCATGGATCACTCCTAACGATTCCCGCCCGCGAACGGCGGTAGTAGGGCAATTTCGTCTCCGTCCTTTACTTCCAGGTCCTCATGCGCGATATCCTGATTCACCGACACGAGCACCTTCTTCTTTTGCAGCAATTCGCCGATCTTCGGGTAGGCCGCTTCGATCACTGCGACCAAATCCTTCACCCGCCGTCCATTCGGAAGCGCCAGGGACAGGGCACTCTGGTTCCCAGCCAACATTTTCGTCATGCCGAAGAGCTGTACGGTTACCATGTCACAAGCCTGCCTTCACGGCGCTGAATGTCCCACTCACACAGGCCTGACGTAAGTGCCGGACTTCCCGCCAGACTTCGTCAGCAAACAGATGTCGCCGAAGCTCATGCCCCGGTCCACCGCCTTGCACATGTCATAGATGGTCAGGGCCGCTATCGAAGCGGCGGTCATGGCCTCCATCTCAACTCCGGTCGGGCCGGTGGTCTTGGCCGTCGCCGTGATCGTGATGGAACAACGTCCTTCGCGATCCGGTTGAGATTCTTCTTGAAAGGAGATATCCACGCTGGTCAGCAGGATGGGATGGCACATGGGGATCAGATCCGGCGTCTTCTTGGCCCCCATGATCCCGGCCACCTGGGCGACCGCCAAGACGTCGCCCTTGGCGATCTTGCCGTTCTGAATCTTGTCGAGGGTCTCAGGCTGAAGAAAGACAACGGCTTGCGCAGTCGCGAGCCGTTCGGTCGAGGCCTTTGTCCCGACATCGACCATCCGTGCCCGACCCGACTCGTTGAAATGCGTAAATTCTGCCATTCTCTACGCCGAATCAGCTGGTTACCGCATTGGAACCGCCGAATTATAGGAGCCGGGGAAAAGGGGAGTCAAGAAGGGGGATGGGAGTAGGCTGGTGATTTCTCCCCATCAAAAAGAGTATTCTGCCTGGCACATCGTCCCGTGACGGAGCAGCCGCCCGGGTTCGGTTCAGCCGGAACAAGGAAGGGGATTCATGAGTTCGACCACAGGCATCACCACATCAAAGCAATTCAGGAAGCTCCTCTTCTCCGAACAGCTGGAATTCATCTGTGAAGCCCATAACGGCCTCAGCGCGAAAATCGTACAGGAAGCGGGGTTTCGCGGCATCTGGGCCAGCGGCCTCTCCATTTCGGCCCAGTTCGGGGTCCGCGACAACAACGAAGCCAGCTGGACCCAGGTGTTGGAGAACCTGGAATTCATGTCCGATGCGACCAGGATCCCCATCCTGCTGGACGGCGACACGGGCTACGGCAACTTCAACAACATGCAGCGGCTCGTCCGCAAGCTCGAACAGCGCAACATCGCCGCCGTCTGCATCGAAGACAAGCTCTTCCCCAAGACCAACAGTTTCATCAAGGGAGGCGCCCAACCCCTGGCCGACATGCAGGAGTTTTGCGGAAAGATCAAGGCGGGCAAGGACGCGCAGAACGACCCGGATTTCTGCATCATCGCCAGGGTGGAAGCCTTCATTTGCGGCTGGGGCTTGGCGGAGGCGTTGCGGCGCGCCGAGGCCTACCACCAGGCAGGCGCCGACGGCATCCTCATCCACAGCGCCCTGTCGGTGCCCGACGAGATCCTCGCATTCAAGCAGGAATGGGGGAACCGCTGCCCGGTCGTCATCGTGCCCACGAAGTATTACGCGACACCGACGGATGTGTTCCGGCAACATGGCTTTTCGATGGTGATCTGGGCCAACCACATGCTGCGGTCGGCCGTCGCCGCCATGCAGAAGACCGCGCGCACCTTAAAAGAACAGGAGCACCTGCTCTCCATCGAGGACAGGGTCGTCTCCGTGGCCGAAATCTTCCGCCTGCAGAACGCAGGAGAACTGCAGGAGGCCGAAGAACGGTATCTGCCCCGCGGTGCCGAGGGCACCACCGCCATCGTGCTGGCCGCCTCGCGCGGTGACGAGTTGGGCGAACTCACCGAGCAGCAGCCCAAGACCATGGTCCAGATCCAGGGCACCCCGATCCTGTCGCACATCGTGGACGCCTACAATGCGGTGGGGATCAAGGACATCACGGTGGTGCGGGGCTATAAGAAGGAAGCCGTCAACCTTCCCAACCTCACCTATGTCGATAACGAAGATTTCGCGGACACCGGTGAGCTGGTCTCTCTACTGAAGGCGCTTCGATCCCGCAAGGGCCCGGCGCAGAGCACGATCATTTCCTACGGCGACGTGCTGTTCAACAAATACATTCCCCAGACCCTCTGCCAGGAATCGGACGATTGCGTGATCTTCGTCGACAGCAACTGGCAGGAGCAGGGCAGCTATGCCCGCCTGGGCGGCTTCACCGAATGCAGCCTGCCCAATTCACGGAAGGCCTTCAACGCCAAGATCTATCTCAAGCGACTCGGAGACGGGGTCCCCAAAGACGCGATCCACGGAGTCTGGATGGGGTTCCTCAAGGTTTCGCCCGCCGCGGCCGCCTTCATCACCGGCACCATCGAGGAACTCTTGGCGCAGCCCGGCAACCGTAAGGCTGGCATCCCCCGACTGCTCCAGGAATTATTGAAGCGGGACTATCCGATCCGCGTGCTCTACACCGCCGGCCATTGGCTCGACATCAACAGCCTGGAGGACGTGGTGCAGGCGGGGAATTTCTAAGCATCACACCGATACAGCTTTGCATCAGTGGTGCATTGGCGAAGAGAGCCATTTATACGGCCTGCGGTTTTGCTTTGCCGATCGAGCATTGAACATTCAGCACTGAGCCCGGCCCTCCCCACTTCACCGCATGATCGGTTAGTGGCGTTCTATTCGTGAATTGGATAGACTACGTGCACGTAGGGGATAATTGTTCTCATGACGCGGGCCGCTTTGCTGGACCATGTGACCAACACGATCGTTGCACGGTTTCATCCAAAACGCATTGTGGTGTTTGGAAGTCATGCCCGAGGCACTGCAGGTCCGGATAGCGACTTGGATCTTTTCGTTGAAATGGACACGCCGCGTCGTCCACCGGAACGCGCGATTGAAGCGAGCGAAATCTTTGCTCTCCGTTCCTGGCCGCTGGATATTGTCGTGTACACACCAGAAGAAGTACGCCGCCTACGCCATGTAAAGGGCACGCTGTTGTCGGTGATCGAGAAGGAGGGCAAGGTGCTGTATGAACAGCGCTAAGTCCAACTTCCTGGCATGGCTTCGCAAAGCCAGCCTGGCTGCACTGGAAACCGATTGACCTCCTACGGTGTCACGGCTCGTTATCCAGACGACCTGTTCGAATCCAGCGAGGAGGACGGCCGCGATGTAGTGGCTGCAGCCATCCCTCCCTCTTCAGAGTCTTGCGCATAGGCCCTGCGCTTCGGAACCATACTCGGCTGCCAACCGTCGTTGGTCTCCCATGAATTCAACATTCATCATTCAGCTCCCAACACGTTCCCGTCATACGTCCTAAACCACACCCTCACTTCCTCACTCTCCGTATGTAACCGGCCATTTCTCCCCGTAAAAATGCCGGGTGATTAAAAGCCCGGAAACGGGTATTCTGCGCGCCATGCCGACCCCCGAAGATGAAGCCCGCGCACACATCGACCAGGCGCTGGAGAAGGCAGGCTGGAGAGTACAAGACTACAAGAATGCAAATCTTCATGCCGGGAGAGGCGTGGTCCTCAGAAATTTTCCCCTCGCGAGCGGATACGGCTTCGCGGACTATCTCCTCTATGTGGACGGCAAGGCAGCCGGCATCATCGAAGCCAAGAAAGAAGGCTTTCCCCTGGTCGGTGTCGAAGTGCAAGCTACCAAGTATAGCCAGGGCCTGCCGCGAGAACTCCCCGCGCACAGGCGCCCTCTTCCATTTCTCTACCAAAGCACCGGCGTAGAAACGCGGTTCACGAACGGCCTCGATCCCCAGCCGCGCAGCCGTTCTGTATTCAGTTTCCATAGGCCCGAAACACTCGCGGCCTTCATCCCTCAGCACAGCGAAGCACCCAAAGAGTTGCATGGCGCATCTCTCGCAGCAGAAGCGTTGCCGACGCTTCGCGGTCGCTTAAGAACGCTACCCCCTCTCAGCACCGCCGGCCTCTGGCCCGCCCAGGTCACTGCCATCAATAATCTCGAAAAGTCGCTGGCTCAAGATCGTCCTCGTGCCTTGATTCAGATGGCGACCGGCAGCGGCAAGACTTTCACCGCTATCAACTTCATCTATCGGCTCATCAAGTTCGCTGGGGCCAAGCGGGTGCTCTTCCTCGTCGATCGCGGCAACCTCGGCGACCAGACGTTGAAGGAATTTCAGCAGTACGTCTCGCCCTACAACAACTTCAAGTTCACGGAAGAGTTCATCGTCCAGCGGTTGATGGGTAATACCCTCGACACCACTGCGCGGGTCTGCATCAGCACCATCCAGCGCATGTACTCCATGCTGAAAGGGCGGGAACTGTCGGAGGAAGACGAGGAAACTTCCGTCTCCGGCCTCGAACGGCTTTTCAAGAAGCCCGAGCCGCTGGACTACAACCCGGCCATTCCGATTGAATCCTTCGACATCATCGTCACCGACGAATGCCACCGGTCCATATACAATCTCTGGGCGCAGGTGCTGGAATACTTCGATGCCCACCTCATCGGCCTCACCGCCACGCCCAACAAGCAGACCTTCGGCTTCTTCAATCAAAACCTCGTCATGGAATACAACCACGAGCAGGCTGTGGCCGACGGCGTCAACGTCAACTACGACGTGTATCGCATCCGCACCGCCATCACGCAGGCAGGGTCCACGGTAGAGGCCGGGTATAGCGTGCAATTGATGAATCGGGAGACGCGGACAAAACGTTGGGAGAGGCTGGACGACGACTTCGCCTACGATCCCGACCAGCTCGACCGCGACGTGGTCGCTCCGGACCAGATCCGCACCATCGTCAAGGCCTTCAAAGACAGGCTCTTCACCGACATCTTTCCCGGCCGCACCGAGGTGCCCAAGACCCTCATCTTCGCCAAGGACGACGCCCACGCGGAGAACATTGTCGAAACCCTCCGCGAGGAGTTCGGCAAGGGCAACGAATTCGCCCAGAAGATCACCTATCGCACCACCGGGGTGACTCCCAAGGACCTCATCAAGAGCTTTCGCAACAGCTACCATCCTCGCATCGCCGTCACGGTGGACATGATCGCCACCGGCACGGACATCAAGCCGGTCGAGATCGTCGTCTTCATGCGCGCGGTCAAATCCCGCACCTTCTTCGAGCAGATGAAGGGCCGGGGCGTCCGCGTCATCAAGCCGGATGATCTCAAGGCCGTCACGCCCGATGCCACGACCAAAGACCACTTCGTCATTGTCGATACGGTCGGCGTCTGCGAGCAAGACAAGACCGACGCGCGGCCGATGGAGAAAAAACCCAGCGTCGCCTTTGACAAGCTGCTCCAAGCCGTGGCACTGGGGAATATGGAAGAAGACGTGCTCACCAGCATCGCCGGACGGCTGGCCCGCATGGAGCACCGGATCACGAAAGCCGATGAACAGGCCATCAGCAAAGCCAGCGGCGGCCTTACGCTCAAAGACCTGGCCCGCCGCATCGTCGAGTCGCTAGACCCAGACCGTTTCCCACCTTCTCCCCTTGAGGGAGAGGGCAAGGGTGAGGGGGCCTCCCAAAAGGCCCGCCGCGAAGCCGTCACCCCGCTGCACGATCCGAAGTTGCGCGAACTCCTCATCGAGATCAAAAAGAAGAACGAACTGACGATTGACCATGTCAGCCAGGACCAAGTCATCGAAGCAGGCTTCAGCGCCGATGCCTTGGCCCGCGCCCGCACCATCGTGCAGTCCTTCGAGCAATTCATCGCGCAGCACAAAGACGAGATCACCGCCCTGCAAGTCCTCTACAGCAAGCCCTACAAGCAGCGGCTGAAGTTCGAGGACATCAAGGATCTGGCCGACGCCATCGAAAAGCCGCCCTACCTCTGGAACGAATCGCAACTCTGGCAGGCCTATGCCGCGCTGGAGAAGTCGAAGGTCAAAGGCGCAAGCGGCAAACGCATCCTCACCGACCTTGTCTCTCTCGTCCGCTTCGCCACCCATCAGGACAATGAGTTGGTGCCGTTTCCAGAGAAGGTCAACGCGAACTTTAACGCGTGGCTCGCACAGCAGCAATCGTTATCCCCTCTCCCTCCGAGAGATCGCACCATTCCTTCCCCTCTCCCCCAGGGAGAGGGGAAGGGTGAGGGTAGAGACCGCCGCTTCACCTCCGAACAAATTCATTGGCTGGAAATGATCCGAGACCATGTCGCGGCGAATCTTGTCGTTGAACCGGACGACTTCGAGTATGCGCCCTTTGCGCAGGAGGGTGGGTTGGGGAAGGTACATCAGTTGTTTCCAGATGGCCTCCAGACCATAATAGAAGCCTTGAATATGGCCCTGGTGGCCTGATACGGAGGACGCGATGTCGACGGCTGAGCGAATCTTCAAAGAAGCGCAGAAGCTTCCAGACACACTCGCGCAGGAAGTGCTGGATTTCATCGAGTACATTGAAATCAAACATGGCCTGCGAGACCAGCTCACGGAAGAAGTGAAGCAGGCACAGGAACCGGCCATGCGCCATGTGTGGGACAACCAGGACGACGAGGTCTGGAATGGCGTGTAAGCCAGGCGACCTGGTCCTGATTCCGTTTCCCTACTCCGACCTCCAGTCCGCCAAGAAACGGCCCGTCATGGTCTTGACCCCTCCGGATCGACATGCCGACTTCATCGGGTTGGCCATCACCTCGGTCGAACAACAGAATGCCGCCCTTCAAATCGGGCCGACGCACTTGGTGCAAGGGGCGCTTCCCAAACCCTGTTGGATCAGATTCGACACAGTCTTTACCCTTTCCGAAAGCAGCATCGTCAAAACCTTCGGCGCAGTGTCGCCACAAACCATACAAGCTGTGTTGCAAGGACTCTGCTCCATCGTCGGCTATGCCCGCAAATGATCCGCGACCATGTCGCAGCGAACCTTGTTGTTGGACCGGACGACTTCGAATACGCGCCGTTTGCACAAGAAGGTGGGCTTGGGAAAGTGCATCAGCTGTTCGTGAGCGAGCTGGACAAGATGATTGAAGAATTGAATGGGGCATTAGCAGCGTAACTATGTTGGACGACACAAAGGCTAGGTGGCCACTGAAGCCATTGTCTGAAGTCGTAGACCTCAATCCACGCCTGGATAAGTCCGCCTATCGAGACGATCTCGAAGTATCGTTCGTGCCGATGGCTGCTGTCGAAGCGGGCAGTGGACGGATGGACGTTTCTCAGACGAAACAATTCTCTGCGGTTAAGAAAGGGTACACACCGTTTAAGGAGAGCGATGTTCTGTTCGCCAAGATCACACCGTGCATGGAAAATGGAAAAATGGCGGTCGTGCCGAGGCTGACAAGCGAATTAGGTTTCGGATCGACTGAGTTTCATGTTCTTCGCCCACATGAAAGAGTTGATTCTCGTTTTATTTACTACTTCGTTTCGAGCCAAAACTTTCGGCGGGAAGCAGCACATCGGATGACTGGAGCAGTAGGCCAGAAACGCGTGCCGCAGTCTTTTCTAGAAGAGGCATTGATTCCAGTCCCACTCTTTGATGATCAAAGACGCATCGTCGCGGAGATAGAAAAGAAGTTCTCCCGCCTCGACGAAGCCGTTGCCAACCTCAAGCGCGTCAAGGTCAACCTCAAACGCTACAAGGCTTCCGTTCTCAAAGCCGCCGTCGAAGGGAAGCTGACCGAAGCCTGGCGCAAGCAGCATCCCGACATTGAACCAGCCAGCAAACTCCTCGAACGCATCCTGGCCGAACGAAGGGCGAAGTGGAATGGCAGAGGGAAATACAAAGAGCCGTCCGCGCCGGACACATCCGCGCTGCCTGAACTTCCAGATCTGTGGGGTTGGGCAACAATGCCACAACTAGGTGAGCTGAACCGCGGCAAATCGAAACACCGGCCCCGAAACGATCTCAAGCTATTTGGAGGTCCGTATCCCTTTATTCAGACCGGCGATGTGAAACGCTCTGGCGGGTTTGTTCGTTCTCACAGCCAGACGTACAACGAATCAGGCTTAGCACAAAGCCGTCTGTGGCCAGCAGGAACCTTGTGCATTACTATCGCGGCCAATATTGCGGAGACAGGTATTCTGACTTACTCGGCATGCTTTCCAGATAGCGTAGTGGGTTTTGTTTTAGATAGTGCTCCTGTGACCGTCCGCCTTATCGATTTGTTCTTTCGGACCGAGAGAGAGGAAATCGCAAGATTTGCCCCAGCGACAGCGCAGAAGAATATCAATCTTGAAATCCTTTCTGCAGTCGCCATTCCGATTCCTCCATTTGAAGAGCAAAAGGAAATTGTTGCCGAAGTCGAGCGCCGCCTGTCCGTCATCGACGAACTCGAAGCCACCGTCCAAGCCAATCTCACCCGCGCCGCCTGTATGCGGCACGCCATCCTTTCACAGGCGTTTGCTGGGAAGCTCCTATCCAAGGGAGCGCGTGGGTAACTATGCCTGAACGGTTACCCTCTCATTTCATCGATCTAGTCCAAGATGCACTGCTGAAATCGTTTTGGAGGAAGAATGCCCTTCTAAACTTTCTCCGACGTCACAAGATTGCAGAAAGCTTTCTCGCAACATGGCAAGAAACTGAAACCAAGCGGGCGTTTATAGGGCGTTTGTTCCCTAAACTAGAATCGGACAGCAAGGGTGCTAACGTTATTAGGCAGATGGGAGCGTCGCTCTCTGATCAGGTAAAGTTTCCCGATCTCGAAGGCTGGGAAGATGCGCACGCAAAAATTCAGGCGGCTAAAGAGGCCATGGCGGCACTTCGTCACTATTTGCATACTCAGAAGCTAAACGCAGACGATGCCAAGGCGAGGGAAGACACCAGAAAGGCCGCTCATCAGCGAATGCAAGAGACGATTAGGAAGCGACAATCCCTGGAAACTCTCTCCGAGAAATTAAAGGAACTTTCGAGACGGATCGGGAGCGCGGAGGCCGGTTACGAGTTCCAAGATTGGTTTTTTGATGTGGTCGATTTCTTCGAGATGACTAATCGGCGTCCATATTCTTCAGGCGGACGGCAGATTGATGGGTCTATAACGGTTGAGGGCACAACATACTTGACTGAGTTGAAGTTCACGAGAGAACAGGTGGGCGCCCCAGATGTTGATACATTCTTGGCAAAAGTGAACGACAAGGCCGACAATACGATGGGGATTATGGTTTCTATGTCTGGTTATTCCTCGACAGCGGTTGAGCAAGCGTCCGGACGGAAAACGCCTATCATTCTGCTGGACCACGGTCATGTATATCTCATTTTGAGTGGGAGTTGGACATTGGAAGAAGTAGTTTCGCGCGTGAGGCGGCATGCGTCACAAACTGCACGCGCTTTTCTTCCGGCTTCGGAGTTTGGAGCCTAGGATAGATGCCTCCCAATCCTACCCCAATTCTTCGATTCACCCACGTGGACAACCTTGACACGATCATTCGGCGAGGCGGGCTTCATGCTCCGAATCATGTGCCGAATGACGGGTTGTCCTATCGATTCTGTCATAGCGCCGCAATTCAGAGCGCTCGTGCTCAGACGTCTATTCGTCTGGGGCCGGGTGGGACAATTCACGATTATGTCCCATTCTATTTCGGCTGTCTGTCTCCGATGTTGTTAAACCTGAAAACCGGACGCGTAGAAGGTTATAGCGAAGGACAGGATCCCCTGGTCTATCTTGTCTCGTCGGCTCAAGCCGTGGAGGCAGCGGGTATCAGGTTCGTGTTCTCGGATGGCCATGGACTGGTTACCTTCTCTCAATGGTTCGACAACCTCGACAAGCTGGATGCAGTTGACTGGACATTAGTAAACGAGCGGTATTGGACAGACACCATCGATGACATGGATCGCAAGCGTAAGAAACAGGCTGAGTTTCTTGTACACCAGTGCTGTCCGTGGTCTTTGATTCAGGAGATTGTGGTGATTGATGTGAGGATCAAACAACGCGTTGAGACAATCCTGGCCGCTTTCCCTGCAGGTCAGAGGAGGGTAGTCAGGGTTGATCGGAATTGGTATTATTGGTGACAGCTCTACCTATGATTCGTAACGCTACAGGCAACCTCCTTCAAACTGACGCGGAAGCCCTCGTCAATACCGTTAACTGCGACGGTTTCATGGGCAAAGGTATTGCTTTGCAGTTCAAGCAAGCCTGGCCTGAAAACTTCGATGCTTACGCCAAGGCCTGTCGAGCGAAGGAGGTTCATCCAGGACATATGCTTGTTTGGGAATCGGGCCGAATGGTCAATCCCAGATACATCATTAATTTCCCGACGAAGCGGCATTGGCGAGAAAAGTCCCGGCTTGAGGACATCCGAAACGGTCTCCGTGCGTTGGTCCAAGATATTCGGCGGCTGGGAATCCGCTCGATTGCAGTACCTCCGCTAGGCTGTGGGAATGGCGGTTTGGACTGGCAAGCTGTTCGCCCACTCATTGAAGCGGCTTTTGCTGAGTTGCCTGATACGCAGGTGCACTTGTTCAGTCCTTTAGGCGCGCCAGAAGCGAAGACCATGCCGATCAACACGAGAAGGCCGGAGATGACCATCAGCCGTGCTCTATTCGTGAAGGTTATGCACCAGTATGAGTCTTTGAGTTACCGACTCACCCTTCTTGAGATCCAAAAGCTGATGTACTTTCTTCAGGAGGCAGGAGAGCCTCTTCGCTTACGGTTCGAGGCGGGGACCTATGGCCCGTATGCTGCAAACCTGAACAAAGTCTTGGAGCGAATTGAGGGACATCTCATCCGTGGGTATGGCGATAGCCAGAAGCCTGACACTGAAATTGAATTGCTTCCTGATGCGGCGAAAGAGGCTGATTTATACCTGAGCCAGCATCCCTTGCCAATCGCCCGAATGAACCGCGTGAGTAACCTTATTCAAGGATTCGAGACTCCCTACGGCATGGAACTTCTCTCATCAGTTCACTGGGTTTGCACTCATAGTAAGCCAAAGGCAACTACACCAGAGGCAGCTATAGAGTCAGTGCATGGGTGGAACGAGAGAAAACAGAAGATGTTTCGCCCCGAGCATATCCGTGTTGCGTACCAGCGTCTCCGTGAGCTTGCTTGGATAGCCAAGTGAGTGCCTCTACTCAAATCGTTCAAAAGCTCTGGAACTACTGCAACGTCCTCCGAGACGACAGTGAACCGCGTTGACGTACTTGCTCTTCCTCGAGACGGCCGACGAAGGGCTGACCTTGTCCATCTCGTTCCAGTGCCATAGGTTTTCTTCTCTGTGCAAGTACGCTATCATGCGGACAAATGAGGTCTGCCATGGATGAGCAACTCCTCCTCAAGCGGATCACGGTGAATCCGAAGATTTTCAGTGGGAAGCCGATCATGCGAGGTCGCCGGCTCGCTGTCGAACATGTGCTTGGCATGTTAGCGGCAATCCTCCATGGTTATCCATGGCTGGAGCGTGAGGATATTCAAGCCTGCCTTGCCTATGCCCATCGGCTCGTCGGTCATGAGCGGATCGAGCCTCTGTCTCTCGAATCCGCCTCGTGAAACTTCTGCTCGATACCTGCATCTGGGGTGGTGCCGTTGATGCACTGAAAGCCGCAGGGCACGATGTCATCTGGGCGGGAGACTGGCCTGCTGATCCCGGCGATGAGGAGATCTTAGCCCTGGCCTATCAGGAGAATCGGATTCTCATCACGCTCGACAAAGACTTCTGAATCTTCATGACCTCTTCTGCCATCATCAAAAAGCTCTGGAACTCTGCAACGTCCTCCGCGACGACGGGATGAGCTACGGCGACTGGCCTGCATTACTCATGAACGCTTCTGCTCCAAGCGCCGATCCGCTGCTGCGACACGCCTTCGTCCGGCGGGCTCGCCGCTCAGCCCTTCGACGTACTGCACGAGTACGACTTAGGGCTTCGCCGCTCCACGCGCCGGTCTCGCGACGCGGCTTGGCGCTTTCGCCACAAACCGCCATGAGTAATGCGGGCTCGATCGAGCAGTTGACGTACTTGCTCTTCCTCAAGATGGCCGACGAAGGTGATTCACCGCTTGAATCGATGGTGTTATGAAACTGCCACATGCTGATCGCGTAGAGATTCCTCAGGCCAAGGTGGTCCAGTATCTGCTTTCTTCGACCCATCGAGCAGGTAGAGGAAAGGCCGGGTTCTTTTCTGCGTTCGGGTTTCAGGTGTCTGCGTGGGAAGCGCTGGCAGAGGCATTGCGACAACAGGCGAGGGACAACGCTGTAACCCACTCGGAGGACACTCCATTCGGCAGTCGCTATGTCATTGAAGGCCCGCTTGTCGCGCCAAATGGCCGACAATTGCAAGTGCGGACGGTCTGGTTTATAGATGAAGGCGGCCAGGCGCCGAGATTCGTGACCGCCTATCCCCTGAAACGGAGGACGCCATGATTCAGGAATTGGAAGACGTGATTCTGGAATGCGATCTCCCCAAGCACGGCTTGAGGCGTGGCGATATCGGCACGGTCGTGCTCATTCATCGGGGTGGCGAAGGTTACGAGGTTGAGTTTACGACGTTGGATGGTGAGACGGTGGCCGTGGTGACGCTGTTGGCGGCTCAGGTTCGCCCGGCTCATAAGCGTGAGATTGCCCATGCGCGCGAACTGGCCGGGTCGGCGTCGTAGCAGTGCCTTCTTTGAACGCTCCTGGTTTTCATCATGATCTGTGGCAGCTTTTTGTCTTGCCTCTTGATGGGCTATCCAGCGGTCGCTCAAGGCATCTCCCCTTAACATGACCACGCAAGCTCCTCAAATCGTTCAAAAGCTCTGGAACTCTGCAACGTCCTCCGCGACGACGGGATGAGCTACGGCGCCTGCGTCGAATGGTCAGTGCCTTTGAGCAGGCCCATTTGCTTGAGGGGTCGATGAAGATCATCCGTGATTGTTTCGGCCGGTCCGTCAGGCTGACCGAAGAACGAACCGCTCATATTCTCCGGCATCAAGAAATGGCTGGTATGGAAACGGAGATTGAACGGGTGCTCCAATCGCCGGCAGAAGTGCGGGGCTCTTGCTCGGATGACAGTGTGCAGTTGTTTTATGAGTTCTATGCGCAGACGCTGGTTGGTGGGAAATGGCTCTGTGTCGTGGTAAAGTATCCCCCTGATGATGCGTTCGTGGTGACGGCCTATTTGACTGATCAACTCAAGGCAGGAGACACGATATGGCCGAAAAAGTAAAAGTCTGGTTCGACCCCGAAGGCGATTTTCTGGAAGTGCAGTTCAGCGACGCGCCGGGGTTCATGCGTCCCACGGCTTACGAAGCTGTCATGGAGCGTGTGGACGGGCAGGGGCATGTGTTGGGATTCAGTGTCCTCGGTGTCAGCCGGTTTAAAAAAGATCATCCTCTCGAAGCCGAACTCATGACCGGCACATAAGACATGGGAGCTGGCTCTACTTAGCTCACGGCGCCTCGCCAGTGCAATCCACCAACCTCTTCCCTGCTGATCGAACTGTCTGAACATGAGTCCCTCGGCCATTGTCCAAAAACTCTGGAACTACTGCAACGTCCTGCGCGACGACGGCATGAGTTATGGCGAATACGTCGAGCAGTTGACCTATCTGCTGTTCCTGAAGATGACGGACGAGCGCACGAAGCCTCCGTACAAGCAGCCCAGCCAGATTCCCGACAAGTACAGCTGGCCGAGCCTGCTCAAGAAGGACGGCGACGACTTGTTCGACCACTACCGCCATCTCCTCGAAGAACTCGGCAGAGGAAAGGGGATGCTGGGCCTCATCTTCACGAAGGCCCAGAATAAGTTCCAGGACCCGGTGAAGCTCCGGCGGCTGATCGTGGATCTGATCGACAAGGAAAACTGGTCCACGATGAGTGCCGATGTGAAAGGGGATGCGTATGAGGGTCTCCTGGAGAAGAACGCGCAGGACACCAAATCGGGGGCAGGCCAATACTTCACCCCAAGGCCATTGATTGCCGCGATGGTGGAGGCCATCGCCCCGAAGCCAGGCGACCGGATCTGCGACCCGGCCTGCGGGACCGGCGGATTTTTCCTGGCCGCCCACGACTATCTCGTGAAGCACCATCCCAACCTGACCAAGGACGAAAAGCGACAACTCAAGCAAGGCACGTTCAAGGGATGGGAATTGGTCCACAGCACGGCCAGGCTCTGCGCAATGAACTTGATGTTGCATGGAATCGGCAGCGACAAAGACCTGCCCATCATCGTGGCCGACTCCTTGGCGGCTGATCCTGGGGATCGGTTCGAGATCGTGATGACCAATCCCCCGTTTGGGAAGAAAAGCAGCACGACGATCGTCGGCGAAGAGGGCCAAGTCTCCAAGGAGCGGGATATCGTCGAACGTGACGACTTTTGGGCGACGACCTCCAACAAGCAACTCAACTTCGTCCAGCACGTCAAAACCTTGCTGAAGCAAAATGGCCGTGCCGCAGTTGTAGTCCCTGATAACGTCCTGTTTGAAGGTGGCGCGGGGGAAACCGTCCGGAGGAAGCTCCTGCACGAGTGCGATGTGCACACGCTTCTGCGTCTGCCAACCGGCCTGTTCTATGCGCAGGGCGTGAAGGCCAACGTACTGTTCTTCGACAAGAAGCCTGCGAGTGAAACCCCCTGGACCAAGAAGCTCTGGATCTACGACCTCCGCACCAACAAACACTTCACGCTCAAGACCGATCCACTCAAGCGCGAAGACCTCGACGAGTTTGTGAAATGCTACAACGGCAATCTCGACCGGCCCGACAAGCAGGCCGGAGGCAATCGCCACACCCGCAAGGCCATCTGGTCCGAGAAGAAACCGGACGGCCGCTGGCGGGCCTATAGCTACGACGAACTCATCGCCCGCGACAAAGCCAGCCTCGACATCTTCTGGCTCAAGGACGACTCACTAGAAGACTCCGCCAACCTTCCCAGCCCCGACATCATCGCCCAAGAAATCGTGGATGACCTCGAAGCGGCTTTGGAACAGTTCCGGCTGATCGCCAATGATCTCGGAGAGAAGGAGCCCTGATAGGAAGGCAACAGTCTGGAAAGGTGGTTGTTACGGAATCCGCGTGGGCCGAGCTATGATGTTCATGCAATTGCCGCCGAGGATCGAGTAGAGTGTGGCTTTGCGATATTAGGCTACGCGGCAGGAGGAAATGAGGACCTATGGTCCGATCGAGGCGACCCGAGTTGGAAAAAGACAATCCGGTGGCTCCGCAGCCCTACGTCGGGCCAAGGAGGAGGCGGGCGCTGTCTCGTGCTGCCTCGTCGCCCGCAGCTGCGCGGAGCGGGATGGCAGAAACGCTGCAGACCTTGGCGGAGACGGCGGAACGCTTCGTGAACCGCCTGCCGCGGTCGAAGAAGCTGGAGGCGGAACGGACTGCGCTGCTGGATGCGATCACGCAGGCGCAATGGCTACTGTCGGTGGAACACATTCCAGCCAAGCGATCGACTCGTTGACGAATAGCCTGATCACTAACTTGCCTCCATCAGTCCGTTGTCTTCCCTCCGTTGGAACCATGGTTGGACGAGCCATGGTTCTTTCCAGCAGCCTGCCTGTCCTGGTTCACCTGATCCATGAAGGCGGCAAAATGAGCCGATAATCCATCCGCGCCATAGAGGTGCTCGAGATCTTTCAGCATGCCGGTTAGGGTGGTCACGAGCTGTTCCTGTTCTCGTTTGACCTGGCCCCGTAATCGGTGCGCTTCAATGGCGCGCTGCAGGGCGAGCAGCAACGTGCTCTCTCCGATCGGTCTCGCCAGCACGTCATAGGCCCCCGCCTCCATCGCCTGCTCGATGAGATCCTGATCGTTTTTTTCAATCAGCAGCAACACCGGTGTCTGCGGGTGAAGCTTTCGCACCGCCCGTACGAACGCGACACCCTCGATGCCAGGCTGTTGCCCGTCACAGAGAACGGCGTCGTACTCATGGGCCCTGATACGCTCGAGCGAGGCCAAGGCGGATTCTGCTGTCTCGATCTGTGCATCGGGCAGCCTGAGGCGTAACGTCGATGCCAGCGTGCTGAGGTGAATGGCGTCGTCATCGATGATGAGCAAGGAAGCGGTTTGCATCGTCATGCACCCAAGATACCCAGTTTGCGGCGGATGGGCAAACGGTTCTTGCCGTCCATTGAGCCCGCCGGTCGTCCTCATTGTATGATAAGTTGCTCGGAGGTCGTCGCGGCTGGGGACTTCACCTGCTTGACGGATCTGTGGAAACCGGCTACGTATGAGAATTTGGCCCGGACATCCCTACCCTCTCGGTGCCACGTGGGACGGCGAAGGGGTGAACTTCGTCCTGTTTTCCGAAAATGCCACGGCGGTGGAACTCTGCCTGTTTGACAGTCCCAATGCCGCTGAGGAATCTCACCGGATCAGGATCGAGGAATGCACCGACCATGTCTGGCACGTCTACCTGCCGGAGGTTCGGCCAGGACAGCATTATGGCTATCGCATCCATGGACCCTCCGACCCCGAGGCCGGCCACCGTTTCAATCCCGCCAAGCTGCTGCTGGATCCCTATGCCAAGGCGATAGCCGGCACGATCCAGTGGTCCGATGCGCTGTATGGATATCAGATCGGCGACCCCCAGGCCGATCTCTCACTCAACAAAGACAATAGCGCCGGGCATATGCCCAAATGTGTGGTGATCGACCAGGCATTCACCTGGGGCGGAGACCAATTGTTGCGGACGCCGTGGGATCGGACGGTGATCTACGAACTCCATGTGAAGGGCTTTACGGCCAGGCATCCGGACATTCCCCAGAATTTGCGCGGCACCTATGCCGGACTCGCGACGCCTGCCGTGATCGAGCATCTGCAGAATCTGGGCATCACGGCCGTCGAGCTCCTGCCGGTCCACCATTTCATCCGCGACAAACATCTGGTCGATCGTGGCCTCACCAACTACTGGGGCTATAACTCCATCGGGTTTTTTGCGCCGGATAGTCGATATGCCACCACCTCGGATCGGGCGCAGCAGGTGTGGGAATTCAAAACGATGGTGAAGGCGTTCCACAGTGCCGGCATCGAAGTCATTCTCGACGTCGTCTACAACCACACGGGAGAAGGGAATCATCTGGGCCCGACGCTGTCGTTTCGCGGCATCGACAATGCGTCGTACTACCGGCTCATGCCCGATCAGCCGCGTTATTACCTGGACTATACCGGTTGCGGCAATACGCTGAACGTGCGCCACCCTCGGGTGCTGCAGCTGATCATGGACAGCCTGCGGTATTGGGTATTGGAGATGCACGTGGACGGTTTTCGCTTCGACCTGGCCTCCACGTTGGCGAGAGAACTGCACGACGTGGATCGGCTCAGCGCATTCTTCGACATCATTCATCAGGACCCGGTGCTCTCGCAGGTGAAACTGATCGCCGAGCCATGGGATTTAGGCGAAGGGGGATACCAAGTCGGCAACTTTCCGGCCGGCTGGGCCGAGTGGAACGGACGCTATCGCGACACGATCAGGCGCTATTGGAAAGGCGACGGCGGGCAGGTGGCGGAAATGGCCTATCGATTGTCCGGCAGCAATGATCTTTATGAGGGCGGCGGCCGCCGTCCTCACGCGAGCATCAATTTCGTGACGGCGCATGACGGGTTCACCCTGCACGATCTGGTCTCCTACAACGAGAAGCATAACGAAGCCAACGGTGAAGAGAATCATGACGGCACCGATGACAATCTCAGTTGGAATTGCGGGGTGGAGGGACCGACAACGAAACCGTCGATCGTGGCGCTACGGGAACGGCAGAAACGGAACATGTTGGCGACGTTGCTCTTGTCGCAAGGCGTCCCGATGATCTGCGGCGGCGATGAGATGGGGAGGACGCAACGGGGCAACAACAACGCCTATTGCCAAGACAATGAGATCAGCTGGATCGATTGGAAACTGAACAAGCATCAGCAGGCGCTGGTGGCCTTCACCAAGAGCCTCATCCGACTGCGACAGCACCATCCCGTGTTTCGGCGCCGCCGCTTCTTTCAAGGCCGCCGCATCCGTGGCGCGGAGGTCAAGGACATCTCCTGGCTTCGCCCGGACGGGAAAGAGATGACGGATGACGATTGGGCTCAAGGATACGTCCGCTGTCTTGGCGTCCGACTAGCCGGTCATGTCATCGAGGAGAAAGACCCGAAGGGAAGCGCCGTCCGGGACGAGACATTTCTCATGCTGCTCAATGCGCACCACGAGCCCCGACCCTTCACGCTGCCCGCGCACAAGCGCGGCGTGCGGTGGCAACCGGTGCTGGACACGGCCATCTCGAAAGGTCACGAAAAGACCGTGATCCTTTTGAAGGGCGGGCTAGAGTACGATCTCGACGCTCGTTCGCTCGCCGTGCTCCGCCTGCATGAAAAACCCTGATTACGGAACATTCACCGCCCCACATCACAGACTCGTCGGCCCTCATCACATGAGCCCCTCGACCTGGTACTACTCCACCTGTTGAATCGCCGAGAGCAACCACTTCCCGTTCTGGAATCGCATGAAGGTCCAGACTTCGGTCGTTTCAGTCGGCTGCTCGTCGCTGCCCTCGATGAGATACCCTGCATCTCCGCGCTGTTTCGTGAGGGACAGGGTATAGTCACGGGCGCTCCAACGAAGGCTGACCGTGGCGTATTGCGTCGCCTCTTCGGTCCAGGATTCCCGGACCTCTGCACGGAGCAGCGTCACATCCTCCACATGATTCGCCACATCTTGGCTGGTGTTCTCTGCCAAGCCGGTGCTGAAATACTCCAACATTTCCGGCGTGACGAGCGGTCGCAATCCGGACAGGTCTTGTTTGCCCCAGGCTGTCTGAACGTCGATCAGCGATTGCTGGAAGGCCGCCTTGTCGGCGGAAGTGATCTCGTTCTCCACCGTGGCAGTCCGGAGGTTCCCGGCGGAAGATTCTGCCAGGAGGGACCCGCTGAGGGCGCTGCTCCGCGAGATACCGGAAAAGGCAGGAGCTGGTGTCCGCCGTCCTCTCATGAAGTAATACAGAACACCGGCGCCCATCAGCATCAAGAGGATCAGCATCGTCCCATTGGCACCGGACGCTCCGGCGGCCTGTTCGCCCTCGCCGATACGCTCACCGGCCTCATTGGTACGCGCGCTGCTGTCCGTCGCCCCGAAGATCATATGGCCGATCCAGGATCCGGCGAGACCGCCGGCAATCCCGGCTAACAGAGGATTCCGCTGGATCCACGAGGGCTGCGCGGCAGGCGCCGGACCGGCCGCGGCAGACGGGCCACTGGCCACGGAAGGCGGCGGGCTCGTGGCCTGCCTGGCCGTCGTCGATTGTTCGATCGGCTTCGCGCCATTGTCTTGATAGGTGCGTGAGCCGCGGCTGCCCATGCTCCCCGAGGAACCGTTCCTTGAACCGCTGGAATAACCTCCGCCGGATCCGCCCCTCGCCTTCGCAAAGGAGACGGTCGGTACCCCGACCAGAGCCAACACGATGCACGCGGTAATCAATTTGGTTGTATTCAAGAGAGAGTTCCTTTCTATGGAGATCGAGGATCAATCACGCACCCTTCACTATCCTAACAGCTATGGTCAAAGAAAACCTAAGATTCGTCCGGCGGTGTTTCTAGTCCATCCCTCCGTTGACAGATGTCTCCGTTCAGACTACCGTGGCGCGATCTTTCGATCGTGGATCCTGTCAACCGCACTGTCACGCCGACCAAGGAGGAACCTATGGCGAACACCACTTCGGCATCGACCGGCAAGGCGAGGGCGATGTCCGTCCACATCGGCCTGAATGCGGTGAGTCCCGCCGCATACGGAGGCTGGAGCGGCGACTTGACCGCCTGTGAATTCGATGCCAAGGACATGGCGGCGATCGCCAAATCGCACGGCATGAAGTCCACCCTGCTGCTGACAAAAAAGGGCACCCGCGCCAACCTGTTGGCCGCCGTGCGAAAGGCCGCCAAGCAATTGAAGACAGGCGACCTGTTCTTCCTGACCTATTCAGGCCACGGCGGCCAAGTCCCCGACGTAACGGGAGAAGAACCGGACAAGAAAGACGAAACCTGGTGCCTCTACGACGGCCAACTCATCGACGACGAACTGTATTTCGAATTGAGCCGTTTCGCGGCCGGTGTGCGGATCCTCGTCCTGTCCGACAGTTGCCATAGCGGTACCGTCACCCGCGCGTCGGCACCTCAGCCGGACGGTGTCGGATCGATGGGACGCTCCAAGATGATGCCGCTGGCCGTCGGCCTCCGCACCTATCGCGAGCACCGGAAGTTTTACGACGACCTCCAACGGAACGTGGCCAAGGCGGCCGGCAAGGCTTCGGTCGCGGAGCCGGACAGCGCGTTGGCTCAGCTGGCCGTGAGCCCGCGGTTGAGCGCGATCGCGAAACAGTTCAAACCGGCGGTGATCCTGATCTCCGGCTGCCAGGACAACCAGACCTCGCTGGACGGCGACCACAACGGCGCCTTCACCGAACAGGTGTTGAAGGTCTGGCACCATGGCGACTACCGCGGGAACTACGCAAAATTCCATGCCGCCGTCAAGGCCGGGCTGCCGGCCAGCCAGACGCCCAACCTGTTCACGCTTGGGGCGGCGGCGCGCTTCCTGCGCCAACAGCCCTTCAGCGTCTGACAGGCTGCGGCACAGGAAGCCGAATCACCCCATGCACGGGAGGGCAGGCCCATGACCAGAAAACTTCTCGCGGGCGTCGCGGCGGCTGCGTTCGTGCCGATCATGTCCGTCACCATCGAAGCGGCGGACCTGACCGGCGCCTGGAAGGGAATGCTCACCGGCGCCGACGGCAGTCAAGCCGAGGTCCGGATCGATTTCAGTCCGCAGGGCTTTCCGCTCTACTCCTACACGAACAACAGGGGCGTGACACGGCAGGTTGAATTGTCGCAGGTCGGGCAAACGGTGGAATACGTCCCTCCGGGAGGCGGCGTACAACGGATGGTGGTGAAGAGCGTCGAAACGGGACCGGACCGGCTGTCGGTCGGCATCGCTGGCTCCTTCGAACGCGCGAGCCAGGGCTATCTGGATCAGAAGCAGGAAGCAGCCCTGTTCGAATACACTCTCACGACGGGCGGGTTGAAGATGCGGGTGACCACCAGATCGACCTCCCACTTCGGGGATAAGGACATGATCGTGGGCGGCCATCCGGACTCCGTCGTCGCCGAAGGAATCTTGCAGAGATTGCGCTGAGTCGGAGAGGATTTCCATGGCGCTCCCTTCCGACCCTTCCTTCACCGACTCGCTCAGGAGCGCCGACCGCACCGCATTCTACGAACATCACAAACCCATCGCGGTGGTGATGATCCTCGTCGTATTCTTGCTTCCCTTCGTCGGAGTCTACGTCGGCGGCCTGTTCGGTGCCGTCTCGGGTGTGATCGTTTCCGTCTTGTGCTACTACCTCACGCCCTATGTGGTGCTTAGGTTAGGCGACAAGGCGGATCGCTGACCGGGGCTGCAGAAACTGCGTCTTTGCTACCACGATCGAACGGCCTGACCTACAATGCCGGATGGACATTGTACGACTCACGGTGGGAGGGACCAGAGATGTTTCTGTCCGCGCGAACATTCCGCTCGAAAAATCGTCGTGCTCCGTTTCACACGACCCCGCTCCGGCTGCCCGGTCAGTCGGCGGCGGAACAGCTTCGCGCACTCCAGGCCCTGTGGTATGACTTCCTCACCCTCCCATTGTGCCTGGCGATCTTGACCCTGTACGAATGGTGGAGATGGCTGTTCTCCATCCCGTCGAATCCCTTCTTCCTCACCGTCATTGTGATGGTCGCCCTGATCCGCACCAGGCAGAAGCGGAGGTCTTACAAGGCGGAGACGGCTCGTCTCACACTCGGCCAAGAGGGTGAAGGCATGGCGGGACAATTGATCGAGCTGTTGCGTGAAGCGGGCCACCGAATGGTTCGTGACATCCGAGGACGAATGTCACCCTGGACTTTACCCTTCATACGGATCCAAAAATTTTCCATGGCGGCCCTGTTCTCAAGGTTGAGACTGAGCGTCCCCTCGACCGATCGCTGATCCGGACCTGCCCGCGCAGCCGGCCGACAGGTATCATCACTGCGCTCTGCAACTTCCTATTGCCGGCGATTTTCTTTTCACAAAATCTCCCCCCAAAGGGCTGACCTTGTCACATCCCTCACACGAAGGTGGCCCCATTGACCTTCTCCTGTTCTTCTTCCTTCCCCGGCAGGGTTGTCACCTGCTGCTCCCCTGCCTATTCACATCAACACGAAGGTGGCTCCATTGATCTCCCCCTGCGCGCAATCTTCTTACCCGCCCAACCCTCTGGCACAACGAGACGTGCCATTCACCCAAGCGAGGGGCTTCCGAGACCGCGCGTTGCGCGAAGTGCATAATGGGTGGAGTGGCGGAGCACACCTTTCCACTTCCTTCCCCGGCAAGGTTGTCACCCTCTATTCCACTGCGGCTGTCGAGCGAGGGCCTTCTGAGGCCGCGCGCTCCGGGAGCAAGGAATAGAGGATGACAACCCTGCTTGCATCCCCCTTGCTTGACAGCCCGAAAGTCCATCCACGACAATGCCGCCATGCCGAAACGCATCGTCATCGAACGGTTGGAGTTTTACGGCCGCTGCGGCGTCACGGAAGAGGAACGCCGGAAGGCGCAGCTGATCGCCGTGGATCTGGAATTGGAAGCTGCCGTCGAACCAGCCGCGCTCTCGGATCGCCTCGACGAAACGATCGACTATGCCCTGGTGGCGGAACGACTCGTCGCCCTCGGCACCTCGCTGGACTGCCGGCTGCTGGAAACCCTGGCGGACAAGCTGGTCGGCATGTTGTTCGCCGAGTTCGCGGTGGATCAGGTCCGCATCTGGGTGCGCAAGCTCCATGCCCCGCTTGCCATGGTCGCGGGCTCGGTGGGCGTACGATTCGAACGGACGCATGCCGCGCAACAGGTGCAAGGGATGGAGCCAGCCCCTTCGTCGTTTCTCCTGCAACAGGTCGGTCGGCTCCCCAAGGGCAAGGTCCTAGATGTGGCTTCCGGCCGCGGGCGCCATGCCCTCTATTTGATGTCCCGCGGCATGCAGGTCGAGGCCATCGACCGGGACGCGGAAGCGCTGGCCTCCTTGGAAGCCGCCGCAAAAGCTCGGCATCTCTCCGGACTGACCACCCGTGTGCTCGATTTGGAACCGCCCTCGGACCGCCCGCCCAGCCTGGGCCATGAACAGTATGACGTCGTCATCGTGTTCTTTTATCTGCATCGTCCGTTGTTCCCGGCGCTGATGGAGGCGTTGAAACCCAACGGGCTGCTGCTGTATGAGACCTTCACCATCGACAACTACTTCCGCCGGCAGCATCCGCGCCACTGGGAATTCTGCCTGGCGCAGAACGAACTGCTCCGCCTGACCTCTCCCCTGCGCGTGCTCCACTACGACGAAGGGGACCATGACGGAGGCCAGGGCAGCGGACCATCCTTTACCGCGCAGTTGGTCGCGCAGAAAGCGGGGCCTGAGACCACCGCATGAGCCGCATCGACCTCCATCTCCACACCACCCATTCGGACGGCAGTTTTTCGACGCAAGAGGTGATGGCCTTCGCAAAACAAGCGGGGGTGACGGCGCTCGCAATCACCGACCACGACATCGTCGAGGCGATCCCGGAAGCCACTGCGATCGGAACGGAACTCGGCATCGAAGTCGTGCCCGGTGTCGAAATCAGCTCCCGCCTCGGCGAGAGCGAACTCCATATCCTCGGTTATTTCCTGCACTGGACCGATCCGCTATTGAATCAACGCCTGGCTACGTTGCGGGACAGCCGCCACGACCGAAACCCCAAGATCATCCGGCACCTCAACGAGCTGGGCATCGACATCACCTATGACGAGGTACGAGCCCTGGCCGGCACGGAATCCGTGGGCCGCCCCCACATCGCCCGTGTGTTGATGGATAAACAGGTGGTCACCTCGGCCAAGGAAGCCTTCGATCGTTATCTGGCGAACGGTCGTCCCGCCTTCGTCGACCGCGAGCTGCCGGAACCGGCCGAGGCCGTGCGGTGGATTCGTGAGGCCGGCGGCGTGCCGGTCCTGGCCCATCCGACCTGGGTCAGGACTTCGGCGGACGGTCTCCGCAGCCTGCTTCACCAGCTGAAAGAAGCCGGCTTGGGAGGCATCGAGGTCCACTACAGCACCCACACGCCCAGCCAAACCACCGAGTACCTGGCCCTCGCGCAACAATGCGACCTCCTCGTGACCGGGGGCAGTGATTTCCACGGCGTGACCAAACCGGACATCGAAGTCGGCATCGGGCGCGGCCAGTTGAAGGTCTCCGAGAAACTGCTCGACCCGCTCAGAAAAGCCGCCGCCTGACCACGATCCTTGATTTCCTCTAGGCTTTAACCTTCCGGCTTGTTACAGTGCCCCTCCGACGGCCTCGCTGCACCATTCCCTCCTTTCGTTGACAGTCCCCGGCCTTCCGTTACACTGGGAAACAACCGTACAAGAATCCGCTACATGACAACATCCTGGGGCTGGATCGGCCCTTATCTGATCGTCATCATCCTGGCCATTCTGGTGGGGCCCCTCCTGGCGACCTTGCCGCTGTTCACGCATACCTTCGTCCGGCCGTTGCGGATGAATGCCGCGCAGGCGGTCCGGCTGGTCGCGGACGGGATTTGCCTGTTGATGATCTGGCTCGCCGCCGCGCGGGCCACCAGAGAACTCCACGACAACGGCAAGGGCCAAACCTTCCTTCGCTGCATCCTCCCTCCAGCCGCGTTTATGCTCATCGTGCTCATGGCCTACCGAGCCTATGAGTTGCACGGGATTCCGGCGCTCGGCCCGCCCAAACAACCGCTCTATCACTGGTTGCTCACCGGGGGGCTCATCGGTTCTGCCACCTGGCTGACGTTCGCGTGGGCCCGCCATGCCGACGCGTTGACACAGGCTCTCGTCGGGCGCCAGCGCCGCCGACCGGTCAAGGAGGAAAACGGGGAAAAGGAACCGGCAGCAGCTGAAGCACCAGTCACCTCCGAAGGCCTGTCGCGCACCCCTGCCCATTCCACCGGCACCGTGATCCTGCGCAACGGCTACGGCCCGCCTGCCGCCCTGGGACGGTATCAAATCCTCAAGGAACTCGGACGCGGAGCCATGGGCGTGGTCTACCTGGGCAAGGACCCGACTATCCAACGCTTCGTCGCCATCAAGACGATGCGGCTGGACGAGATCGACAACGATGATGAACTGAAACAATTCCGGGACCGGTTTTTTCGTGAAGCGGAATCGAACGGCCGCCTGTCCCACCCCAACATCATCACGGTCTACGACGCCGGCGAGCAGGACGGCCTGGCCTACATCGCCATGGAATATCTCGAAGGCACGATGCTCAGCTGCTACTGCCAGAAGACCACGCTCCTGCCCGCGAAGCAGGCCCTGCAGATCGTGGCGGCCGTCGCCGACGCCCTCGACTATGCCCACAGCCAGGGCGTCGTCCATCGCGACGTCAAGCCCGCCAACATCATGATCATGAAACAACGTCTGGTGAAGGTGATGGATTTCGGCATCGCCAAGATGGCCAGCGCCTCGAAGACCCAGACCAGTATGATTCTCGGTACCCCGCGGTACATGTCTCCCGAACAGGCCACCGGCAAGGATGTGGACGGCCGTTCCGACGTGTTTTCCCTGGGCATCGTGCTCTTCGAACTCCTGAGCGGCGAACGACCCTTCGATGCCGAGAACATGCCGGCGCTCGTGATGCGTATCGCGAAGGCCCCTCATCCCCCGCTGCTCAAATACCGCCGCGACCTGCCGACGCGGGTGCAATCCATCCTGGATCGCGCGCTGCAGAAAGAGATCCCGAACCGCTACCGTCACGCCGGCGACTTGGCGCAAGACCTGCGTGACGTCTTTCAGGTGATGCCGAGGTAGGATCGACGATGCATTGTTTGCGCTGCGTACATGGAGCCGCATCGGATGTCGGTCTCATGCGCCGCCACAACGAAGACCGCTTTCATGCCGATCCCTCCGCCGGTCTCTTTGTCGTGTGTGACGGAATGGGCGGCCACCATGCCGGTGAAATCGCCAGCACCCTCGCCATCGAGACCATCCCCCGGCACCTCGCGGAGGCAACCGCCGATCCCTCCATCCCGTTGATCGGCGTCGCTCGCCCTGAGTTCTCGACCGCAACCAACCGGCTGGCCAGTGCCGTCCGGCTGGCCAACCACAGGGTCCATCAGGAAGCGGCAAGCCATGCCGACTACGCAGGGATGGGCACCACCGTCGTCGCGGCCTGGCTCACGGGACACGTCCTGTCGATCGCGCACGTGGGAGACAGCCGCCTGTACCTCATCCGCGGGGACAGGCTTCAACCGCTCACCGCCGACCATTCGTTGGTGAACGAGCAGGTGCTGTCCGGACTCCTAAGCGCCGACGATGCGGAGCGGGCGTCGCACAAACATGTGTTGACCCGTGCCGTCGGGGTCCATGCCACGGTGGACGTCGAGTTGGGGGAACTTCCCGTCTTGGACGGCGATGCCCTGCTCCTCTGTTCCGACGGCCTGACCGCCGGCCTGTCCGCCCACACCATCCTGCAAACGGTGCATGAATCATCGGATCCGCAAGCCGCGGCAAGCCGTCTCATCGACCTGTCGAACACCGCCGGCGGAACGGACAATACGACCGTCATCGTGGCGATCCTCACCAAGGCCAAACCGGGGCTGTGGGAACGGATTCGCACTCAACTGTTCGCCTCACCCGCAACCGATTCGTATTAACAGACCGTAGAAAAACCTTTTCGATACCTATGAAATAGAAAGATGTGTGAGTCAGTAAAGACAGAGAGCGCGGTCGCAGGATGGTCAAAAAGACCGTCCAGCGAGGCCGCAGCAAGCGAAGAGGCGACGCGTACTCTCTTCGTACGTTGAGCCTTTGAGCGCCGCGAGAACAAAGCTGGCGGACTTTTTCAACATCCTGCTAAGGAGCGACCATGTCCCAGAACCATCCCCAGCCACCCACGCTCCTTGTGAAGGCGCCGCAAGGAGGCACCAAGGAAATTCAGATTTCGCACGCGCCCTTTACCATCGGACGCAAAAGCGACAACGACCTCTGCCTGGAAGACAGCGTCGTCTCCGGCCGCCATGCACGCATCGTCAAGGTACAGGAAGTGTTGTTCCTGGAGGATCTCGCGAGCACGAACGGCACGTTCGTCAACGAGCAGAAGATCGACCGGCGACAACTTCAGGACGCCGACAGCATCCGCATCGGCACCCACCGGCTGATTTTTCGAGAGTACCGACCGGCGCAGGTGGAGACGCCGGCGGCATGCGCCATCCCGCTCACCGACAAAACGGTGGTCGTCTCGGGACCGCCGGTCGGTGAACGCCCGGCCGGGGAACAGAAGGTCGGCCTGGTGGAAATTCTCTCAGGCAAGACCGATCAGCCGCAGTATCACCTGACGAAACACGTCTCGCTGATCGGGGCGCAGGACGATGCGGTCATCACGCTCACCGGCTGGTTCGCCCCGAAGACTGCTGCCGTCATCAGCCGCCGAGGCGACGGTTACGTGGTGAGCCAGACGGAGAGCGGGAAGCGCATTCTCGTCAACGGCCGGCCCGTTCAAGGCGAGCATATGCTGAAACACGGAGACGTGGTGGAAGTGGCAGGCATCACGATGCGGTTTCTCGTGCGCGACTTGAGGAAAAGTCCCCGCGTCACCTTCGCAGCCGGTTGAAGCCGGTCGTCCCGGCTAATTCAGCAACCGGCCGCGTTTCGGCAGGGATTGAAAACACTGATCCGAGACTTCCTGGGCATGCGCTTCCAAGCACTGTAAGATCGCACCTCCGCCTGACGGCACGTCACGGCAAAACTGTCGGCGGTCGGCCTCGCAGGCCGCACGCAGATGCTGCAGGTTCTCTTTCATCCGCACGAGTCGCTCGCGCAGGATCGGCCGGCAGGGAGCGGACCATTGCGACGCCTTCCGCTGGAGGCAGGCCTGCCGGTCTCCTTCGCCCTCGGGGCACAGCGTATCGATCTCCATGCCGCACTTGACATCCATCCCAGGAGAAACACGTACGGCGTCGGCCGCAGACCGTTCCAACGGTCCGGAGCGGGCCGGGAGCGACGTCTCATCCACCATTGTCGAAGGAGCCGCAGGGTCTGGCGAAGGTGAAGCGGGAAGGCTGGTCGACGGAGCGGATTGCGACGGCGGCTCTGGAACAGATACGACCGGCGAGAACTCCGGCTGGTTGTCGCTCTGAGGCAACAGGTAGATGACGAGGCCCCAGGCTGCGCCCAACACCACGCAGCTGAGCAGGGTGACGATGACGATGGCACCGAATCGCGATGGGCCGGTCAAGAAGCTCCTCGATGACGGGGGAATTGATCTCGCCCGACGCCCTGCGAGCCGGCGTCAGTTCTCCGGGGCTTCAACGATGTGGTTCTCGAATCGCGTGCAACCTTCGGCGAGCAACCGGTTCGTGAGCATTTCCCCCGGCCATTCAATCGGAAGGTCGGCCGTGAACACCCACACATCGGGCGACGTCCACACGGGGCCGTGGTCCTCCGGCAATTCCGGATCGAAGAGATCCGTCCAGACCGGCATGTAGACCCCGTTTCCGCATTGCGTATGCAAGTGCACGATCGTGCGGGCCCGCACCATGGGATCGAGGTCGCGCCATACGGCCGCGGTTTCGTCGGCCAAGCGGTGGAGCCGCACGGCATTCTGCGCATCGAACAGGGCATAGGAGGCGTAGACCGGCACCTCCAAGGTGTCCGGCGCCAGGGCCAACTCGGCGCATTGTTCGACGAGACCTTCCAGCAGCGCGCGGCGCGCCGGTTCCTCCAACGAATCCGGCAGTCCCGGATCGGGCATGCCGATCAACTGGAAAAAGAGAAACGCGGTGTTTTCCACCGGCGGATAGAGACGGGACGCGATCGCCTGGGTGCGTTGCGAGTCTGCGATGCTCGCCAGATGCTCGTTCAACGCCTGCAACGTCAACCCTTCGAGGGTCGCATCGGTCAAGAGGCGAGGCTCGACCCGCACGACCACTCCGGCCGGAACCTGCAGGTGTCGATGAATTAAGTCCGCCGTGGCCACGGGATCGATCTTCAAACCCAGCGGATGCCCCAGATTGGCCTGCAACGGCAACTCCAAGGCCGCCATCAGGGCGTAGGTATTTTTTTCGTCGTCGGGCCCGTCCATGATGACGGCGCATGAGGCCTCCGCCACCAAATCGAACATCCACTCCGCCATCTCCTCGTCGAGCGCCGCCAGGACCGTCAGCAAGTCCTGTTCGCGGCCCTGCTCGATAAAGGCCTGTAATGTGTCGATGGCGGCATCGGTGTCGCCGTGGTCATGGCGACGGGCATTGATCAGATGGATCAAATCCCGCGTCAGCGGATCGGGTCGCGACCAACTCAACATGGCCGACCTCCCTCGTTGATGCGAACTCGCCCTTTCAGATATCCGTTCATTCTGTTGTCCATGTTGCCAAACTTTCCAACACGTGGCAAGCGCGAATGTGGTTCGCCGTCCGCCTCGCCGGCGTGCCGTTCCGCACGGCCTCGCCGCATCAAGCTCGACACCTCATTCCCCGATGACCTTGACCAGCACGCGCTTGCGCCGCCGCCCATCGAACTCACCGTAAAAAATTTGTTCCCACGGTCCGAAATCCAATTTCCCATCCGTGATCGCGACCACCACTTCCCGCCCCATGACTTGTCGCTTGATGTGCGCGTCGCCGTTGTCTTCGCCGGTCTCGTTATGGCGATAGGTCGCTTCATGCGGAGCGAGCCGTTCGAGAAACCTGTCGTAATCCTCGAGCAACCCTGCCTCGTCGTCATTGATATAGACGCTGGCGGTGATATGCATCGCGTTCACCAACACCATCCCTTCGCGCACGCCGCTCTTTCGCACCGCGCCCTCGACCTGCCTTGTAATGTTCAGATAGGCGCGTCTGGTTTTCGTTTCGAACCACAACTCCTCGCGATACGACTTCATGCGACTCCGCACCCAGGGTGGTGCACGATTCTGCAACGAGAATGTTCGAACTTGCAAGCCCTTGCCCGCATCGTGGCGGCACCGGGCGATCGATCTCGCCGTCCCTCCGCAGCCTCGACAAATCTCTCCCCGATGCGCTCGTGAGTTTTCACGACGGCGCGAACCGCCTCGCCGACGGAGTTCGATCAGTCCGCCGTTTTCCGGAACGGATTTGACAGGCCGGAGGGGCGGTGGTAAGTACCTAGAAATGGACACTCCGTGCCACTGTTCGGATGAGGAGGTTCTCCGATGATTGCTTCTGCGGGCGTTCCTGCGATAGGCAACGAGTGGACGAACCGGCATCTCCTGTTCGCACGGCAGCCCGAGCCGGATCTGGAATTCACCGAGGAAGACCTGGACGAAACCATGCCGCCCTCCCCTCCGATGAAAGAACCCAAGCAATCCGGGAAACGGCCGCTCCTCTGGATCGTCCTGCTCCTGCTGCTGGGAGGGATCGGCTATGTGGCCATGGACCCGGACGGGGCCATGCAGCTCGTAGCACCCTACCTCGAGGACGGCCAGGAAGCCGCTCAGCCGGCTGCGCAGCATCCCTCACCCAGAACGCAATCTCCGGCGGCCGTTCCATCCGAGACGATCGATGCCGGTACTCCGACCCCCGTGACTGCGCAGGCAACACCGCCCGTCGCACCGGCGGCGAAGACTACACCTCCGGTCGTGAACGTCGCCGGCCCGCTTTTTTCAGAAGGCCAACGGGTGACGGTCGTCGCGGATCCGAGCCGACCACAGTCCCCCGTGCCGCTGTTCGTCGATTCAGCCGGCACGAACACCGCCACGACCCTGCCGGCTTCTGCCACGCTCATCGTGCTGGACGGTGACTACCAGAAAACCGGCTGGGTCTATGCCGTGCGAACCGAAGACGGCCGAAAAGGGTGGGTCCCGGAACGATACTTGAGACTCAAGCGCTGAACTGAAGTCGGCTGTTTCTCCTTGCGACGGCCCGTTCCCCCATGGGAACGGGCCGTCGTCTTTTTTTCATCCGCACTCCCTTGGTATCTTGTTATAATGCCGCGCCCGCACGGGCGACACATCGACAGCCATCGACGGACCTTCAGAGACGAGCACAGGAGACCATGAGCGAATTACGCGCCGTCATTTTTGATTTCGACGGAGTCATCGCCGACAGCGAGCCTTTGCACTGTGCCGCCCTTCGACAGGTCCTGGCCGACATCAACATCCCCCTCACGGAAACGGAGTACTATGCCGACTACCTGGGATTCGACGATCGCGGATGTTTCACGGCGGCCCTGCAGGCACACCGGCGCCCCCTATCTCCTGCGCTGCTCGCCGAATTGATGGAACAGAAGGCCAGTGCCTACCTGACCGCCGTCAAACAACACCTGGTGATCTTTCCCGGCGTGCGCGAATTCGTCCGTGAAGCAGCCGAACGATACAAGCTCGCCATCGCCTCCGGCGCCCTGCGGAACGAAATCGAGTTGATCCTGGATGAGGCTGGCCTGCGCAAGGCGTTTCACCACATTACGAGCGCCGAGGACGTCGCCAGGGGCAAACCGGCGCCGGACCCCTTTCTCCACGCCCTGGCCGGTCTGAATCGGCAATCGAATCAGCGGGCGTTGACGCCGGGAGATTGCCTGGTCGTTGAAGATTCCCTGCCAGGCATCAGGTCGGCGCGCGCCGCAGGCATGAAGGTCTTGGCCGTCGCCAACACGCATGGGGTGCAGGATCTCGAAGAAGCCGACGCCATTACCCATTCGCTGGCGGATACCAGGCTGTCGGAGCTGCAGGTCCGTCTGTGGGGAAGGGGGCAAGGGTCCGCATGAGAATTTGTTCACTGGTACCGGGAGCCACAGAAATCGTCGCGGCGCTGGGACTCCAACAAGACCTGGTCGGCATCAGCCACGAATGTGACTCTCCGCCCGGCCTCGCCCAGGTCCCCGTCATGGTGCGTCCGCGCATCGAGGGCTGGCAACTCTCCAGCGCCCAGATCGACGAACAGGTGGGTGCCTTGCTCTCGGACGGCACGGCTCTGTACGAGCTGGACGAACCGCGGCTTCTGGCGGCGCAACCGGACATAATCATTGCGCAGGACCTGTGCGATGTCTGCGCGGTCACCCCCTCGCAATTGGATCGGGTCATCCGCACCCTCTCGCCGGAACCCCGCATGGTCACTCTCAACCCGCAGCGGCTCGACGACATCCTGCAGGACATCGTGACGCTCGGCAGGACGCTGGAGCAGGAAGGCACCGGGGTACGGTTCGCAGCGGCACTGCGCGGCAGGCTTGAGGCTGTTCGCACCAAGATTGCTTCCGAGGCGGTTCGTCCCAGGGTCGCCTGCCTTGAATGGCTCTCTCCCCTCTATACCGCGGGCCATTGGGTTCCCGATATGGTGGACGCTGCGGGAGGCCTCGATGTCTTGGCCACCGCCGGCACGGCTTCTCGAAAAGTGGATTGGATCACATTGTTCGCCTCCGCACCGGAGGTCATCGTGCTCATGCCTTGCGGATTTACCGTCGAGCGCACGAGGGCCGAACTCGCAACTGTCACAGAACAGCCGCAGTGGAAAGACCTTCCTGCCGTCCGGCGCGGCGCAGTCTATCTTGTCGATGCCCTGTCCTACTTCAGCCGTCCCGGGCCCCGTTTGATCGACGGGGTGGAACAGTTGGCCGCCATATTCCACCCGGCCTATTTCGGCCACCGGCTTCCGTCCGCCGTCGAACGACTTGAAGGACAGACGCCCCTGCTCCATTGATGCCGCGATGATGACCTTCACCGACGCTCAAACCTACTGCACGACCCTCACGAAAAAGAGCGGAAGCAACTTTTATTACTCGTTCCTGTTTCTGCCGAAGGCGCGCCGTGAGGCCATGTACACGGTCTATGCCTTCTGCAAAGAAGTGGACAACGCCGTCGACGAGCCGCCCGCAGGAAGCCGTCCGCAGGATGAGCTGACGCGCTGGCGACGGGAACTGACCGCCGCCTACGAGGGCAAGCCGACCTTCCCCGTGACCATCAGCCTCTCCAAACATGTCCGTGACCTGGCGATTCCTCAGGCATATTTCGAAGAACTCATCAAGGGCGTCGAAATGGATCTGAGCAGGACGCGCTATGCCACCTTCGAAGAGTTGTCCCTGTATTGTTATCGAGTGGCTTCCGTCGTCGGCTTGATTTGCCTGCACGTCTTCGGCACCACGTCCCCCCGCGCCCAGGACTACGCCGTCAATCTCGGCATGGCCTTCCAACTGACCAACATTCTTCGCGATCTCGGCAACGACGCCGAATGCGGTCGCGTGTACCTGCCGCAAGAAGACCTCGCACGGTTCACGTACCGGGAAGAGGATCTCCTGCATCGGCGTTACACGCCAGGATTCACCGACCTCATGAAGTTTGAAGTCGGCCGCGCGCAGGAATTTTACGCCAAGGCCGCGCGGGCGCTCGCATCGCTGCCCGGCGCGGAGCGCCGGGCCCTGACGGTGGCGGAGATCATGCGTGGGGTGTACAGCCGTATCCTGCAGCGCATCGAGCAATCCGGCTATCGCGTGTTGGGCGACCGGGTCACGCTGTCTCCCAGCCACAGGCTGGCCGTGGCGGCCGGTGTGTGGCTGCAATCTCGCCTCCCCTCTGCGGCTCCATGAGCGGGACGGTGCTCATCCTCGGCGGAGGCATCGCCGGCCTGACCGCGGCCTTGCAGCTGCGCGCCAAGGGCCATGCCGTCACGGTGATCGAGCAGACCGCCAAGGTAGGAGGCCGACTCTGCCACGCGCCTCCGCCTCTGCTCCTGGAAGCTCACCAAGCCACCTGGTCCTTACTCGACAACCTCGGCAAGGCAGCCGCCGCCCGGCGGCATCGACATACCCCGCTGGAATTCCTGCAATCGACCGGCGCCCGCATTCAATTCCTGCACCTGCCCTTGCCGTCGCCGCTCAATACGTTGCTCGGCACGACACTCTTTCAAGGGCTGTCGATGCGGGACCGCTGGCATCTCCTCTCATTCCTCGAACGGACGTGGGAACAGGATCCTCCGTTGCCGAACGATCTCGATCTCCGCGTCGCCGATGAATGGCTCGCGAGCATCGGCCAGTCTGAGAGCGCGAGGCGCGGAGTCTGGAACAGCCTCGCCCGCCTGTTGCTGGGCGCGGCGCTGCCCCAGGTCTCGGCGGCCCTGTTCATGCGGACCCTGCGGCGGTGTTTCTTGACGGGCGCCAAGGCGACGAAACTGACCATACCACCCCATGGAGCAAACTCGTTTCTGGTCGCGCCCCTCAGGACTCGACTCGAGACGATGGGCGTGCAGTTTCGTCTGAACAGCACCGCGACTCAACTGCGATTCGAACGCGATCGTGTCGCGCGGGTCGACCTGGCCGACCACACCGGACTCACCGCCGACTGGTACATCGCCGCGCTGCCGCGCCACGGGCTGACGCCTCTGCTGCCGGAGCGGATCGTGACCCATTACGCCTACTTTCAACAACTCAGCCGCCTGCGCGAATCGCCGTTCGTGATGGTGCGCCTGCACCTGGATCAGCCGGCGGAACGGACGCAGATCGTGCTCCTCGAACGCAACACGTTCCATTGGATGATCCGGCATCCGGATCGAGAACGGCACGAGGAAGCGACCGTCGTCTGGGCCGTCGCGGTAGCTGAGCCGGATCTGTCGGCGCAGGAGGACGGTGAGCTCGTTCGCCTCGCGCTGGAAGACCTGGCGGCGGCGTTCCCTGCCGCGTCGCTTCCACGCCTCATCGAGTCACAGGTCGTTCGGCTTCCGCAGGCCGTGCTCACACCGGAACCGGGGGCGCAACAGTGCCGTCCGCTGCCGAACAGTCCCTTCGCCAATTTTCTTGTCGCCGGCGCATGGACCGATACCGGCTGGCCGGCCAACCTGGAGTCCGCTGTTCTCAGCGGCCGGCGCTGCGCCGACACGATTCCCGCCTAGGCCCCCTACAACATTGACAAGGCTCGGGCCTGCGACTAAGATTCGGCGCACCATTTTACTGGTAGCCCCATGGCTCAGCCCCCGACTACACTGCAGGAACTCGCCGATTCGCTTCACAATTGCCAACGGTGCCCGCTCGCCAAGCTGGGACGCACCCAAGTGGTCTTCGGCGTCGGCAATCCCCAGGCATCCGTCATGTTCGTGGGAGAAGCGCCGGGATTTTACGAGGACCAGAAGGGGGAACCCTTCGTGGGGGCGGCGGGACAATTGCTCAACGACTTGTTGCAATCGGCGGGGCTGTCACGCGCGGATATCTATATCGCCAACGTCATCAAATGCCGTCCGCCGAACAATCGCGACCCCGAACCTCAGGAAGTCGAAACCTGCAAGCCGTTTCTCCTGCAGCAAATCGCGATGATTCGGCCGAAGCTGGTCTGCTCGTTGGGCAACTGGGCCACACAGACCCTCTTGGAGCGCAAGGTGGGGATTACCAGGGTGCGCGGGCAGGCCTTCTATCTGAAGGAGTTCGTGCTCTTTCCGCTCCTCCATCCCGCCGCGGCGTTACATCAAGGGAGCATGCTGCAGCCCTTGCGTGAAGACTTCCAGAAGCTGAAGGAGTTCCTCGACCGGCATAGTCAGGAGGCGGCAACTGAGGGCCCGTCCCCCGCTGCCACCCGCACGCTGCAGATCGACACACCCACCGCCGCCGCCCAGCAAATGGATCTGTTCGGTTAGAAATTGCCCTTCGAATCTCGCCTCTCGCCGTTCGCAAACCGCATGTCACAACTAGTCAATCGCTTGTAAACCAAAGGTCTTATCACTATTCTTGTATGCATATGACCTACAAATCGACATTCCGCAGAGGGAGGTGAACATGCCTTCAGCGAAAGAACAGATCGCCAAGATCCTTCAAGATCAGCCGGATGACAGCTCGTACGATGAGATCCTTCGGGAGTTGTCCTTCGCACGTATGATCGAACGAGGGCTTGCGGACCCCGATGCAGGAAGAACGATCAGCCATGAAGAGATGGGACGCCGTATCAAAACATGGCGGAGCTGACCTGGACAGCTGAAGCCCAAGGATGGCTGCGCGACATCCATGACTACATCGCGCAAGATAACCCCGCTGTTGCAAACCGCACCGTCGAAGCGCTCTACCAGAAAGCCGAAATCGTCAGAGAGTTCCCAGAGTCGGGGTACCGTTACTGGCAGCGACCAGACCGACAGATTCGCATCCTTCTTCACGGACACTAGCGAATCGCTTACGTGATTAAAGATTCCGGCACAATCGATATTGTTGGCGTCTTCCATGGCGCCTCAACATCGACCGTTATTTGCTATAGTCACCAGCCTCCACATCCACCGTGACAGCAATATCGATTGAACCACTGTGGCCGATGACTTCTGAAACCACCCTTTCGACTTCTTCCAGACTGGATAATTGCTTCGGCTGGCGAAAGGCGGGCAGCTCCTGGTTTACCATGATGCGATCGTGATGCGATGAAGTAGGACTGCAACTGAGTATGTCGCTGTTGGCCGTGCGCCTTGTGACAAACTTAATTGTTTTATGGGAATCATTGCGCTGAAATAAAGCCGCTTCAGTAGCTTCGTTGAGGCAAGGTATCCTTTCGTGGGAAGCCTTGTGTCTATTTGCAGACAGATGTTCTAGGTAAAGTCCTGCGCGTTGGCGAAAGTGATGATCCATGGAAACGGTATAAAGGCGGAACCGCCTATGCTCTCGATCTAGCAATACGGTGAGGCTAGCGTGCCGCGTTCCGCGAGCACAGGAACTGCTAGGCTGCCAAGTCTTTATCTGGGCCAAACATGGCTGAACGAGGCAGCAAGTCGCCGGCAGGAGAGGACAACGCGGGCGGCCGGTCTGTCCCCTTCGAGACCCGGCAAGGTTACAGGACCGGAACGAGCAAGGCGTAGTCGGACGACCGGTAGGTGTCCGAACGACAGAAAATCTAAACCGAGCGCAACCTGTCATGCTTTAGATTCGATGACTGAAGGCGAGTCTGAATCTGCAGGCTTGCTTTCTTCCTCGGCAGGCTTCTCTGCTTCAGGCTCTCCGAACCAGGCCACCAACATTTCTTCCCACCAGGCTTCATCGATCTCCGGACCGGGATCGACCCCGAGAAACGCCACATCGTCGGCCGAAATGCCTTCTCCGACCAGGTGCGGTTGGAATTTCGCCCGATCGATCACTTCCTTCGTGGCATAGCCGCCCAAGATCCAGGAGTCCGGATCCGCCCGTCTGGACTTGTAGGCCTTGAGTCCGAGTTTCAGGTACATGAAGATCTGCTGCTGGCGCTCGTTCTCCACCCCGCTATGCGGAAGGCTGAGCGTCTTTTCGATTTTTTTTCTCCAATGCCGGTCATCGTACCGCGACGTGATCAGCTGGAGCATCGATTTTCCGAATGCCGCATCAAGTGCCATAGTGCCTCTCATGGTGGTTCATTGTGTCACGGTCTCCGCCTCTCACCGTCCGTTGCAACGGTGCCGCCGTCACCGCAGGTGTTGCTGAAAAAATGCCAGCGCCCGCTGCCAGGCGTCTTTCGCTGCGGCTGGCTTGTAGACGCTTGCATCACCGTCCCGAAAGAACGCGTGCCCGGCCCCCGGATACGTTTTGATTTCTCCGGGTTTCTTGTATTTCTTCAAGGCCGCCGCCAAACGCTCCACATCCGCTTTGGGCACGAAGCCGTCGTCTTCTCCATAAAAATACAGCACGGGACAGGAGAGATTCTGAATCGGGGTATCGGGGTTCGGCACCCACCCGTAGAACGGCACCGAGGCCTTGATGTCCTTGTTGACGCAGGGCAGCATGAGGGCATAGGAGCCGCCCATGCAGAATCCGGTGACTCCGATTTTTCCCGCATCCGCCCCCGGCACAGTTTTCAAATAGGCGACCGTGGCGTTCAAATCTTTCAATCCGTCGCTCTGCTTCAGACTGTTCATGAGCTGGGCAGCTTGCGAGGGGTCGTTCGTCACTTTATGTCCGAGCCGCGAATACAGGTCCGGAGCGATGACCACATAGCCCTCCCGTGCGTATCGCTGCGCGACATTCTTGATGAGGTCGGTCAATCCCCACCATTCTTGCACGACGACGATGACAGGCCGCTTCTCCTGCGTTTTCGGGCCGACCAGGAAGGCCTTCATCGTCACTCCCTCGCTTGGATATTGAACCATCATTTCGTTGAGTTGTTCGGCCATCGTACCCCCCTGTGCTTCATCATGAAGATCCGATCGGTTCCTCCCTGAACACAACGGACCGGATAAGAATTCCGATACGATATCAGTTGCCCGCGATGGTCATCTCGGCCAGCTTCACGGTCGGGCTGGCAATCCGCCCGCGAAACACGAGGTCCGTGCCGATCATCTCGATGTTCGCATACATCTGCGTGAGGTTGCCGGCGATGGTAATCTCTTCCACCGGATAGGCCAACTCCCCGTTTTCGATCCAGAACCCGCTCGCCCCGCGAGAGTAGTCGCCGGTCACCATGTTGATCCCGAACCCGATGAGATCCGTCACATACAGGCCCTGCTTCACCGACGCCAGGATGTCTTCCGGCCTTGTGGTGCCGGGTACCATATAAAAATTCGTCGGCCCGGCCGACGGGCTTTCGCCGATGCTGCGGGACGCGTTCCCGGTCGAGGGCAAACCCAGTTTCTTCCCTGAATAGGTATCCAACAGATAACTCATCAAGCGACCTCGTTCGACCACCGCCTGCTTCCTCGTCGGCAGCCCCTCGCCGTCGAACGGACGCGTACCCAGTCCGCCGGGCATCCGGCCGTCGTCGTAAATGGTCACAAAGTCCGGCGCGATCTGTTTTCCCAATTGCCCGATGAGAAACGACGCCCCCTTGTAGAGCGCATAACCGGACAAGGCGCCGCAAAGATGGCCGAGCAGCCCACCGGCCACCTCGGCTTCAAAGATCACCGGCGCGCAACAGGTGGGAACCTTGCGGGCCCCGAGTTTCCGCACCGTTCGCCTGGTCGCTTCCCTCCCGATCGCTTCCGGACTCTCCAGCTTCGCAAAGGCCCGATCGACTCCGTACCAATAGTCGCGCTGCATGCCGCCGGCATCCGACGCGATCGGCGACACGGACAGGGAAAAACTGCTGTTGGCATAGTGACCGAGAAATCCGTGGCTGTTCGCCAGGATGATCCGGCCGGACGACGAATCACATTCGGCCCCTTCCGAATTCGTGATACGTGGATCGGCGGCAAAGGCGGCGCGCTCGGCACGGAGAGCGAGATCGATCTGCTGGTCGGTCTGGAGCTTCGTGGGATCATGAATGTTCAGGTCGGGAAAGTCGGCGGCATATTGTCCCGGTTCGGGCAGGCCGGACACAGGGTCTTCGACGACGGCTTGGGCCAGCGCGCAGGTCTCTGCGACGAACCGTTCCAAGGAATCGCGGGAAAAATCCGAGGTCGAGGCGCTGGCGGACCGCTGCCCGAAAAAGACCCGGAGCCCCAAACGCTTTTCACGCGCCTTGGTCAATCGATCGACAGCCCCCATTCGAACCTGAACCGAGAGGGTCTCGCCGTCCGCCACCATCACATCCGCCGCGGTCGCCCCCTGTTTCGCCGCTCGCGTCAGAAGGTCCTGCGCGACGGTTGTATAGTCCTGTTCACCGATCAGACGTGTCATGGTTATGCCTTCGTTCCTCCGACGGTGATTTCATCGATGCGAATGGTCGGCAATCCGACTCCGACCGGCACAGACTGCCCTTCCTTTCCACAGGTCCCGATCCCTTCATCCAGTTTCAAATCGTGCCCTACCATAGAAACCTGCTTCAGGATTTCAGGGCCGCTGCCGATCAACGTCGCGCCCTTGACCGGCTTGGTAATCTGTCCGTCTTCGATCAGGTAGGCCTCGCTGGCTGAAAAGACAAACTTGCCGTTGGTGATATCGACCTGTCCGCCGCCGAACGACACGGCGTACAGTCCCTTCTTGACGGACTTGATGATGTCCTGCGGATCGGACTCGCCCGCCAGCATGAACGTATTGGTCATCCGCGGCAACACCACGCTTTGATAACTCTCGCGCCGTCCGTTGCCGGTCACCGGGATCCCCATCAGGCGGGCATTCAGTTTATCGGTGATGTAGCCCCGTAGGATGCCGCGCTCGATTAAGACCGTGCGGCTGGTGGGCGTGCCCTCGTCGTCCACATTCAGCGACCCGCGCCGAAAGGGCAACGTCCCGTCGTCCACGATCGTGCAGACCTCCGAGGCCACCTGCTTCCCTACGAGGTTGGAGAAGGCCGAGGTCTTCTTGCGGTTGAAGTCGGCCTCCAGCCCATGACCGATCGCCTCATGCAGCAGGATACCGGGCCAGCCGCCGCCCAACACGACCGGCATCACGCCGGCCGGCGCATCGACGGCACTGAGATTCAGGATCGCCCCCCGCGCCGCCTCCCTGGCGAACTGCAGGTAACGCCGGTCTTGCTGAAAATATTCCAACCCGATCCGGCCGCCTCCGCCGAACGTCCCGATCTGTCGATTGCCGTTTTCTTCGGCGATACAGGTCACCTGCAACCGTGACAGGGGCTGGATATCTCCGACCATGAGGCCGTCCGAAGTCGCGACCAGCATGACCTTATATTCGGTATTGTAGGATGCCATCACGTTCTTGATCCGGGGATCGTACCGTCTGGCTTCGACGTCGATTGCATTGAGCAGGGTGACTCGATCGCGGGTGGCCACTTCGATGTCGGTTCGGTCGTGGGGATAGAGGTCGCGCGCCACAGCCGGCCGCTGCGTCACGGGAACCGGTTCCGTCCCACGGCCGGAATCGGCGATGTACCGCGCCGTATCCGCGGCGATGTTCAGGTCTTTCGGTGTCAGTTCATCGGAATAGGCAAATCCCGTCTTCTCGCCCACGGTCGCCCGTACGCCGACGCCTTGCCCGATACTTTTCGTCGCGCGCTTGACGATCCCCTCTTCCATGGAGACCGACTCCGACTGGCAGTATTCGAAATACAAGTCGGCATAATCAACCGCCGGTACCTTGACCCGTCCCAGCGCCTGCTCGATTTCTCGATCGGTCATCCCGAAACGTTCCGGCACCCCGGAATCATCCTTCGTCATGGAGCCACTCCCTTTTTTCATATGGTGGGTGAGTATAACGCAGTCATTTCCGCGGTCGCAATGCAAGCGCGCCAGAACCATCTGCAAATACAGCGAAATTGGGAAATACTGTTTGACTTTCAACGCCCTCACCGCTAGACTCGCCTTACCTCCACGGAGATCCACACAGCATAAGAAAAGGTGTTCACGCCGCTCCATGAACGATTCTCGGTCCCGCGATATCGAGCCTGCCCCTGACTCCGATCTGCTCTCAAAACTCGAACCGGACCTGCTACCGAAACATCTGGCGGTGATCATGGACGGCAACGGCCGATGGGCGGAGTTACGAGGCCTGCCGCGTATTGCCGGGCACCAGGAGGGCATCAAGTCCGTTCGGGAATTGATCTCACTCTCGCTCGAACTCGGCATCAAGATCCTGACGATCTATGCCTTTTCTCAAGAAAACTGGAACCGGCCCGCCCAAGAAATCACGGCCCTGATGGGTCTGCTGGAACATTATCTCTCGACGGAACGTTCGAGCCTGGTGGAACAGGGGGTCCGATTTCAAACCATCGGGAGGGTGTCATCCCTCCCTCCCTCGGCGCTCCAGTGGGTCCGCACCACGGAACAGGAGACCGCTCACCTGAATCGCTTGATCCTCAATGTCGCCCTCAGCTACGGCGGCCGAGCGGAACTGGTCGATGCGGCCAAAGAGCTGGCAAGGGCGGTCCAGGACGGCCGGCTGTCGGTGGATCAACTCGATGAGCAGGCCTTGCAACAGGCTCTCTATACCCATGGTCTCCCGGATCCGGACCTCCTGATCCGCACCAGCGGCGAGACCCGCATCAGTAATTTCCTCTTGTGGCAGCTGGCCTATACGGAGCTGTATTTCACCCCGACCCTCTGGCCGGACTTTCGCCGCCGCGAAACGTTGGTCGCATTGCTCGAATACCAGCGGCGCGAGCGCCGTTTCGGCCGCGTGTTCAGCAGCGTCTCCTCCTAACCTCTCTTCGTGGTGAAACCGGGAGCCTTCCAGTGCGAGAAGCCGATGCAGAACCCCCTGGAAGCCGCTCGACCACGCTCATCAGCAGAAGCCGTCCGTCGCGTCCTCGCGGCAGTGATTTTCCTTCCGATCTTTTATGTCCTCGTGCACGACCTCGGACCGACGGCCTTCTTCGGCCTCGTCGTGATCGCCGGCATGGTGGCCGTGGGAGAATTTTATCGACTCCATCTGGGGCAGGAACCGTGGCCCTGGTGGAATTGGTTGGGTGTCGCGGCCACCGGCCTTTTGCTGAGCAGCGCGCAGTGGCCCGCACTCGTGAACGATCGCGCCGTGCTGTTGGGCACCGTCATCCTCGCACTGTGCCTGCCCCTGCTGTCGGGGAAACCGCTGCGGGACGCGCTCACGGACGGCATGGTCCTGGTGATGGGAGTCCTGTACATCGGATTGACTCTCGGCTGTCTTCTGCTCACCAGAGGATTGCCCGACGGGGCCCTGTTGATTTTTTTCGTGGTACTCGTGACCTGGGCCGGTGATACGGGAGCCTACGTGGCCGGAAAGGCCATGGGACGGCGGGCGCTCGCACCGGTCATCAGCCCCAAGAAAACATACGAAGGTCTGGCGGGTGGCCTGATCCTCGCATGCTTGATGGCCTTCGCCGCACGTGCCTGGTTCTTGCCCGCCTTCTCGCTGCTGGACTGTCTGGTGTTGGGCGTGGGACTCACGCTGGCCGGTCTCCTCGGCGATCTGGTGGAATCGGCCGTGAAACGCAGTGCGGGCTTCAAGGATTCCGGCGCGCTGATTCCAGGACACGGAGGCATGCTCGATCGTCTGGATAGTCTCTTGTTCACGGGCCCGGCCTTCTACTACTATGTCGCGATCGTCAATCACGTGTGACGGATAACCGTCCGTCCGCTCTGGAGCATGCCATGAAGCACATCGTCATCCTCGGTTCGACCGGCTCGATCGGAACCAACACCCTCGACATCGTGGAACGATTCCCACAGGAGTTTCGCGTCATCGGCCTGACCGCCGGCTCGAACGACGACAAACTCGAGGAGCAGATCCGCCGGTTTCGCCCGGCGGTCGCGGCGCTGGCGAACGAGGCTGCCGCCGCAAGACTGCGCCAGCGCTGCGCCGATCTCCCGGTCCGGATTCTCGCGGGACACGACGGCGTCGCGGAAGTCGCCCAGGCGCCGGAAGCCGAATTGGTCGTGTCGGCCATCGTCGGCGGCGCTGGATTGGTCCCGACACTGGCCGCGATTCGCACCGGCAAACATATCGCCCTCGCCAACAAGGAGCCGATGGTCATGGCCGGGGCCTTGATGCAGGCGGAAGCCAAGAAACATCTGGTCCGCATTTTCCCCGTCGACAGTGAACACAGCGCCATCTTCCAATCACTCGAAGGGCATCGGCGCGAAGACGTCAAACGTGTGGTCCTGACCGCCTCCGGAGGGCCGCTCTGGGAGTTCACCCGCGAACAATTGCAGGACGTCACGCCGGAACGCGCGTTGCAACATCCCAACTGGAAAATGGGGTCGAAGATTACGATCGACTCGGCCACGTTGATGAACAAAGGGCTGGAAGTGATCGAGGCGCGATGGCTCTTCGACATTCCCGATGCCCAGATCGAAGTGCTGGTCCATCGTGAGAGCATCATCCATTCCCTGGTCGAGTACCGGGACCGGTCGGTGATCGCCCAGTTAGGGCTCCCCGACATGCGCACCCCGATTTCCTACGCCATGCGTTATCCCGTGCGGATGCCGTTGGACTTGCCGTCGCTGGACCTTACCGCCATCGGCACCTTGACGTTCTTCAAACCGGATCACGATCGCTTCCCCTGTCTGCATCTGGGGTACGAGGCGTTGCGGATCGGCGGGACCATGCCGGCGGCGATGAATGCCGCCAACGAAGTGGCGGTGGAGGCCTTTCTCCAGAATGGAATTCGTTTTCTCGATATTCCGGACATCATTCGGAGTACAATGGAAGCACATGCGCCTCGCCAGATCGACGGCTTGGATGATGCGTTGCAAGCCGATCGTTGGGCCCGGGAAAAAGCCGAAGCCCTCGTGCATGCCTTGACGCGGTAATACTCTGAACCCAAGGAGTCTCGTTGTGGGAACAGCCTTTGCTTGGTCGCCGGATTTCGTCTCGCTTCTGACCCACTGGGCCATTCCATTCCTGGTGGTGCTGGGCGTCCTGGTCGCCTTTCATGAAATGGGACATTTTCTGGCCGCCCGCTGGGTCGGGGTCAAGGTCCTGAAGTTTTCCCTCGGCTTCGGACCGAAGATTTTCGGACGGCAAGTCGGCGAAACGGAATACCTATTGTCGGCCGTGCCGTTGGGAGGCTACGTCAAGCTCTTCGGAGAAGATGAACAGGAGACGATTACACCGGAGGAGAAGAAACGCGCGTTCGCCCACCAATCGCTCTGGGGCAAGACCCTCATCGTGGCCGCCGGACCGATTTTCAACTTCATTCTGGCCTATCTCATTTACACGGCCTATCTCGGGCTCGGCTATACCCTGCCGGTCCCCAGCTTCAAGGACATCATTCCGGAAATCGAAGCAGTGCTGCCGGGATCACCAGCCGATCAGGCCGGGCTGAAACCGGGCGATCGCGTCATCCGGGTCAATGAGAAGGAAATCTCGACCAGCGCCGAACTGCTGAAGTACATCGCTCAAAGCAACGGGAAACAACTCACGCTGGACTTTACCCGCGGAGAACAGGTCAAGACGACGTTGGTCACCCCGGGCAAGACGACGGTGCAGGACAACGGCAAGGCCACGACCGTCTATCAGCTCGGCATCGAGGAACGGGCGCCGGTCATCACGGCCGTGATCCCCGGATCACGCGCACAGGCAGCGGGTCTGTCGGCGGGAGACCGCGTCGTCCGTATCGACGGACACGACATCTTCACCTGGTCGCAGATGACCACACTGGTGCGCGAAAGCCCCAACCGAGCACTGCAATTCGACATCCAACGCAACGGAGCCGTCCAATCGCTGGCCGTGACGCCGTTGGGTGAAAAAACCACGGTGGACGGGAAGACGGTCGAAGTCGGCAAGATCGGCATTTCCGCCCAGAACCAAACGATTTTACAAACGAACGATCCCCTCAAAGCGCCGTGGCTCGGCGCCCAAGCTACGTGGAGTTGGACCGAACTCACGGTGGTGGGGATCTACAAGATCATCACGGGAGAAATCTCCCGCAAGAACATCGGCGGACCGCTCACGATCGCCAAGACCGCCGGCGACGCAGCCGAACAGGGCCCCTCGAATTTGGTGTTCCTCATGGCCATGCTCAGCATCAACCTGGGTGTACTGAATCTTTTGCCCATTCCCATTTTGGACGGCGGCCACCTGCTGTTTTTCTTTATCGAAGCCATCCGCAGAAAGCCTCTGGAAGACCGCCAGCGGGAACTGGCGCAACAGGTCGGTCTGGTTCTGCTCGTGGGCATCATGATTTTTGCTTTCTGGAACGATATCGAGCGATTGATTTCTCCATAACCTGCATGCGCGTCTCCGAAACCCTCATCCCCACCCTGCGCGAAGATCCGGGCGAGGCCGAAACGGTCAGCCACCGCCTGATGCTGCGCGCCGGCATGATCCGAAAGGTCGCAGCCGGTATCTATACCTATCTGCCGCTCGGCCTGCGGGTGCTCCGCAAAATCGAGCGCATCGTCCGCGAGGAAATGAATCGTGCCGGCGCCCAGGAGCTGCTGATGCCGGTGGCCTCCCCGGCCGAGCTGTGGCGCGAAACAGGCCGCTGGGACTTCTACGGCAAGGAACTGCTCCGCTTCAAGGATCGGCACGAACGCGACTTCTGCCTGGGGCCGACGCACGAAGAAGTGATTACGGATCTCTTCCGCCGGGAAGTGCGTTCCTATCGACAGATGCCGCTGAATTTCTACCAGATCCAAACGAAATTCCGCGACGAGATCCGGCCGCGCTTCGGCTTGATGCGCGGGCGCGAATTCATCATGAAGGATGCCTACAGCTTCGACAAGGACGAAGCCGGGGCCAGGGTGAATTATCAAAAAATGTACGACGCCTACAACCGCATCTTCACGCGCTGCGGTCTCACCTTCCGCCCCGTGGAAGCCGACACCGGATTGATCGGTGGAACCTCCTCGCATGAATTCATGGTGCTGGCGGACACCGGCGAGGAAACCATCGTCTACAGCGAGGAAGGGACCTACGCGGCCAACGTCGAACGGGCCGAAGTCCTTCCTCCGGAGACCTGCGACGACGCGGCCCGCCGTCCCCTGACCGCCGTACCGACACCCGGACGACGGACGGTCGAGGAGGTCACGACTTTTCTGAACATCACGCCGGCCCGACTCGTCAAAACGTTGCTCTACAACACGGGCAAAGAGACCGTCGCCGTGCTCGTTCGAGGGGACCATGAGGTCAATGAGATCAAGGTGAAACGTCTGCTCGGCGCCGCCGATCTCGAACTCGTCAAACCTGAACTGATTCCGAGCCTGGCCGGGACACCGGCCGGCTACGTCGGTCCCGTCGGTTTGAAGCAGGTCCGCATCCTGGCCGATTGGGCCGTGAAGGCCATGGCCAACTTCGTCGTCGGAGCCAATCGGGCCGACACCCATTTCGTGGATGCCAACTGGGAGCGTGATTTCACCGTGGACCGGTTCGCCGACCTCCGCAATGCGCAGGCGGGCGATCCCTCTCCGCGCAAGGACGGCACATTGAAGACCGCCAAGGGCATCGAAGTCGGCCACGTCTTCATGTTGGGCACGAAATACAGCCAGGCCATGAAGGCCACGTTTCTGGATGCGCAGGGGCAAGAACAACTGGCGGTCATGGGCTGTTACGGCATCGGCGTGAGCCGCACCGCCGCCGCCTCGATCGAACAAAATCACGACGCCAAGGGCATCAAATGGCCGGTTCCCATCGCACCCTTCCACGTCACGCTCTTGCCGTTGAGCCAATCCCAACCGGTTACGCAACTGGCCGGCACCCTCTATCACACCCTGCAAGACGCGGGGTTCGAGGTCCTCTGGGACGATCGTGACGACCGAGCCGGGGTCAAATTCAACGACGCCGATCTGATCGGCGCGCCCTATCACCTGGTCATCGGCGACAAGGGCCTGGCTCAAGGTCAGGTCGAGTTGAAATCCCGCCACAGCGGCGAGACGAAAAAAATCACTCCCGACCAAGTTCTCTCAACCCTGTCTTCGCTGTTGACCAACACCACCTAGTCGCGGGCCCTTCGCCGGTCGTCCACGTACATCCCGTAGATCCTCAGGGCGCGGCTTCACACGAAACCGACCGCCAGGAGGTTTCTGGAAATTGTCTTTTGCTTGCCTTGACCGGACGTTGCGCTACACTGACTCACACAGCAAGCACCAGGCTGGAACCCGTTGCCTGCAACGGTTTTTATGCCCGGCATCGACTTTCTGATCGACCGCGTTTCGCCTCTCGTGCAGCCTGTTCCTGGAGACCGTTTGATGCAGCCCAAAGCCCCGCTGCCCGGTGTCGGCGACCCCACCCTCAAATCCGGATTCGCCGAAAGCGTCAAGCGGATCAGCGCCCAAATTCTCGCGGCAGGCGACATCGACCAGATCCTGCTGGACCTGCGCCATGACATCCTGGGTTGCTTCGACGCCGAAGACCTCACGCTCTTCGTCGTGGACTCTGAAAAGAAAGAAATTTTCTCCAAGATCCCGCACCTCGATACCGTTCAGGAAGTCCGCACCCCGATCACGGAACAGAGCCTCCCGGGGTTCTGCGCCAAATACCTTCGCCCGGTCAATGTCGGCGACGCCTACAGCCAGGCCGAACTCGGCGCCATCCATCCGTCCCTCACCCATGATGTCACCTACGACAAGAACACCGGGTTCAAGACCAAACAGGTCCTCACCTATCCGGTGGTCGCCGAAAACAAGTACCTCATGGGTGTGATCCAGCTCCTCAACAAGAAGAGCGGCGGACGCTTCACGCGCAAAGATGAGGAATGTGTCGCGGAGATCGCCAAGTCGCTGGGAACCGCGTTCTACAGCCTTCGGAAAACCTCGAAGAAAGCTCCCTCCAAATTCGATTACCTGCTGACCAACGGCAAGATCGCCCAGAACGACCTGGACAACGCCCTCGCCGAGTCCAAAAAAGGCGTGGTCGATATCGAGTCTCTGCTCATCGACAAATATAAGGTTCCCAAATCCGACCTCGGCAAATCGCTCGCCCACTTTCACAAGTGCCCCTACATCGAATACAACGAGCGTACGATTGCCGACATCGAACTCCTCAAGAACCTGAACGTCGATTACCTGAAGAAAAATCACTGGATGCCGCTCAAGCGGGACCGTGCCGCGATCGAAATTTTAACGGACGATCCGGGCGATCTGGATCGTGTTCAAGACATCAAGCGCACCTTCCCCGGGTTGAATATCCGGTTCGCCGTCAGCCTGCGTCGCGACATTTCTCAATTCCTGTCGACGGCGAACGGCACCCCTGAGGCAAGTACGAAGCTGAACGAGAATGTCTCGGACATTCTCGGCGAATTGGTGAGCGAAGCGCAGCTCGAAGCGGCGGAAGAGGCGTCCTCCGCCGGCCTTGACGAAAACGACAATGCCATCGTGCGACTGGCGAACCAAATCATCGCCGATGCTTTCCGGCAGGGCACCTCCGACATCCACATCGAACCCTATGGGGAAAAACGCGATACCCTGGTACGGTTCCGGGTCGACGGCGACTGTTTCGAATACATGAAAATTCCGCCGAGTTATCGGCGTGCCATCGTGTCCCGCTTGAAAATCATGGCCAGCCTCGACATCGCGGAACGGCGAAAGCCTCAGGACGGCAAGATCAAGTTCAAGATCGGCGAGAACAAGGAAATCGAACTGCGCGTCGCCACGATCCCGACCGCCGGCTACAACGAAGACGTGGTGATGCGTATCCTGGCGGCCAGCGAACCGCTGCCCCTCGACAAAATGGGCTTCTCCGAGCGGAATCAGCGCGAGATCAAGAATATCGCGCAGAAGCCCTACGGCATCATTCTCTGCGTGGGCCCGACGGGGTCCGGCAAAACCACCACGCTGCACTCCGTGCTGGGCCACATCAACACCCCCGACATCAAGATCTGGACGGCGGAAGATCCCGTCGAAATCACCCAGTACGGGCTCCGCCAGGTGCAGGTCCATGCCAAGATCGGCTTCACCTTCGCCGCCGCGATGCGTGCGTTTCTCCGGGCCGATCCGGACGTCATCATGGTCGGAGAAATGCGGGATAAGGAAACCGCGGACACCGGCATCGAGGCGTCGCTCACCGGCCACCTGGTCCTCAGCACCCTGCACACCAACAGCGCGGTGGAAACCATCACCAGGCTCTTGGACATGGGCTGCGACTCGTTCAGTTTCGCCGATGCCATGTTGGGAGTCCTGGCTCAACGGTTGGCGCGGCGGATTTGCAAGGATTGCAGGGAAGCCTACCAGCCGTCGAAAGAAGAATTCGAAGAACTGAGGCAGGGCTATGGGCCGGAATATTGGAACAAACTCGGCATCGTCTACGACAGCAGTTTTCGCCTGTACCGAGGCAAGGGCTGCGACACGTGCAACCGTTCAGGTCTGAAAGGCCGCGTGGCGCTGCATGAACTCCTGCTGGGGACGGACGAGATGAAGCGGTTGATTCAAAACAAGGCCAAGACCGAAGAGATGCTCAAGCTCGGCATGTCCGAAGGGATGACGACGCTGGTTCAGGACGGCATCGAGAAGGTGCTGCAGGGTCACACCACCTACAAGGAAGTCAAAGCCGTCGCCATCAAGTAACGGCGCCTGCGCGATCGACCCGGCAGGCTACCGTCCCGGCGCGTGCGACCGTAACCCGCTCAATTCTCTCTCCAACCGTGCAACGTCCCCTGTACGTCCGGCCTTTCCAGCCCAGGCCACTGCCTGGGTCAAGGCCGACATCGCCTCGGTCACGTTCCCCTGCGCCAGATAACTGCGATAGGCCCGCTCGGCATAGGCCAGCGCACGATCGGACAATCCTCCGCGATCGGCAAGCCGGCCCAGTCGCAACAGATCGGCGGCAATCTCGGACCGGCGCTCCGCCGCCTTGTCCAGTTCCAACGCCCGCTCGAATTCCCGTTCCGCCGCCTCATGGTCCCGGCGGCCCTCCGCCAAGATTCCAAGGTTCACATGGTTGCTGGCCTCCGCCGCCGCGTCCCCCGACGCTTGGTTCAAGACCATCGCCTGTCGGAAGAATTGCTCGGCCTGTTCAACATCACCCTTCGCTTGCAGCAACAACCCTAGATTGTTGCGCAGGACCGCCTCTGCCTGACGATCTGCCGTTTGGAGGGCCAGGTCCAGAGCCTGTTGATCGAGCCGTTCTGCTTCCTGCAAGCGTCCTTCGCGATGTTCGGCTGCCCCCGCCGCAGTGAGACTCTCGATCAGGAGGCGGGGATCCCCTGCTCGTTGGGCCAAGGCGACCGCCCGTCCGTGGAGCGTGACGGCCCGAGCGGTTGCCCCTCGACTCATGGCCACGTTGCCGAGATCATTGAGCGCTTCGATGAGCCCCTTCACATCGTCGAGGCTCTCCGCCATCCGACTTGCCGCCTCATAGGCCTCTTCCGCTCTGGCCGTATCCCCTTTGGTCAACCAACGGTCGCCCTGTCGGCGCAACGATTCGACCTGCGCAGTCAAGGGCCTAGGCGACGGAGCAGGAACCGGCGCCGGCGGTGGAGGATGTGCGCAACCGAGGAGAACCATCCCCGCCACCGCGCAGCAGCCCTTGACGAAATCATGCACCCCCATGGTCATCGACGGAGTTGATCCCCCCGCAGGCTCGGGAGGCCGGAAGGAGGAACGCCGGATGGCTGTTTCGGAGCCGGCCCGGCGTTCTGCGCAAAGCGGTTGAACGGAAACGTCTGTTTCGCTCCCCGCACCAGGACCGACAGGTCCGACAACGTGACCTGCGCCGTCTGGACGACGGGAACCAGTTCCTGACTCACTTCGCCCACGGAGTCCGAGAGGCGCTTCACGCTGGCCAGCGTCGATTGAGCGCCGTCCAGGACAGCCGGTAATTTACTCGCAGTCTGTTGCACGTCCGCCGTCACACGATCGACCAGACCCAACGTCCGCTTCATCGAACCGGCCATCCCGGGCAACGCAGCAGCCGTCTGCTCCACCGAAGCGACCGTCCGTTGCACCGATGCAACGACGGCCGGTAGGTCTTGCGTCGCCTGTGCCACCTGCTCCAACGCCTTGCTGCCGGCTTTCAGCCCGCCCTGCAGGTCCTGCGTCATGGTCTCGACGCGCAACAACGTTTGTTTCACTGCCGCCAGGACCGGTTCGATCTCGTTGACGAGATCCCCGATGTCTCTCGGTTCAACCGCGCGAATCGTCGCTCCATCGGTCAACATCGGACTGCCGGAGGTGCCCATCCCTATATCGACCTGTGTTTGGCCAACCACCACACCGCTCTTGGTGATACGCAGCTCCGAATTGTCCTTCACCATGGTTTGATACCGAGCCAGCAACCGCAGGGTCAGATCGACGGTCCCGCGATCGTTGAGATCCACCTGCTGCACCCGCCCGATCGGAATCCCCGACACGACGACCGGCGAGCCGGGCTCCAGGCCGTACGATTTGCTCAGGCTGGCCTTCACATGGTAGGTGGGCTCGAAGAGATGCTCGGTCTTCGCCATCCAGAAAGCGGCCACAGCCAGGATCAGGACGGGAATCAGGATGAACGTCCCGACGATCTGCGCCAACCGCCCACTGGACAGCCGATGGGAATAATGCATGGCCATCGCTCACCTCTCAATCTCGCAGGACCGCGTCTCCGTGATGCGGCCTACTCCACATACATTCTGAACGCCGGGGGGACGCTGCCGGCCAGCGCGTCACGGGCCCCTTCGGCCTCCACGCGGCCGTCGCGAAGCAACACGAAGCGACCGGCCCCTTCGACGAATGGCGAAAATGAACGCAACGCCGCAATGACCGTCAGCGGCCGGAGCGTCCTCTGCTCCTTCACATAGGCGGTGAGCACCGGCACCATCTGCGCATCCAGCCCCGCCGTGGGATCATCCAGCAGGAGCACTTCCGGATCGAGGACCATGGCGCGGGCGATGGCCCCCCTGCGCACCTCGCCTTGATTGAGTTCGGCAGGAAAACGATCCCGCATCGGCGCTAACCTCAGCCGCTCCAGCTGCATCATCACGACCTGCTCGCGATCGCCTTCCGTCATGGAGGTACGGTGATATCGCAACGGCAGGGCCACGTTGTTGAAAAGCGTCATATTGCTCAGGAGCCCCGGTTGCTGCAGGACGGTTCCGAGCCGGAGTCGAACAGGGCTGTACCCATCGGCCGACTCCTCCACCCACTCGTGCCCCAACAGGACCACCCGGCCCGTTTCCGGAGCGACCAATCCCGCCGCCAATTCCACGATCAAACTTTTTCCCGAGCGGCTCGGCCCCACCAGGGCGACGAACTCGCCCGCGTCGATCCGCAGATCCACCTCCAGTCGGTGGAGAGTTCCCGGCATGGGCATCCGGACCTGTTCCAGCAGGAGGGCCGCTTGCTTCATAGGTACAGAGGCACCGTCACGACGACATCGATCAGCAGGCACAGGACGAACGAATTGATCATGGCCCGCGTCGTCTGTTGCGGCACCTCCGTGAACGACGATTCAACGGACAGCCCATGGTGACAACAGACTGCCGCGACGGCCGATCCGAACAGCAATCCTTTGAACGCAGTCAACGCGACATCGGTCGAAGACAGCGCCTTGATCACCCCCTCCACAAACGCATAGAAGGGAATCGTGAGTTGGGCGTTGGCGACCAGGTAGCCTCCGAGGACGGCGACCACGTCGAAATACAATGTCAGGCAGATCATCGACAGTACCATACCGACCATGCGGGGCATGATGACGAACCGGCTGATCGGAATCCCCATGAGCCGGAGGGCGACCACCTCCCGCGTGACCGACATGTTGCCCAATTCGATCGCGATGGCCGTGCCGGAGCGGCCCACCACGATGAAGGCCGTCAACAGAGGCCCCAGTTCTCGTATGACGGTCACGACGATGATGCTGCCCACCAGTTCACCGGCCCCGAGCCTGGGAAGCTGCGTCCCCGCCTGCGTGATGATGATGATCCCCAACAGGAGGGCGATGACGGTCGTCACCGGCAGGGCATCCACACCAGTGAAGAGAATTTGCCGGACCAGGACCCACAGGGTTTCCCGGCGTCCCTGCTTAGCAGGAAGCGCCAGATCCAGAAAGGCTTGCGACGAGAGTGTGGCCAGGGCCGTCAGGTAGGTGTAGCCTGCGATGGCTTTGCGTCCCAACCACTCGATCATGCGCGGCGTACAGCCTCCGTCACAGGGCAGGGTCAGCCGCCGGACTCCGTTCGGGAAGCTCCGACGTCCGGCAAAATTGTAGGGGAAGTATCAGAAGTAAAGCAACGACGGCGATCCCTATAGGCTGCACCGGACCAGCCGGCTCCAGGCCGGCCGCATGGGAAGGCGAGGAGATGTCGCGCGAGAACCGCGCATCGCTTCCCTCTCCTCACAAGGGCTTGGTCTTGATGACGAACTGCTGGATCCGCCGAAGTTGCGGAGGCCGCATGGCCAGAAACTCTACCCCGAACTCGCCGCCCCTGGCCCAGCGGACAATGGCTTCATCCACACGGACCGGCCATTCATGTCCGTCCGACAGGAACAGTGACACCTTCATCTGGAGTCCCGGTTGCACCGCGATCTCCGACTTCGCCATACAGCCGGTGAAGGAGAGATCAAGGACCTCCGCCTCGCCCTCCACCTCATCCTCGCCGGAGAACGCCAACCGGCACCCGATCGCCACTCGACGGGACTTCCGCAGCTCTTTCGCTTTTTCCACGCTTTCTCCTCCCTCCCAGACCGGACGGCCGTCCATAAACCGCTGCACCGGTTTACGGCTCGGACAGGCCGGCGGACGCGAGAAACCGGCGCAGTCGATTCACCTCCGCCGGCCCGATGGATACGAACTCCAACCCAAAACACGGTCCTTGCGCCCAACGCACCAGGGCGAGATCGACGGTGGTCGGAGGCTCCTCCCCCGGAAGCAGGATGATCAGGGACATCGCATCGCCGACCTTGACCCCCGCGTCGCTGTCGACTTTGCATCCCTTGAGGGAGAGATTGATTACGGCCCCCTCTCCTTCCGCATCGCCGCTGAAGGTGATGGACAGCGCGAAGCGGGCGAACGAGAGCAGGCAGGTCGGGGGAACGGCGCAACGCCGGTGCTGCCGTAACTCGATGCGCTTGGCGGGTGACTGATCGGATTGATCCATGACGGAGCGAGCGGCGCGACCTTCTCCTGCGCCCAACCGGAATCAGTATAACGCAAGAGGCCGGAACCGCCGAATACTTCTCGTCATTTCACAGAAGGAACTCCGGCTCGACGACATCATCGCGATGAGAACGACGCACAGGGGGAACGGTTACCGCCGATAGACCGGCGGTTCGCCCGGCGGACGGCTCTTGAAGCGCCGATGCTGCCAAAAATACTGCTCCGGCACGCGGCTGACGGCGCCTTCGATCAGGTGGTTGATGCGCACCGTGTCCTGCAGCACCTCGCCCGAAGGAAACCGATCGAGCGCCGGCCCCACTTCGATATCGTAGCCGGTTCCATCGGCCCGCCGGTAATAGAAGCAAGGCACCACCGCCGCGCCGCTGACCTTCGCCAGTCTGGACGTAGCGGTGAGGGATGCCGCCGGCACCCCGAAAAACGGTGCGAACACACTGCGCTTCGACCCCGCGTCGATATCGGGGGCGTACCATACCACCCGGTTCTTAGCCAGGGCCCGCAGAATGCCCCGCATGTCCCGGTGCTGGATCAATTCCTCATAATATCGGCTGCGGCAGCGATTCGAGATCGTTTCCGCCACGACATCGTTCTGCGGCCGGTACACGATGGCCACCGGTTGCTCCAACGTCATGAGGCGGCCGGCGAGTTCCGCCGTATGGAGATGGGCCCCGCACAGCAACACCCCCCGCCCCTCCCGGAGCGCTTCTCGAATGTATTCCAATCCCTTGATGGTGCACTCGCAATGGGTTCGAGGATCCTTCGCCCACCAGGCGAGCGCGATCTCCATCACACCCATCCCCATGGACTCGAAGCAGTGCAGCGTAACCTTGTCGCGCTCTGCCGGCTCCTGGTGAGGAAAGCACAACGCCAAATTCACCCGTACGATCTCCCGCCGCTTGGTGAGCAGACTGTGCAGCAAGCGCCCGCATTGCCGCCCAAGCTCGAGCTGCCAGCGATAGGGAAGGAAAGAAAGGAAGCGAAACAGTCCGACTCCCATCCAGGTAGGCCAATAGAACGGATGATAGAGACTACTCGGCTGCCGCCGGTGACTTCCTGTATTCGTGCTGGACATGGACGAATGGGGAGGCCATTGTAGGGAAACGGAGCGGCGAGCGCAATCATCAACCTCGGACGGGCGGGCCCAAGGAAGCGAACAGCCGACGGAGGTTATGACGCGGGTTTCATTGCGATCGTGATGAACTTTCGCAGCCGCATCTCCGCCACCGGGGACAGATCCACGAACTCCAATCCATAGACCTGATCCTTCTCCCAGCGCACGGCGGCTTCCTCCACCGTCATCGGCGAGGCCTGATTGGGTAGGGACAGGCTGATCGACAGCCTGTCGCCGCGCTGAATGCCCGCCTCACTCATCACCTTCGCTCCCTTCATCGACACATCGAAGACCACCCCGATGCCGTCGCCCCCTCGACTGAGCCACTTGGCCAACCCGAGACGGGACAGCGAACAGACAAAGGGCGCCGGAATCCGTAAGCGTGGATGCTGGCGTAAATCGACGGAGAACTGTTCCTGCCCTGCAGTGCCGTTCATACGTACCATCCCGTATGTATGACGGTCACTGTATCGCAACCCTGACCGTTCGAGAAATAAATTGAAAAAACCGATCGGCAAGACCTCTCACGCTGTCAGTGGCCGGACTTGCCGCGCTGCTGCACCATATCGGCACAGCCTTGCGACAGCTCCTGCGCATGCTGTTTCAAACATTGTGCAATCCGCCCCTTCCCCGCCTTCACGTCCGGGCAGAGTTTCTTCACATCCTCAGCACAGGCCTTCCTCATCGGATGGTTCCCCCTTCCCGGCCGCCCCTTTCCTGGCCCGCCCGGCGAATCGGGCGTCACGGCGGGAGACTCCTGATCGGTTGAAGGTATAGGATCCGTTGCTGAGAAGGTGGGTTCACCCATCCCCGCGACCCCGATCAGGATGCCGCTCAGGAGTACAACAAAAATCATCTTCCGCAAATGTACCGACTGAATGAACATGGGTTCCTCCTTCTTCCGGCTCATGACGTTGACGACGGCCATCCTGGCGAAAACAGAGTCTTTTTTACGGCCCAATGACCTCAACGTATTGTCCGGCGATGGGTTGACGGGCCGCACATTTGCCGTACCGCGACCCGACCGAGCCCTTTGGAAACGAGGGTCCGAGAGAGCCTGCTTCGAGAAGATACTTGCGAAAACCCACGCGCTTGATTATTGTGTCGTAGTGCAACAAGTCTCTCAAAGCTCGGTTCCGGTCGACGTCGTCAACCGTATCCACCACAAATTCTGGACCCACCTCCTGTTCTGGTCGATCGTCGTGGGATCGATGGTCGCAGTGCCGGGGTATGGGCTGGTCTATGGGTATTCGTGGCTGGATTGGACGATGTTCGCCCTGCTCTATGTCGTCACAGGCCTCGGCATTACCGTGGGCTATCACCGGCTATTGACCCATCGCAGTTTCGACTGTCCGGACTGGGTGAAGGCCTGCCTCTTGATCGCCGGAGGCTGGGCCCTGCAGAACTCCGGTGCCAAATGGGCGGCGGACCATTTACGCCACCATGCCCATTGCGACGATCCGGCCGACCCCTACAACGCCAAACGAGGGTTTTGGTACAGCCACTGCGGCTGGCTGCTCGATCCCGTGCCCTGCCATGATGAACGATTCGGCTCCCGCGTCATGCAGGATCGCGTGGCCATGTGGCAACATCGCAATTATGTGGCGATCGTCCTGATCGGCCTGGCCCTCCCCTTTGTCGTGGGCTTCCTCTATGGCGGCTGGAAGGGCGGAATCGGATGTTTCATGCTGGCCGGGGTCGGACGCACCTTTGCCGTGCTGAACTCGACCTTCTGCATCAATTCGGTCTGTCACTTGTGGGGAGCACAGCCCTACGGCACGGCCGATTCAAGCCGCAACTCCTGGTTTGTCTCATTGCTGACCTTCGGCGAGGGCTACCACAACTATCACCATACCTACCCGAGCGACTATCGCAACGGACCCCTCTGGTACAACTTCGATCCCTCGAAATGGCTCATCTATATCCTCTGGAAGCTGGGACTCGCCTCCTCACTCAGAACCGCCTCCTCCGGAACCTGAGTCGCTGAAGCAAGAACGTCCCATCTCACGTACCTGGATTCACCAAAAGAGCACAGAATATTTATTTTCATGAGACCCTGATTCACATAGCTTTTGCTTTTGCGTATCTGCTAGGATGGATCATGTGCTCATGGCGAGCCTCATGAGTAAGATAAAATCACATGGCTCATTACCGATGTTGTTTGTTACCGAGAACCTGATCGGAAGTCAGACCCAAGCCGCTTCAATGTTCGCGTCTTCGGCCCGCTCATTCCCCTCATTTCTTCCTTCTCGCGTCGCCGACAATGTCACTATTCAAAAGGAGAGACCCTCATGGGTTCAAAATTGTATGTCGGCGGGTTGCCCTATGCAGCAACTGAGTCGCAGCTAAGCAACTTGTTTTCCGCCCACGGCACCGTTGAGTCGGCGCGCGTGATCACGGACAAGTTCACCGGGCAATCGCGCGGCTTCGGCTTCGTCGAAATGTCCACCCAGGAAGAAGCCAAGGCAGCCATCACGGCCTTGAACGGCTCCGATATGGACGGCCGGCAACTGACGGTGAATGAGGCGAAGCCGCAGGAACCCCGTTCCGGTGGGGGCGGCGGGCGATTCGGCGGCGGCGAGAGCCGCGGCGGCCGCAGCCGCTTCTAAGACGTCACGATAGTCGTTTCGTCGCCGAAGGGGCGCTTCCAGTGAAGCGCCCCTTCTTTTTACCGCATCCTCCCGTCACTGTTCGTCAGGTCTCCCTCGCAAGGCTTTCAACCGCGACCGCTTGGTTTTGCTCTCCAGTCTCCTCTGTGCAGACCCCTTGGTCGGTTTGGTCGGACGACGCGGAGTGCGCGGCGTTGCCGCTCGTTGGATCAATTCACGCAGTCGATCCAGCGCGAGAACACGGTTCCTTTCTTGGCTCCGCGAATCCTGGGCCTTGATCACGATCACCCCCTCACGTGACACTCGATGGTCCTGCAGGGCCAGAAGCCGCTCCTTGTAGGACGGCGGCAGGGATGAGGCGGCGATGTCGAACCGGAGATGGATCGCCGAGGACACCTTGTTGACATGCTGCCCGCCGGCGCCCTGGGCCCGCACGGCCGTCAGTTCGATCTCCTCGTCCGGAATCGCCACATGGGATGAAATGAACAACATACAGGTCATCCTTCACGTATGGAGACGAACCTACTTGGCCGGCAGCCCATGAGTCAACCAAACAACTCACAGCAGATCGTCTGAAAAATAAAAACCATTATTGGATGGGTCTGTCTCTGTGGCCGGCTGCTTGGCACTGCACAGGCGAAGGAGCTATGATACTGGGCTTTCCTCTTCAAAACCCTGTCGATACGGCTCGTATGGAAACTGTGGTGCGGAACGTGACCCCCAAGCCGGGTTTCATAGCAAACAGAACCAGATGGACTGAAGGGATCCTTCCGCTGGTCCTCTTACTCTGTTTTGTCATCGCCACAGCCCTAGGGTTGTATGCCCTTTCGTTTTTGCGTACGGTGCTGGTCTCGGAACGGGGAAGAGAACTGGCCATGAACGCCGCTGCCGTCGCAGACACCCTCGATCGCGTCCTGTTCGAACGGTACGGCGACATCCAGCTGTTCGCCAACGACGGCGTGCTGCGAGAAGGCACCCGGGATGAGAAGACCGCCCGGCTCCTGCAATACAAGCGGCTCTATCAGTACTACTCCTGGCTGGGGGTCGCCGATGAACATGGGAGACTGCTCGCGGCAACCGATCCGTTTCCCGCGCAAGACTCACAAGGCTTGAACCCCGATTCGTTTGAAGCGGTGCGGCGGACGGGAACCGTTCATTTGGAAGACGCGCATCCCTCATCGGCATCACAACGGACCATGGCCGTCGGGTTCACGGCGCCGATCTATGGACCAGGGGGAGCCTTTCGTGGCGTGGTGGCCACACGAGTGCCGCTTCAGAACCTGCGGACGATTTTTGAGCAAGAGGGCAGGCTGCGATATGGTGACATCGCCTACGACTGGCTGCTGCTCGACCGAGAAGGGATTGTTCTCGGCGAAAAGCATCGACCGACCGGCACGAACGGCGATCCGGTGAAGTTGGCCCTGCCTTCGCAAGCCGCCCTTGCGCGGGATCGACCAGGTTTCGTGGAAGAAGCCCATCATCGCCGAGGACACGCGGTCGTCACCGGCTATGCATGGACCAGAGGGTACGGGAGTTTTCTCGGCTTCGACTGGCTGGTCTTGTTTCGCCTGGACCACGACCAGGTCTACGCCCCGGTCGATCGGTTGGTATGGATGGTGGGGGGAATCGGACTCATGGTCGTCCTCCCGTTGACCGGATACGGCATATGGGTCTCATGGAAATTGGGACGTGAGCGGAACGAGCTGGTGAAGGCGCGACAAGACTTGGAGCGGTCCGTGGCGGAATTGGGCCGTTCCAATGCCGACCTCCAACAATTCGCCTATGTGGCTTCGCACGACTTGCAGGAGCCCCTCCGCATGGTGAGCAGTTATACGCAACTTTTGGCGAAGCGCTACAAGGGGAAACTCGATGCTGATGCGGATGAATTCATCGCCTTTGCCGTCGACGGCGCCGGTCGCATGCAGAAATTGATTCAGGACCTGCTGGCCTATTCACGAGTCAGCACGGGAGGCCGACGGTTCGAGCCCACTTCGGTAGGAATCGCCCTCAACTCTGCGCTGGACAACTTGGTCAACGCCGTCAAGGAAAGCCGAGCTGAGATCACCCATGACCCCCTGCCGGCCGTGATGGGCGACGAAAAACAGTTGGTGCAACTGTTCCAAAACCTATTGAGCAATGCCGTCAAATTCAGCGGGGAACAGCCGCCGCGCATTCATGTCTCCGCCAAGCGAAGCGCCGGCGAGTGGGTGTTTTCCATTCATGACAACGGCATCGGGATCGACCCCCAGTACGCGGATCGGATTTTCGTCATTTTCCAGAGGCTCCACACGAGAGAAGAATACCCTGGGACCGGCATCGGCCTGGCGATCTGCAAGAAGATCGTCGAACGTCATGGCGGGCGCATGTGGGTGGAATCGGAGCTTGGCAAGGGAGCGACGTTTTATTTCACCATTCCCGATGAGGAACCGGACCAATCCACACAGAACCTGGATCACTGACGAAATGAAAGGAGCAAAAGTCGCATGGTACCTGAGTTAGTGAAGCCGATCGAAATTCTTCTGGTCGAGGATAATCCCGGTGATGTTCGCCTGACAAGGGAAGCATTGAAGGAAGCCAAGGTCATCAACAATCTGAACGTGATCAAAGACGGCATGGAGGCCTTAGCCTATCTCCGGAAGGAGGGTCCCTATGCCGCGGCGCCGCGCCCCCATCTGATTCTGCTCGATCTGAACCTTCCCAAGCGAGACGGTCGCGAGGTGTTGGCCACCATCAAGGCCGACGAGGCGCTGAAACGCATTCCTGTCGTGGTCCTGACGACATCCCAGGATGAACAGGACGTGTTGAAGTCCTACAACCTTCACGCCAATTGCTACATCACGAAGCCGGTCGATCTCGATCAGTTCATCCGGGTGGTGCGATCCATCGAAGACTTCTGGCTCGGCATCGTCGTGTTACCCGCCACCAACAGAACGGCATGAAGTGAGCGGCAAGCCCACAGAGATCCTGTTGGTCGAAGACAATGCCGGGGATGCGCGTCTGCTGCGTGAACTCTTGGCGGAAGCGGGCGCCGACCGGTTTGCCCTCACCCATGTCGACCGACTGGCCAAGGGAATCAGCTCCGTGCAAGCAGGAGGGATCGAGATCGTCCTGCTCGATTTGTCGTTGCCCGACAGTCAGGGATTCGCCACGCTGATCGCCATGCACAAGGTCGCGATGGGCATCCCCATCGTCGTGATGACCAGCCTGGAAGACGAGGCCCTGGGGTTACAACTGATCCAGGAGGGCGCGCAGGACTACCTGGTGAAGGGCCAAGTGACCGGCCCCCTCCTGCAACGTTCGCTTCGCTACGCGCTTGAACGTGCGCGAATGGCCAGGGATCTCCGAGACAAGACCGTCTTCCTGCGGTCTGTCCTGGACAGTATGGCCGACGGGGTCGTCATGGCCGGGAAAACCGGAGAATTTCAAGTGTGGAATCCCGCCGCCCGGCACATCGTCGGAACCGGACCAATGGATGGGGGAACCGACCAGTGGTCCGCACAATACGGACTCTTCTTGCCGGACGGCATCACCCCCCATCCCGTGGAACAGCTTCCCCTCCCCAGGGCGATCCAGGGCGAGGCAGTCAACGATGTCCTCGTGTTCCTCAGAAACCCCTACCGGCCGCAGGGAGTCTGGTTGAGCGTCAACGCCCGTCCGTTGCTGGATGAATCGGGACAGATCAAGGGCGGAGTCGCCGTCTTTCGCGACATCACGGAGCGCAAACGGACGGAAGAGGCGTTGCGGGTCAGTCAGGAACGGTTCAAGTTATTGGTGACGAGGGCCAACGACATCATCTACAGGACCGATGCGGCCGGACGGTTTACCTTCGTGAATCCGGTGGCCATGCGCATCATGAAGTATACGGAACAGGAACTGCTGGGCCGCCGGTTCGTCGAGTTGATCCATCCCGATCATCGAGCGGCCGCCGAACGGTTCTACGGGCGGCAGTTCGTCCGGCAACAGCCGAGCACCTATTACGAATTCCTCGCCGTCGCCAAGGACGGCAGCGACGTCTGGATCGGCCAGAACGTGCAAGTACTCCTGGAGGACGGCGAGGTCGTCGGGTTTCAAGCGGTGGCGCGCGATATCACCGAGCGCAAGTGGGCGGAGGAGGCCCTGCTGGAGAGCGAGGAGCGGTTACGGTCGATCGTGCAATCCACCGACGATGCGATCATTCTGATGGATACCCAGGGACGGGTAGCCTTCTGGAACAACGGAGCAGAGAAGACGTTCGGCTATACCGCCGAGGAGATGGTCGGCCGGCCGGTGGCGCGCATTATTCCGGAACGTTTCCGCGAAGCCCACCAACGAGGAGTCCAACGAGTCGCTGCTGCAGGACGGTTGACCGTGCAAGCCAACATGTTCGAATTGGTCGGCCTGAGAAAAGACGGCACGGAGTTTCCGTTGGAATTCAGCCTGGCTGCGTGGACGGCCAAGTCAAACCTGTTCGTGACCGGCATCGTTCGCGATATCAGCGAGCGGGTGCAGGCGGAGTCGGCGCTGCGCGAAAGCGAGGAACGGTTCCGAGCGATCATGGACAATAGCCCCGCCCTCATTTTCATCAAGGACATCGAAGGACGGTATCTCCAGGCCAATCGACGGTTCGAGACGGTCTTCCATCTGCCCCACGGCGATCTCGCCGGCAAAACCGACCACGACATCTTTCCGGCCGAGCAGGCCGCAGCCTTTCGCGCCAACGATCTGAAGGTCTTGGAGGCCGGAGCGCCGATGGAGTTCGAGGAGGTGGCCCTCCACGATGACGGGCCCCATACGAGCCTCGTCGTGAAGTTCCCCCTCCTCAACGCACAGGGTCGCTGTTATGCCTTGTGCGGCATCGCCACCGACATCACCGACCGGAAGCGGGCGGAAGAAGAACGACAACGGCTCGCCAAGGATCGTCTTCTGCTGCTCGAATCTACGGGAGAAGGGATTTACGGCATAGACCGACAAGGCCGCTGCACGTTCATCAACCAGGCCGCGGCACGCATGCTCGGGTACCGGCTGGACGAGATGCTGGGCAAGGACATGCACGATCTCATTCACCATTCGTTCCCGGACGGTGCCGCCTATCCGCGCGAGCGTTGCCACATCTCTGAAGCCTTCACTGCCGGGAAAGGATGTCAGATCGATGACGAAGTGTTCTGGCGCAAGGACGGGACGGCATTTCCGGTCGCGTATTCATCCTTTCCCGTCCTGGAGCAAGAACGGATCACAGGGGCCGTCGTGATCTTTCTCGACATTACCCAGCGCAAGCGGGCGGAACAGCAACTGACCTCCTCACATGACCAGCTCAGAAACCTGACCGCCCGCCTGGAATCCGTGCGGGAAGAAGAGCGGATCCTCATCGCCCGTGAGATCCATGACGAATTGGGACAGGCATTGACCGGCGTGAAACTCGAACTCTCCCTGTTGCGCGACCAGCTGTCCGAAGCTCGTCCGGCCTTGCTGAACAGGCTGGAATCCATCTCCACCCTCGTGGATTCGACGAGCCAATCGGTCCGGAGAATCGCCACGGAGCTGCGCCCTGTGGTGCTGGATCAACTCGGCCTCATCCCCGCCATCGAATGGCAGGCCCAGGAATTCCAGTCCCGCACCGGCATTCAATGCACGCTCGACATTTATCTGCGCTCCGTCACGCTGTCTCAGTTCGGATCGACGGCCATGTTCAGGATCTTCCAGGAAATCCTGACCAACGTGGCCCGCCATGCCCAGGCCTCGGCCGTCAACATCACGCTCCGCGAGCAGGCCGGCGGCCTCATTCTTGAAGTGCGCGACAACGGGCGGGGCGTGACCGAGGCCGAATTGTCCGACCCAAAATCCCTGGGACTGGTGGGAATGCGTGAACGGGCCCTGCTCCTGGGAGGGGAGACCACCTTCACGGGAAGTCCTGGAACAGGCACGACGGTGAAGGTCAGGATTCCCCTCGACACATCGCAGTCGGTATGATCCCCGTAGGATGTTGCCTGGCACAGGGACAGAAACGAAGCACAGGAGCCGGTCATGACAAAAATTCTCGTCGTGGATGATCACGCGGTCGTTCGGCATGGCGTCAAGCAGATTCTCAGCGAACAGTTCCCGGGGTCCGTCATCGGCGACGCGCAGAACGCGGAGGAGATGATCGAGCGGGTTCAGAAGCACAACTGGGATGTCGTGATTCTGGATGTGGGCATGCCGGGAAAGAGCGGACTCGAGGCGCTCAAGGAACTCAAGCAGGTCCGTCCGAAACTCCCGGTCCTGGTGCTGAGCGCCTATCCCGAAGATCAATTGGCGCTCCGCATGCTGAAGGCGGGCGCAGCCGGTTACCTCTCGAAGGACAGCGCCCCGAACGAGTTGGTGCAGGCGCTCAGGAAGATCCTCGGCGGCGGACGATTCGTCAGCGCATCGGTGGCGGAGTTGCTGGCGTTGAATCTGGAGAATGATTTGGAGAAACCGCTGCACGAACAGTTATCCGATCGCGAGTACCAAGTCATGTGTTTGATGGCGGTGGGAAAGAGCTTGAAAGATATCGCGGATGATTTGTGCGTGAGCATCAGCACCGTCAATACCTATCGGGCACGGATTCTCGAAAAAATGCAATTGAAGAACAACACCGAATTGACGCATTACGCCATCCAGAATCGTCTCGTGAACCGCCTCATCTCCTGACTCCTTCTTGCACATTTCCTTTCGTCCCACATCCCCGGCTTGTTCGTAGCATAAACGTCGACACGTCCGCTCGGCAAAACGGCGACGCACAAATGGTGCAAAGAGTGATGGTTCGGCCGATCCTATCCCGGTACAGATAACCACGTCGAGGCGGTCGGGTGATAAGAGGTTTCGTCGCGGCCAAGCGTCGCACGAAGGACCGCCTGGGCTGATCCAGAACGACATACGACGACATACAAGGAGGCGGAGCATGAACAGTTCTCATCGGACGGCCAGAACCAGAGTCATGATCGTCGATCCGGAATGGCAATTTGGGCTCGAACTTGCCGACTGCCTGGCAACCAGCGGATACCAGGCCATCCTCGTTCGAAGTCTTGAGTCCATGATCGACGATCTCGGTGAGATGCAGCCCGGTGCGATCCTGCTCCACGCCGATTCGTACGACCGACAACTGGCCGGCCATGGAGCCGAAACATTACAGGCCGTCAGGGCCCTGTGCCCCCAGGCACCGGTGCTGACCTTGACCAAACCAGCGCAAGACACCTTGAGAGAAACACAGTCCGGACAAGGCGCGCTCACAAAGCGCCCGTCCGCCATCCCATCGAATCGCGTGGAAGAACTGCTTCGAACGAAGCTCGGTATCCCCTGCGCTCGCCTGCTCTAAGGCGGCGCACTCGTCTCGCACGACACGATTGTCGATATCACGCATGGAGGCGCCACACATGGCACGACCCAGAGCTAAAACGACCGCGGAGACCGATGGACGACAGGGGCGATCCCTCGCCCCCACGAAGGCACCGATGCAACAAGGCAAGGATCGTCAGACCTTGTCGCACGAACAGGGCAACGGCACTGCGACCGATGACAGCCGGACACGCATCGAGAAGCTGGCTTATGAGTTGTATCAGCGTCGCGGCTGCATGGACGGCCATGATCGGGAGGATTGGCTGGAGGCCGAACGGCTGCTGGTTCTCGCCCAACCGACCGGAGTCGGCCAGGAGGGTGCCGGCCACCATCCGACCTCGTCCCCGGCCTAACGAACGGGCAGATGCGAGACGGCAAACAAAAGACCCTGCAGGGAGCGCATCATGATGCTGTGTCCGATCACCCACTGCGGCAGGCTGATGAAGCCTGATTACCCAGCCGGCTATGACGCATGCACCGGCCTTGAATGTCTCCATTGTGGACATTGCGGGCATCGCGGGATGAAGGCGCGAGAGGGGGTGCACCTGCTGTTCAGCGGACAACATGAATATGTATTCAGCTATGGTCCGTCCCTCTCCTATCTCAAAATCGTGTTGTCGACAGTCGCGCTGAATCTGTTCAGGGGGCAAGGCCTCACACCGGCTCAACTGGCGGCCCATGTCGCCGAATGGGCGCTCCTCATGGGACAGGTCTGCGGCACGGTACGGCCCTCAGGCGACCTCGTGTTTTCAAGTTGTTATGAGTATTGCCGGCGACAGGCGCTGAACGGCTCCGGGGTCTCATCGTTCTAGGCCTCTTATGGTCCAGAAGGGACTGATCTATGAACCGACCGGATCGAAGCGCTGCCCCGATTACGATGGCGATCGTCAGCAAGAATCACTTGGTGCGCCTCGGTCTTCAGGGTGTCATCAAAGCGCAACAGCACATCCTGCTCATTGGAGAAGCGACCAGCACGTTGGAGGCGGAGGACCTCGTCGTACGAGAGAAACCTCACGTGCTCGTCATCGAAATGGAGCCCGAGATCGATCTCATGAACCTGGTTCGAAGGATCAAGACGTCCGTCCCGACGACGAGGGTCATTGTGTTGAGCGGCATTGAAGACAAACAGCGCACCTTGCAAGCCTTGTCATCCGGGATAGACGGCATCGTGCTGAATGTTCAACCGGCGGCGGTCCTGCTCGCTACCATCGACCACGTCAGTCGGCTCCCGATCGAGACGCTGTCGTATGAACGCAACGAAACAAACCACCTGGAGGTAAGCGGACCGACCGGCGGCGACAGTCCGCGACCAACGATACCGACAGGCCTCGACACCGTGACCGAACGTGAACGCGAGATCATCGTCTTGGTCGGACAGGGACTGTCGAATAAAACCATTGCCGATCGTTTGAGCATTTCCAACGTGACCGTGCGCCATCACCTCACCAACATCTTCGACAAACTCGGCGTCACCAACCGCCAGAAGCTCCTGATTCGGGCCCACCAGTATGGCCTCGTGGAATTCCGCGCCTCAGCATAAATCCGACTCCGACCCAGCCGACGACTCCGCTTGCAGCAGACAGTTCGGCTGCTTCGTTGAAACTGCCTGGTGCGGCGCAACGAACCGGCTTGATCGTACGGGAGGAGAAGGAACGGGGTTGGAATCAAGAGAAGACGGCTGCGCCCCGATCAGGAGACAGCGTCGTGAAACAGCGCCGCGATGGGCGCCTTTTGCCTCATGCGTTCCATCAGTTCAGAAAAGGACCCCTCGCGGAGAATGCGCGAGAACTGTGTCTGGTAGTTCGCCACGATACTGGCCCCGTCGATGACCAGGTCGTTCATGAGCCACAGGCCGGACCGCTGCACCACCTGAAACTCAATCCTCGTATCGACCTCCGGCCCGGCCGGCGCGGTCGTGACCAGCATCGTTCCTTCATCCCCCTGTTCGGAAAGATAGGTGACCTGGGCGGCGGAGTACTCCCGAAGCCTGTCGGCCACCTCATCGCGCAACAGTTGTACGAAGAGCCGGACGTACTGGCGTCGATCGGCGGCTTGCAAGCCACTCCAGGTCTCGCCGAGGGAGCGCTCGGCCATTTCTTGATAGTTGAACGTGCGCCGGACGACCTGTTCGATTTCCCACTGACGTTGCGCGGAGCGGCTGGCATCCTTCAGTTCCGTCAGGATGTACAGCACCTCATTCATGGTGCGTCGCACGGCTTCCGTGGGCGTCTGCTCCGGCGAGGCGGAGTACGCATCCATCGGTATCAGTGCGAGCAGGAGCAGGAATACCATGGTACGAGGGATTCGCCAGCCGGTTGAACCGTGACTACACCTCACGCCGTTGCAACTGCCCGCCATGTTTTCCGCCTTTCAGCCTGCCGGACGCACCCGATCCAGCCTGTTATGCTACCGACCTCAAAAGCGAGGCGTCAAGGGCCGGAAGAGGCCGGTTTCTGCGGCTCCGCGGCCCTCCCACTGCCTCACGTTCGATATCGATCCTGAGCAACCGACCAGGGCGCGAATCGAGAGATTTTATTTTCCTCTCTCACCATCCTTCGGTATACTCGCGCCATGCATTCCAGACGTTGGCCTTCCCTGCTGCTCGGCCTGACCATTCCCGCGCTCCTCTCCGGTTGCGAAACCACCGATAAGATGCTCGGCGCCGCCGAACGGGCCGTCGGCAGCAGCACCGGAAGAACGGTCCTCGACATCGTCGGCGGCAAGGACCCGGCCGAAATCGCACGCCAACGAGTCGAGAACTATGGCCGAGATCCTCAGGCCCTGCTGCGGGACCTCCGGGCGATTCAACGCGACTTCCAGGCGCTCATGGCGGCCTTGACCGGAGAGGTCGGGAAAAAGTGGGGGACGAAAGAGGTCAAGGTGCCGGAGCAGAAGAAGTACGTCAAGTACACTCAAAACTATCGCAGCCGGGCCATCGTGGACTTCGATGCCGGGAACATCCTGATCGAAACGCTCGACGAGAAAGACCCGCGCGCGAGCCTGAAAAACGCCGTCGTCACCACGCTCCTGACGCCCAACGATCCCCGCAGCGTCGATCTCTTTTCGGACAAAGAAATCACCTTGACCGGAGACAAGGAACCCTATCTGTTGGGCCTGGTCGTGGATCGAGCCGGCAAGCCGGTGCGCACGCCGACGGAGGCGGAACAGTTTGCCGAATCACTGCTCGCCAAAGGGCCGACGACGCGTCAAGTCGAGCGGGACGACGGTCAGAAAACCGCGCACCTGGTCAACATCCCGATGGTGACCAACTTCTCGCACAAGCAGGCAGAGAAATACCGCGGGGTCGTCGGCCAGTTTGCGCAACGCTATCAGATCAGCCCGAGTCTCGTGTTCGCCATCATCCGCACGGAGAGCAATTTCAATCCCTTTGCCGTCAGCTCTGCGCCGGCCTATGGGTTGATGCAGTTGGTCCCCACCAGCGGCGGGCGCGACGCCTATCGCAAGGCGAAAGGCGAGGACAAGGCACCCACGCGCGACTACCTCTTCGATCCGGAAAACAACATCGAGCTGGGCACGGCCTACCTCAATGTGTTGACATATTCCCAGTTGGACGATGTCACCGACCTCGTCTCTCGGGAATACTGCGTCATCTCGGCCTACAACACCGGCGCCGGGAACGTGTTCAAGACCTTTTCCAAAGATCAGCGCAACGCCCTGCAGCAGATCAACGGCATGCAACCGGCTGCACTCTACGATCGCCTCCGCACCGCCCTCCCCTACCAGGAGACCCGCGACTATCTGGCAAAGGTCGTCGGGTTCCGCAAACAGTTCGTGAGCCTCGGCGACAACGGCGCCAAGTAGCCCAGCCGACCTTTCCCTTCCAACCGGCTCAACCGGTCCTATCAGACTGTTGAACAATCATTTCAACAGCCTCGAAATACCAAACCGTTATGTATCCGTGAAGGATCAGAAGCACCCACAGGATGGTCAAAAATGTCGTCCAGCGCGGCCGCAGCGAGGTCCGCGACGCGAAGCATAATGAGCGTCACGTGTGCGGACGCCGGCGAGACGGTGAGCCGGCAGTGTCTTGCGAGAACAAAGCTGGCGGCCTTTTTCAACAGCCTGCTACAGACCGATCACCAATCTCGCAGGCGAGACCCGCTCAGAGAGACCGAACGACAACTCGCCTTTCACCTCGTCGGGGTCATAATAGGTCCCGAACAGGCGATCCCAAATCGTCAACAGAGCACCCAGGTTGGCCGTTTGGTGGGCCGGATCCGTGCTGTGATGAATATGGTGGTACCGCGGGGTCACGAATACCCATTCCAACCAGCTCGATTTCCACGTCACGTTCATATGCATCCAATTGTTGCGGACGATGTGCTCTACCATGATCACCTGAAACGCCCAGGACGAAGCCTCGTGGAGCAAGGGGAGAGCCAGGACGTAGGTCAGGTTGAACAGGATAATATGGGGAATCGTGGCGCGAATCCCGGCCAGCCAGTAGAGGTAGGTCGGAGCATGGTGCCAGCGGTGAATGCGCCAGACCGGTTTGGTATGCATAAGCCGGTGCACCCAATACAGACCGAAGTCCTCGACGAGATAGAACAACAGGAGCTTGCAGACCGTCGGCAGGTTATACAGGCTTGCGGGAAGATAGTCGAGGATCGGAATGCGGTCGGTCACCTGCACGACCGTCAGGAACGACAGGTTGTAGAGCCCCAACGCGAGCAGATCCCGCCAAAACACGGACCGATAGGCGATCGGACGGGCCGGACAACGCCACTCGACCGCAAAAAACAACAGACCGATGCCCCAGAACAGAAGGTAGGGATAGAGCCCTTTATCCATTCGCCGCCACTCGCCGTTCAGGGCCCATCGAAGCGCACGCGATCCTTTACGGCAGACCCGGATGATGGATGTTTCCTCATGAGACAGGTCATATCGCTCTCACGGTACACGAGGTTGTCTCGTTTGTGAACAGAATTACGGTTGAAGAACGAGTCCACCGATCATCCCTCAACGTGCCCCAACAACATGCATGAAGTTCCGGCCCTGGAACAATTGCCGGTACTGGTCATGGTCGAAGGGCTTCAAAAATGGAGCACATGGAGGATGGATCAGGACGAGCCTGCAGAAACGGAGGGGTGGTTCACATCAGTCTCAGACGCCACGGAATCGCCGGCTGACGTAAGCGCCCCTCCCTCTGAGGTGGGACGTACCGAATATGCATATCGGCTTCGACAATCGCACTCGAAATAATATCGACCCGTGTCATCCGTGTGAAAGCGATGCCCGGCGTCGCATTCGCAATGGAACAGAGGCTGACCATCGCTTGTGGTCTTCGCGGTCCGGCGGCCCTGCGCCGCCTTGCCGCACAGCACGTTACGTAGCCCTTGCATCGGATACGGACATTGGAGTCGCAACTCACTCACAGCTTCTCCCCCACCAGTCACATAAGGATTTCGAAATACTCGGGCTCTCATTGCCTCTCCTATCTATCGGCTCGACCCTCCGCAAGGGCAGCTAGGACTTTCACTAGTCCGTTTATGCTCTTGATCGAGCTATAGTGGAATCAAGATATGTCGGAAAAATTCTCGTGCACTGCGATCGCGCGAGGGGGGAGGAGTGTTGTGCCGTCCCCGACGGGCAAGCGGAAATCGCACCAGACTCATGGAAAACCGACAATGGTGACGGACTGTGCCGCCTACAACTAAATCTCCATTTGCCTTCATAGGGTGCAGCGAACTTCAGGAAAGCATCGCCCGTCAGGCGGATGACGAAAAGGAATTGGCGGAACTGATCGAAGAAGTTCCCTTAGATTCCATCCATTTCCATACCCACAGTTATTTTCTCCGTCACGGGTTGATTGAAGGGGCCTATCCGAATGATTTTGCGCAATGGGTGGTGATGCAGATAGGCGACCACGTGTTGGGCGAACGTCTGGCGGTGATCGATCCGTTCGACTATCCGGACCTCGAGGACCTCCGTGAGGAAATCATCTCCGTCATCGACGATCACCTGTCCCGCTCGCCGATCACTCCACGGGTCGTGTTCGGCCAACCTTTTCATTTCAAACGCTCCAGGATCCTCGAAGTACCGATCGGTCTGGAGGCCTGCACGCTCAAAGAATTTCGGGATAGGGTGGCCGATGTCGATGTCAGCACGATTTATTTCCACATGTTCGAGGCGCATTTCCGTCTTCGTCGCGCAGAAAACGATTTCTCCGCGTGGATTCGCTCGAGCCTCGGCCTGTTGCCGCTGGCCGATCGTATCCGCGGGATCAATCCATACCAAGGCAACTTGGAGCGGTTGCGATCCAAACTCATTACCGCCTGCGATGAGTGTATTGCCGCCGGTTCGGCGGACTAGAGGGCTTCTCAATGTTGCAGCACGATTCGCTCTGGTACAAGGACGCCGTGTTCTACGAATTGCACGTCCGAGCCTTTTATGACGGCAACGACGACGGGATCGGAGATTTCAACGGGCTGATCCAGAAATTGGATTACCTGGAGTGGCTGGGAGTCGATTGCCTGTGGTTGCTGCCGTTTTATCCCTCGCCTCTGCGGGACGACGGCTATGACGTGGCGGACTTCCGCAACATTGCGCCTTCCTACGGGACCACGGAGGATTTTCGGAGGTTGCTCGACGAAGCTCACCGACGCGGCATGCGGGTGATCGTCGATCTCATCCTCAACCATACTTCGGATCAGCACGCCTGGTTCCAAGCGGCCCGGTCGTCACCGCAGGCGCCGACAAGGCACTACTACGTATGGAGCGAAACGGATCAGAAATATCCTCGCGCCCGAATCATCTTCGTGGACACGGAAAAGTCCAATTGGACGTGGGATTCCGAAGCCCAAGCCTATTTCTGGCACCGCTTCTTCAGCCACCAGCCGGACCTCAATTACGACAATCCCGACGTGCGAAACGCCATGGCGTCGGTCATGGAATTCTGGTTGGACCAAGGGCTCGACGGATTTCGATGTGACGCCGTCCCCTACCTGTTCGAGCGGGAAAACACGATCTGCGAAAATCTTCCTGAAACTCATCGCTATCTCAAGGAAATCCGGAGCAGCATCGATCAACGCTACAAAGGCCGGGTCTTGCTGGCTGAAGCCAACCAATGGCCGAGCGACGTGCGCCCCTACTTCGGAGACGGGGACGAGTTTCACATGGCGTTCCATTTTCCGCTGATGCCCCGCCTGTTCATGGGAGTCCGGAGCGAAGACCGCCAGCCGATCATCGACATGTTCAAACACACACCGGACATTCCGCCCACCTGCCAATGGTGCCTGTTCCTCCGCAATCACGATGAATTGACGTTGGAGATGTGCACCGGGGAGGAGCGCGACTACATGTATTACGCCTATGCCCGTGATCCGCAGATGCGCCGGAACATCGGCATCGCGAGACGGCTCGCTCCGCTTCTGGACAATGATCGGCGGAAAATCGAATTGCTCAACAGCATCGTGTTCACCTTGCCGGGGAGCCCGATCATCTATTACGGCGACGAGATCGGCATGGGAGACAATATTCATCTGGGAGACCGCAACGGCGTGCGCACCCCGATGCATTGGACGGCCGACCGCAACGCCGGCTTCTCCAAGGCCGATCCCGCGCAATTGTTTCTCCCCGTTGTGGCCGACGCCGTCTACGGCTATCAGTCCGTCAATATCGATGCGCAGAAACAAGTGACGCATTCGCTCCTGAACTGGATGCGTCGGATGATCGCCGTCCGCAAGAAACATCGGGTGTTCGGGCGCGGGACGCTGGAGTTCCTGAATCCCGCGAACGAAAAAATTCTGGCGTATCTCCGCACCTACGAACAGCAGACGGTGCTGATGGTGCACAATCTCGCCGAATCGCCGCAGGCGGTCGAGCTCGATCTCCGGCGGTTCCGCGGCACGTTGCCCGAAGAACTCTTCGGAACGACTCGATTTCCCGTCATCGGGGAGCAACTCTACGTCCTGACGTTGGCCCCCTACGGTTCCTATTGGTTGCACCTTCCCCCGCTCCGGCAGCGCGACAACACCTACAGCATGGAATGGAGCGCCATTTGAAACGTCCACGCACAGCTGAGGCGAAGAAACGGAGCCGCCGATGAATGCGGCATTGGATGAATATCGCGATGTGTCGCCGAAAGGCACGGTCGACTTTCTCTACCGGCTGAGTGATTTGGTGAAGGGAAAAAGTTTCCTCCATCTCAACGCGGTTCGATACGGAGGCGGCATGTCGGAAGTGTTGCGCCGCCTGGTTCCCATGATGGTGAACCTGGGCGTCGAGGCCCGCTGGGAAGTGCTGGCCGGCACACAGGAGTATTTCGTCGTCGTCAATCACATGCTCAACGCCTTGCAAGGACGGGATGAAAAGATCACGGACGACATGTACCAGACCTATTCGACCATCATCGAACGCAATGCCCGGGCGCTGAAGCTGGACGCCGACATGGTGATGGTCCACGATCATCAGCCGGCCGGCATGGTGGACTATCGCACCGACGGCTGCTGGCTTTGGCGCTGCCATCTGGATCTGGCGCAACCTCAACGGCGCGCCTGGACCTTCTTGCGCCGCTCCATCCTGAAATACGATGCGGCCATCTTTTCGCTCTCCGGTTTCGCCCAGCGACTCCCCATTCCGAAGTTCCTGATTTATCCGTCGATCGATCCCATGAGTCCGAAGAATCGAGACATGGCGCGATCGGAAATCACGCAGATCATGGATCGGCTCGGCATCCCTCGTACCAAACCCATCTTGTTGCAGGTGGCCCGTTTCGACCGGTTCAAAGACCCCCTCGGTGCAATCCGGTCCTATCGATTGGTGAAGAAACACCACGACTGCCAGCTGGTCTTGGCCGGCTCGGGCATACTCCACGATCCGGAAGGTGAATCGGTTCTCAGCGATCTGCGCGAGGCGGCAGGCAGCGATCCCGATATTCATCTCATCCAACTGCCTCCGGAGGCGGATCTTGAAATCAACGCGTTGCAGCGGAGCGCCACGGTGGTGTTGCAAAAGTCCATCAAGGAAGGATTCGGCCTGACGGTTTCGGAAGCCATGTGGAAGGGCAAGCCGGTGGTCGGCAGCACGGCCGGCGGGATCGCCGCGCAGATCATCGACGGTGTCACGGGGTACGTGGTGCATTCCGTGGAAGGAGCGGGCTTTCGAATCCGTCATCTCTTGAACAATCCGGGCCTGATGAACCGGATGGGAGCCATGGCCCGCGAACATGTCCGCCGTAATTTCTTGATCACCAGACAACTCAGCGACTATCTCACGCTGTTGAAGGTCCTGACGAAATCATGAGGGCCGCAACCGACTCCTGCACGTTCGATGACCGTGTAGAACGGGCTCGGAACGAAATCCGACGGATATGGTGACCAGTGAGCAACCAGTTCCGATTCCTGCCGCGCCTGACGGCAGCCCGCCGGTGGACAGGACGGACATCGTCGTCGGCGTGCTGACGCTGAACAATGCCGGCACGATCGAATCGTTGGTGAAGGCCGTGGTGGAAGGATTGCGCCTGTCGTTTCCGAATGTTCCCGCCCTGCTGGTGCATTGCGATGCGGGATCGCAGGACGGGACGCCGGGCATCGTCGATCGCGTGGCGTCCGGCATGGTTCCCCTGTGGATGATTTCCAACGCCATGAGCACCTATGCCAATCCGACCGCAGAGACCGGCTTCCCGGGGCGAGACGAGAGCGTGCGCAATCTCTGCCTCGCAACCGAGCGACTCGAGGCCAAAACCTGCCTGCTCATCGAAGGCAATCTTCGTTCACTCACTCCGGAATGGATCGAGCACCTGGGCCGTCCCGTCTACGAAGGCGGCGAGGACTATGTCGTCCCGCTCTATCGACGCCACCGGTATGAAGGGACCTTGGTCAGCAACCTGCTCTATCCGCTGATCAGGGCCCTCTATGGCACACGGCTCCGATATCCGAGCGGAGGCGCCTATGGCCTTTCAGGCAAGTTGGCCCGCGATCTCCTCAAGCGACCGGCTTGGACCGGTGCCGCAGGCAAGCTGAGCCTGGACGGATGGATCACCACCGCCGCGCTCGCCGGTGAGTATCGCGTGTGCCATGCTTACCTCGGTGCCAAGGATCAGGACAGCAAACTTGGAACCGTCGATCTCTCGGTCCTGTTGGCTCAAACCGTCGGAGGCATTTTTCATTCGATGGAGGAGTATGAAACCGTCTGGGAATCGATCAGGGGATCGAAGGATGTCCCGCTCTATGGATCGGCGGAGCCGGTTCCTCCACCCGGCACCCTTCCAATCGATCGCATGGTCAGCGGATTCAAACAGGGGCTGCGGGACCTGCTGCCGCTCTGGGAATTGATTCTCTCCCGAGAGACATTGGAACAGATCCTGCCGCTGGGCATGCTGGAAGGAGAAGACTTTCGCTTCGCCCCCGAGCTGTGGGTGCAAACAGTGTATGATTTCGCCCTCGCCTATCACGACCACACGTTGCATCGACAACACATGTTGAAATCTCTGACCCCCCTCTATCTCGGGCGCACGGCCTCTTTCGTGCTGGAAACCAGGGATGGTGATGCGGCGCAGGTCGAGCACACCGTGGACAAGCTCTGCCGACAGTTCGAGCAGTCGAAACCCTATCTGACCGAACGATGGAGGTGGCGCAATGAGTGACCTCTGGCGTGACACCATGGTCGCCGGATTTCGCGACACCATCATGCAGATCGTCCTCGTGCTGCCGCGGATTCTTGCCCTGCTGACGTTCCTCGCACTGGGAATCACGGCGGCATGGGTGGTCAAGACGCTGGCGTCGCGGGTCCTGCGGACGTTCCGGTTCGATCTGTTTTGCGAGCGATTGGGCATCGCACAGCCGCTGTCCCAAGCCGGCATCAGACAACCGATCTCGGCGGTGGTCGGTCGCATCCTGTTTTGGATCGTGTTCCTGCTGTTCACGTTCATGGGCGTCGACGCACTCAACCTTCCCGCGACCGCCAATCTGATCAGCAAAATCGTGGGCTTCCTGCCCAATGTGCTCGCCGCCTCGCTGGTGCTCCTGGTCGGCGTGCTCTGCGCCAATTTTTTTGCTGAAGCGGCGCTGATCGCCGCAGTCAATGCGCAAGTCGGTGAAGCCCGCCTCGTCGCCGGTCTGGTGAGATGGGGGTTGCTGTTGTTCACGTTCGCCATGGTGCTGACACAGTTGGGTATCGCGAAAGAAATCGTCATCGCCGCCTTCTCCATCTCCTTCGGCGGCGTGGTGTTGGCCCTGGCTCTGGCGGTCGGATTGGGCGCGCGCCACCTCATGCGAGCGGCGCTCGAACGACGGTTCGGCCGGCAGGAGCGGAAACCGGAAGAATTGTCGCATCTATGAAACAGACACGCACAAAAGCCTTGAAAGGGGGCGCTCGGTTCGAGACGAAAAAAACGGGAATCGCTCCTGAACGCCCGACGTCTCTGATCACGGAGGGGCGCAGGAGAGTCGCCGTCGAACATGTCGAACCGGAGATCGACGGGGGGCGCTACCCCGTCAAACGGATTCTCGGAGACTGGATCACCGTCGAGGCGGATCTTTTTGCCGACGGTCACGACGTCGTTCGCGGCATGTTGCGCGTCCGGCATGATCGGGATCAGGACTGGCGTGAAGTGCCGCTCCAGTCAGTGAGCAACGATCGGTGGCGGGCCTCTTTTGAAGCGACGGAAATCGGGCGATACCGTTTCACCGTCACGGGCTGGGTCGACCATTTCGCGACCTGGCAGCGCGACATGGGCAAGCGGTTGGCGGCGCAACAGGATGTCACCGTGGATATCCTCATCGGAACAGGTCTGGTGAAGGAAGCGGCGAAGCGTGTCTCGAATGAGTCCGCAACGAAGCTGAACGACCTGCTCGACATGGGCCGCAGCGCGCCGCGGCAGCGTCTCTTGGAGCTGCTCCTCAGCCGGGACCTGGCCGAGGTGATGGCTGACTGTGCAGATCGACGGTTGGCCACGATCTACGACAAGGAACTCGTGGTGGTCGTGGATCGGCCGAAGGCTCGGTTCAGCGCCTGGTATGAAATGTTCCCCCGCTCCTCCGCCGGAGAACCCACGCTGCACGGCACCTTCAAGGATTGCGAAAACCGCCTGCCCTACATCGCAGAAATGGGATTCGACGTGCTGTACCTCCCCCCGATCCATCCCATCGGCGAGACACAGCGCAAAGGCCGGAATAACAATCCGCAAGGCGACCCCGATTCGGTCGGCAGCCCCTGGGCGATCGGCGCGCAGGCCGGGGGCCACACCGCCATCCATCCGCATCTCGGCACCCTGAAAGATTTCAGGCAATTGGTCGCGGCGGCCGGAAGTTACGGGATCGAGCTGGCGATGGACCTGGCGTTCCAATGTTCGCCCGATCACCCCTATGTGAAGGAACACCCGGAATGGTTCACGACCAGGCCGGACGGCACGATTCAGTTTGCGGAAAATCCCCCGAAGCAATATCAGGACATTTTCCCTCTGAACTTCGAGGGCGCTGAATATGAGGCCCTATGGAGGGAGCTCCGATCGGTCGTGCAGTATTGGATCGACCAGGGCATCCGCATCTTTCGAGTCGACAATCCCCACACCAAACCCTTCCTGTTCTGGAATTGGTTGATTACCGACGTGACGAGCCGGTACCCGGAAACGATCTTTCTGTCCGAAGCCTTCACCAGACCGAAGGTGATGTACCACCTCGCCAAGGTGGGCTTCAGCCAGTCCTACACCTACTTCGCCTGGCGAAACAGCAAGAGCGAATTGATCGAGTATTTTACGGAGCTCACCGGGACGGACGTGCGGGAATATTTCCGACCCAACCTGTGGACCAACACCCCCGATATCCTCACCGAGCATCTCCAACACGGAGGCCGTCCGGCATTCATGGCACGCCTCGCGCTGGCCGCCACACTCGGTGCGAGTTACGGCATTTACGGACCGGCGTTCGAACTCTATGAAGCCAGGCCGCAAAAACCCGGCAGCGAAGAGTATCTGAATTCCGAAAAGTACGAAGTACGGCATTGGGACATCAGCAGGCCGGATAGCCTGAAAGAATTCATCGGGCTGGTGAATCGCATCCGTCGCGACAATCCCGCGTTGCACCGGAACGAGGGCCTGCGATTTCACCCCATCGACAACGACCAACTCCTCGGCTACAGCAAACGATCGCCGGACGGCGACAATGTCATTCTCGTCGTCGTCAATCTGAGCCCTCACCATGTTCATTCAGGCTGGATCCAACTGGATCTCCAGGCCCTGGGGGTGGAGGCCGACCGCCCGTTCCAGGTGCACGACCTGCTGACCAACGCCTATTATCTTTGGCAAGGCCCAAGGAATTACGTCCACCTGGATCCCCATTCGGTACCTGTACAGATTTTTTCGGTGCGCCGGAAGATGAGAAGAGAGCAGGACTTCGATTACTTTTTCTAGCGCTCATTTTCTCAGCATGAGACGACTCTATGGTCACGGTCCATGACACATGGGAGCGGGTATTCGACGGTTCGGCGCAAGCGGACCTCGAGGAGGCCTTTCCGGTCTTCCTGCGGTCGTCCCGATGGTTCGGCGGGAAAGCCAAATCGATTCACTCGGCCCGCATTTCTGATTCTCTCCGCCTCCGCCTGGGCGATGCGACGATGGTCCTTGGTTTCATTCGCGTGGCCTATGCCGAAGGCGGAACGGAAACCTATGCCGTTCCCATGACCGCAGCCTTCGGACCGCAGGCGGAGCGCATCCGTGAACAATATGGAAACAGCATCATCACTCCCTTGAGCTTCATCGATGAGCAAGGCCTCCACAAGGGATTGCTGTACGACGCGATGTGGAGCGCCGACTGTGTCTATGCTCTCCTGAACTGCATGGGCCGGCACGTAGAAGCGACTGGTGGTACTGGAGCATTAGTTTCATCGGCCACCGTCCATTTCGATCGCCTGGCGGTCGATCCTTCCACGGCTCCCGCTTCGGTCATGAAGGCGGAACAGAGCAATACGTCGGTCAAGTTCGGCGAGCGAGCCATCATGAAGCTCTACCGTCGGGTCGAGCCGGGCGTGAATCCGGAATTGGAGATCGGACGCGTGCTCACAGCCAGAACATTCAGACATTCCCCCGGCCTGATAGGCGCCTTGGAATATTCACGCGAAAACGACGCGCCGATCACCCTCGCGCTTGCGCAGACCTATATCGCAAATGAGGGCGATGCCTGGAACCACACACTCCGCCGCCTGTCCCGCTATTTCGAGTGCGTCTCAGGACTCTCGACGGGTCCCGCTGCCGGGATGTCGTCTTCGAACCCATCCGTGAGTCCACCTCCCGACATGGCCCTGTGGGAGCAGCTGTCCGACTTTCTCCACCGAGCCGACCTGTTGGGTCGACGAACCGGTGAATTGCACAGGACCTTAGCACAGCCCTGTTCTGATCCTGCCTTTGCTCCCGAAGCCGGCACCGCGTCCTATCTGCATTCCCGTTCGACCGCGATGGGCCGGTCTGCACGTCGCGCGCTGGACCTCTTGCGAAACCGGTTCCAGACCCTGTCCGAACCCGATCGACGACAGGCCGAGCTGGTCTTGTCGTTCGAGCACGATATCCTGTCACGATTGGGCCTTCTGACCACGATTCCGCTCTCGGCCATGCTGATTCGCTGCCATGGGGACTATCATCTCGGCCAGGTGCTTGATACCGGTACGGATTACGTCATCATCGATTTTGAGGGAGAACCGGCGAAGCCCCTGGCAGAACGCCGTGCCAAACACCTTCCCATCGTCGACCTTGCAGGCATGATCCGCTCGTTTCATTATGCAAGCCATGTCGCCTTGCGGCAATACCGCGAAACCCACTCCATTGAGCCCAAGGTGCGCGGGTTGGAGACATGGGCCTATCAATGGTATCGATCCGTTCGTATGGCCTTCCTCGCCGGCTATCGAGCGGTCGCGGGCGAGGCTGCCTTCTGTCCGCAATCACCAGACTCGTTTGCCCTTCTCCTGAACGTGCATGTACTCGAAAAGGCGCTCTATGAACTCACGTACGAATTGAACAATCGACCGGATTGGGTCGCGGTTCCGTTGAGCGGCATTCTGCATACGCTCGATGCATCCGCCGGCTCCCCCGATCCTAAAGAGGCGGTTTCGGAGAATGACGACTACGATCCCTGCTCCATGAGGTAACCGAGACAAGAGGTGAACCAATGGCTCAGCCCGACACGACAATGACTCCCATTTATTCGGCCAGCCGTCTGACCGACGACGATGTGTACCTGATCAATGAAGGAACTCACTTTCGACTCTACGACAAATTGGGCGCGCATCCAGGCCATGTAGAGGGACAGGACGGCACTCACTTCGCCCTGTGGGCCCCGGAGGCCGAACAGGTAGCGGTCATCGGCACCTTCAATGGTTGGAACAGCGACATGCACCGACTTAGGCCGAGAGGCTATTCAGGGATTTGGGAAGGTTTCATCCCGGGAACGGGACAAGGGCATCTGTACAAGTATCATATCCGGTCCCGCCACCATGGATACCGGGTGGACAAGAGCGACCCCCTCTCCTTCTTCAACGAAATTCCACCCAAGTCGGCCTCGATCGTGTGGGAACTCGACTATGATTGGCAGGATGCGGAATGGCTGCGCACCCGTCGCCGACACAATGGATTGGATGCGCCCATCGCCGTCTACGAAATGCATGTCGGCTCCTGGAAACGGATGGCGATGGAACACAACCGGTCCCTCAGTTATCGTGAACTCGCGCTGCCGCTGGCCGACTATCTGCAACGGATGGGGTTCACGCATGTCGAGTTCCTGCCGTTGACGGACCACCCGTTTTTTGGATCCTGGGGCTATCAAACGACCGGGTACTTTTCTCCTTCCGGCAACTACGGCACTCCGCAGGACCTCATGTACCTTATCGACACCCTGCACCAACAGGGCATCGGCGTGTTCCTGGACTGGGTCCCCTCCCATTTTCCGACCGATGAGCAGGGGCTGGGTTTCTTCGACGGCACCCACCTCTATGAGCATGCGAATCCCCAGCAGGGATTCCACCCCGACTGGAATACCTTTGTCTTCAACTATGGACGGAACGAGGTGCGCAGTTTTCTCATCAGCAGCGCCCTGTTCTGGCTGGACAAGTATCATATCGACGGCCTGCGCGTAGATGCCGTCGCCTCCATGCTGTATTTGGATTATTCACGGAAGGAAGGAGAATGGATTCCCAACCGGTACGGTGGACGGGAAAACCTCGAGGCCATCTCGTTTTTAAAGCGATTGAATGAGGAGGTCTACCGTCACTATCCGGATGTCCAGACCATTGCCGAGGAATCCACGGCCTGGCCGAGCGTCTCGCGTCCGACCTATCTGGGAGGGCTCGGATTCGGTCTCAAGTGGGATATGGGCTGGATGCACGACACGCTCGCCTACATGCGACAGGACCCGATCAACAGGAAATACCACCATCACAATCTGACTTTTCGCATGCTCTACGCCTTTCATGAAAATTTTGTGCTGCCCCTCTCGCACGATGAAGTGGTCTACGGCAAAGGCTCGTTACTGGAGAAGATGCCTGGTGACGACCGGCAAAAGTTCGCCAACCTTCGCGTGTTGTTCGGGCACATGTATGCGCAGGCCGCGAAGAAATTGCTGTTCATGGGAGGAGAATTCGGCCAACGCACCGAATGGGCCCACGACCGCCAGTTGGAATGGACTCTCTTGGACCTTCCGCTCCATCGCGGGGTCCAGCAATGGGTGGCGGATCTGAACCGCCTGTACCGGGAGGAGCCGGCCCTCCATGAAGGGGATACGGATCCTTCGGGCATGGAATGGATCGATTGTGACGATATCGATTCCAGTGTCATCAGTCTGGTCCGGAAGGGCCGCACGACGGGCGACATGATTATCGTCATCTGTAACTTCACACCGGTCGCGCGGCAGAACTATCGTGCCGGAGTTCCTCGGGGGGGGTATTGGCGAGAAATCCTGAACAGCGATGCGTCACTGTATGGAGGGTCCGGCTGGGGCAATGCCGGAGGAGTCCAGACAACGCCTATACCACTCCATGGACGCTTGCACTCGATCACCTTGACGGTACCGGCCCTTGCAGCCATCTTCTTAAAACACTCGGATGGTCAGGCCAACAGTTAACTCCCGGCCTCACACCCTTTCCCCTCTCATTTGATACCGCCCGTTTGATTCAGCTGTGATGCCGTGCAATTTCACGGCATCACCGTTTCATATCACGCCTTCAGTCGTTTCGAAAACGGACCATCGATCGACTCCTAGCACAATCAAATACTTACAGGTATTCGTTCGACTTAATCGAATGGCATGAGCATTGCTTTACCATGCAACCAGAAGCTCGTGCCCAGTCACACAATCAGGGACCATCGTTCACCCGGCCATCCAGTGCCGGACATATTCAGAGGAGGACAACATGAACCGAACCCTCGCGATCTACTCGACCATTGCCATTCTCGGCGGCTGGAATCTCTTGGGGCTGGCACCAGCGCAGGGATTCTCCAACGACATTGAACCGGTGGTCTGGAACAGCAACCAAAAATCATCGGCTTGGGCGGAAGAATTGCTCGGTCAGGTCGTGACCTATCAAACCCTGGCCGAAAAAAATCTGATTCCAGGAAACTTTCAACCCTATGTCGATCAAACGAGCAAAGTTCGGGAGCTGTACCGAGCCGGAAATCGCCATGCCACCTATGAAGGCGTCAATCAGCTCATGGTCATGTTGGAGGCCAGGGTCGGCGGCATCGATGCCCACAGTGCCGATGCCTTGTGGGACTTCTGCTATCGTGTCACTCCGGACGAGTACCATGCGCGCGACCGCCACATCCGGGCAAAGGGCGCCGACGAGGTGAAGAAGCATGAATCGTTCATGCGGGATATGGAAGAGCGGGCCTCCTTAGCCTTCTAACCCCGTTCGTGTCAGCGAACAGTGAATCTGCCGGCAGGGCCGACGGCTCCCCATAACAGGGCCGTCGGCCCTGCCGCCTCCGCTCAGGAAAGGAGGATTCCCATGTTCCATGATCGCCGATGCTTCGACCGCCGTCCACGTGGAGGCTTCCACCCGTACTTGCCGTCTTGATCTGGACGGCCTTGGCCATGCTTGCTCCGATACAGGGGCTGGCCGAAGCGGAACGCGCCACGTACGGCCCCGTCGCCCCGACATCGTTCTCACAACCTGCCCCCGGCCGGATCGAGGACGACGACGTGGCCTCTGTGCCTTTCTGGTCGGCCTTCGACTTCAGAAGTTTCTGGATGCGTGCGGACCTCCGTGTGCGGCCGGAATGGCGCAACGGTGTCTGTTTCGGCGGCGGCCCCCCGATCAACGGCGCCTGCAACAGCCTCAACGCCTCCGGATCCGGAACATCGGCCAATAGTGGTCCCGGCGCCGATGATTTCTTTATCCAACAGTGGGCCAGATTGGGCCTGGGATACGATCCTACCCCCAACCTCAACTTCTACCTGGAGCTACAGGACTCGGCGACCTGGGGGGGAAACGGCGATCCCACGGGAGGCACGAAGGATGGTGATGCGCTCAACCACAACTGTGCGGCACAACGGCCGGGGCAATGCCGGTTGGGAATCCGAGCGGGGTACATGCTGATTCGGAACCTGGCCGGAATCGACGGCCTCAGCGTCAAAGTCGGCCGGCAATATGTCGTGTTCGGCAACCAACGGCTGTTCGGACACTTTGACTGGGCCAACACCGGCTACTCGCACGACGGCATCATGCTGAGTTATGCTGCGACCGACTTCGACACAAAACTCGGCTGGTTTCGGAATTCTGAAACGGACCTGGGGCAAGGGCACCCCGGAGGCAGCCTGACGTCGAATCTGTTGACCTGCAGGCCGGAGGGAAATTCTTCCTCGACCTGCAATCCGGCCCTTGCGCAGCATGCAGCCGACGCCGGCGGCGACGTGGATATGGTCATCCTGTACAACCAGATCCGAAACCTGCCCTGGATGATCGCCGAACCCTATTACGTCTTGTATTCCAACCGCCTGCCGGAGGGGGCCAACCCCGGACTCTACAAGCCCAAATCCGCCTCTCAGTTACGGCATATGGTCGGGCTCCGTGTGGAGCTCAGAAAGAACAATTGGGACTTCGTACAGGAAACGGCCTATCAATTCGGGCGCAGCGCAGACGGCCTCGGATTCGACAACCAGCACAACCTTACCATCAACGCCTGGGCCTCCGGCACCTGGCTCGGCCATACCTGGTACGACCATCGCTGGAAACCCAGACTGGCCGTCGGATTCGATTACGCCTCGGGGGACGGCGACAGCAATTGCATCACGCCGGGCGGAACCCCGGCCCGTAGTTGCGGCGGCAATGCCAATACCTTCGAAAATTTTTTCCCGACCAATTTTCTCCATGTCGGCTACATGCTCAACGGAGCCTGGCGCAACAGCGTGCAGCTGCAGATCAATCTGCAGGCTCGCCCGACCGCCCGGGATCACATCGAGATCTCGGCCCTGCGCAAGTACTTGGCAAGTGCCCGTGACAACTGGTACCGTGGCTCGCAGGGGCCGCTGATCTTTTCTCGTTCCGACAACCAGACGACCTACGTCGGCGACGAACTCGACATCGCATGGAGCCACATGTTCGCGGACGGTAAAGTCTCGCTGGCGGTCATCTACGGCCACTTCTTCTCCGGTCCCTATATCAAGCAGCAGCTCGGCACGTCGGCCGATCAGGACTGGGGTGTCGTACAACTCTGGATGAATTTCTGAGCAGCCATGCAACGCGCCACCCTGAATTTCGAAACGCTCCTCGAAGTCACCAATGCCCTGAACTCGCAACGGGACATCGAAAGCCTCTGGCGGGTCATCGCCGATCAAATCCAGAAGGTGATCCCCTGGGATCGCGCCGGCATCACGCTGTACGAACCCAGCACCGATTCCTTTCGATTTTATGCCGTCATCACCAACATGGCGACACCGGCCCTGGCGCACGACAGTGTCATCCCCCGCGAAGGCAGCGCGGTCGGGTGGGTTTACGACCACCGGCGCCTGCATGTGCGGGGAGATCTTCAGAAGGAGCAGGTGTTTCTGGAAGACCGCTACTATGTCCAAGAGGGCTTGGGACGGATGATCAACTTGCCCCTCCTCGTCCGGGAACATTGCCTCGGCACGTTGAACATCGGCAGCGTGCAGCCGGGCGAGCCGGATCCGGACGATTGCAAGTTCCTTCAGCAGGTCGCGACCCAAATCGCCTATGCCATCGACCACGTGCTGGCTTACCAACAGATCAAGCAGCTGAGCGAACGGCTCCGGCGGGAGAACGAGTACCTCGCGGAAGAGGTCAAGGCAAGCCGCAATTTGCGCCTGGTCGTCGGCACGTCGCCTTCCTTCACCAAGGTGGTTGATCTCGTCAAGGCCGTCGCGCCGACCGACACCACCGTCCTCCTGCTCGGTGAAACCGGGACCGGCAAGGAGGTGCTGGCCCAGGCCCTGCACGACTTGAGCGCCCGCAGCCACAAACCGTTTATCCGCGTCAACTGTGCGGCCCTGCCCTCGGGGCTCATCGAGAGCGAACTATTCGGTCATGAACGAGGCGCCTTCACCGGCGCGCAACTGCGCCGAGCCGGGCGCTTCGAACTGGCCCATACCGGCACGTTATTTCTGGATGAGATCGGCGAAATGCCGTTGGAGACCCAAGCCAAACTGCTGCGGGTTCTCCAAGACGGGATGGTGGACAGGATCGGCGGGACCCAGCCGGTTTCGGTGGACGTTCGCCTGATCGCCGCCACCAATGCCGACCTGTCCAGCGCGATTCAGCAGGGAACTTTCCGCGCAGACCTCTATTACCGCCTCCATATCTTTCCCATCTCGGTGCCCCCGCTGCGAGAACGGCGCGAGGACATCCATCTGCTCGCGCAGCATTTCCTGGCTCAGATCGGGACCAAACTCAAGCGACCGCACCTCACCTTCGATCCGCAATCACTGGCGCGGCTCCTCGCCTACAACTGGCCCGGCAACGTGCGGGAACTGCAGAATGTGATCGAACGCGCCGTGATCCTCTCCGGCTCATCCCAGGTCACGGTGGACGAGATGTTGCTTCCCGCCGTAAAGGTCGGCCCTCACCAGCCCCCGGAACAGCCGGTGAACCTAAGTGACCTGGAACGGCAACACATTATGGACGTACTCGACCGGACGAAGTGGCGCATTTACGGCGACCAGGGCGCGGCCCAGCTCCTGGGGTTGAACCCCGAAACCCTTCGCAGTCGCTTGAGAAAACTCGGCATCAAACGCCCCTCCATCAAATCACCCGAACCCACGTCCCTGTCCTAACCCTGTGGAATGACAGGATCGAGCACCGCCTGTTGCAATCCTTCCTCCAGCCACGGGCAAGGGCAGGCACTCTGGCGCAGACTCCGGTCCTGGCACGGCCGGTTCATTTGACCGTGAGACTGAAATCGTGATAAGTTGCCATACCGTACGAGCCCCAGTGAGATCCCACGCTTCGCGTTTCCGCGACCATGCTGCGCGATCGCTTTCCCGGTTCACGCTGCTCCTACGGCCCATTTTGCCCTTTCTCCTGACAAGGGAATGGGCAACGCAGGAGGCGGGATGTTCTCCATGCCCCCTCCGCACCCAGTTTGATGGCCTGGACATCGCCATCCTGTCGTTCGGCGAAAAGGAGAGTACGATGAAGATCACGTCCGTCTGGCGGGGAAACAAGGCTGCACACAAAAAAAAGCGGACCGTCCCGAAACTGAGGATCCGCTGGACGCAACTCGGACTCGTCGACCCTTCTGTGGAATCGCAGGAGACCTCGATGGACCAGATCCGGCGGGAAGTGACTGCCTTGGCCAGTTTTGGATTTGGGGCGGAAACCCGCGCCCGCTCAGAGCAGACTCAGGCTCGCCCCCATGGGCGAACCAAGGCGACGCGTACGGCCCGTCGACCGTCCGGAACATAACAGGGTTGATCTATTCGACAGTCTCCAGAGGGAGCGAATAGAAGGAGGAAACCATCGCACGAGCAGGCAAGACCACTATCGCCAAACGCGATCGAGAAAAAGCCAAACAGGTAAAGCAACGGGAGAAGGAAGCCCGCCGCGTACAGCGCAAGGCCGAGAAGACCACCAGGCCCACGACAGCGGAGGGAGAAGATCCCGACCTTGAAGGATTGCGATGGGGGCCCCAGGAACCCCTGTATTGAACGGAGGTTCCTGGGCACTCCTCGCATGGCTGAACCGACTCAGGAGGGCTTGACGAAGCGGTCTTCCGCAAAGACCCCGCGCAATTGCTTGCTGACCAGTGATCGGTATTCTCCCTTTTCCTTCGCCATCCTCACCAGCCCCTCGGCATCCGTCAAAATCAAGAGATCTTCTTCCGCAATGAGTACCCGGTCTCCCTTGCCGACGTTGATCCGATATTGTGTCCGTCCGTCGGGGTTCCTGGTCGGACCGGTGACGATTTCAGTCAATCCGTCGATATGCCCCTTTTGCCCGTCCAGACGGTGTTGCACCATCGTCCCATCCGGAATTCTCACCCATTGACTCGCTGCCCGAGGCGCGTCCTGCTTCTGATCACTCACCATCATTCCTCCCTTGCCACATATGACCGGTTCACTTACGACACCGGCCCTGGATCACTGCCGTTCTTGATTCCTCCGTTCGATTCCCGAGAGCCCCCATCGCCGCTCTGGCTCCACCCCTGCGACGCTCCACCTCGCCGGCGTCGCCGCACCGGTTCCTGACGCGGTGTATGGCCCTCGGATCTGGGCGTGACACCCATCGAAGCCGAGCCGCTCTCCGCGCGCGGCACCGCCTGCCCCAGCAATCGTTCGATTGCCCGCAATTGGTCGTGATCTTCGGCGGTCACAAACGTCGTGGCGCGGCCGGTCGCTCGCATGCGGGCCGTCCGGCCGATCCGATGGACATAATCCTCCGGACAATTCGGCACGTCGTAATTGATCACGTGGGCGATGTTCGCCACATCGATCCCCCGTGCCGCGATATCGGTCGCAACCAACACCCGAAAGGTCCCCCGTCGAAATCCTTCCAAGGCCGCGCGACGTTGCGGCAACGTCCGTCCTCCGTGCAGCACCGCCACCCGATGGCCGGCCGTATCGATCATACGGCCCAATCGATCCGCTCGATGTTTCGTCCTGGCAAAGACCAGCACGGTATCGGACTCGGACTGAAGGAGCGACATCAACAGCGAGTTCTTATGGTCATGCGTCGTGTGGTGTACGGCTTGCGACACACCATCGGCGGTCGTCGCCGATTTGGTAACCATGACCCGCACCGGATCTTTTACACTGGCCTGCGCCAAACGGGCAAGATCGGTGGGCATCGTGGCGGAAAACAACAGGGTCTGGCGCTCTTCCGGCATGGCATCGAGAATCTGGTTGATTTGCGGGGCAAACCCCATATCCAACATCCGGTCGGCCTCGTCGAGGACCAGGATGGACATCGCCAGCAGGCTGATCGTCCCGTTCCACATATGATCGAGCAACCGTCCCGGCGTTGCGACGATGATGTCAGGACGCTGCCGCAAGCCCCTGACCTGAGCCTGCATGTCGGCTCCACCCACGACCGTGGTCGCAAACAATTGCAGATCGCGGCCTAAGGTGTCGATCGTGGCTTGAATTTGAATGGCTAGCTCGCGGGTCGGCGCCAGGATGAGTGCGCGCGGCTGGCCTTTCGGTGCCCCACTCAGCCGTTCCAACATGGGAATCACAAAAGCCGCGGTCTTCCCGGTTCCAGTCTGGGCGCAGCCCAATACATCTCGGCCTGCGAGCGCATGGGGAATGGCTTGCGCTTGAATGGCCGTCGGTTCCGCAAAACCAGCCTTGGCCAGATTTCGCAAGAGGGTGGGAGATACACCAAGAGTGTCAAAACTCGTCAACGGAGTCGTCTGCACGGAGCTGTCCTTTCGTTGTGATCGCATTAAGACGGGATCAGAGAACCGAGGGGAGGGTGAATCCGGAAGGAGTCAGCTCCAAACTGGACCTGGTCGCGATGCGATCGCGCGGTCCACGTTGAAGAGAGACAGCATCGGTGGACCGATACAATGCTGCAATATGAATCACTGTACCGCATGGAGTCCCTGCGGGTCAACAGGTCTGCCGATTCCAGAGAGGAGCTACTCGCCGGTCGACACAATCCTTGATCGTTGCGGTGCGCATGACGCTGTTTGCCGAATGTGAAAAATCTCCTATACTATGACCATGGCTGCGGAAAAACTCTGCATGAACGCCGCTGGCGGACTTTTTCAGCATCCCGATAGAAAGTGAGGTCCTCGATGCGACCACGAGTAGTTCTCCCATCACTCTTCCTTGTCCTGGCAGCACTCGCCTCGACATCGGAGGCGGCATCGGAATCCACAGATAGCAGCGGCAAGGTCGGATCAAACCAGGGCCTGACCTTCGAGGATATCGGGCGAGGCCTCAAAAGCGCCGCGAAAAACATCGGCGACGAAATCCCGAAGATCGGCCCGGCGATCGGCGACACGTTCAAAAAGGTGACGGGCAGCGACAAAGAAAAAACCCAGCCGAAAGAGCCTCCTCAGACCTCGACCAAGGACTAGAAATAGCAGGATGCCGTCGCTGAAATCGATCCTCCCCACCTTGTTCATGCTGATGGTCACCGCAGGCTGCACCTCCCTTCAACCGCTCGCCTGCTTGCCGAACGAGCAGCCCATCGTGACGGAATCGCTCTATTTCGGCACGGCCAAGCCGGGCGGCGTCGTCAGTCAGGAGGAATGGGCTGCCTTCGTCAATGACACCGTCACACCGGCCTTTCCTGAAGGCTTCACCTCCTGGTCGGCCTCCGGCCAATGGCGGATGGCCGGCGGGACGATCGAACAGGAGACTTCGCACATTCTGCAACTGACTCACGAGGGAAGCAGGGCAAAGGAAACCGCCGTCCAACGCATCATGGCCAAGTACAAGCACGATTTTCAGCAGGAAGCCGTCATGAGAATCCGCTCACAGGCCTGCCGTTCGTTTTGACGGCAGATCACACCTCACATTGTTCCTATCCCGTTCACTTTTTCCCATGACCCTTGCCGATCTTTCCGACGTCGTTGAGAATTTGCTGGAGGAGCCCGCTGCTGTTCAAACCTCCGGACTGAGCCGGCCCTAAACTCCCGGCACCTGCTCCTTGAATGGGAGGGACCACCTGAGGAGACAAGCCTGACAGCGCACTTGTCGAACTTCCTGTTCCTGACGCTTGGAGGCCTGGGATCAACGGAAGGCCGGTGCTGGTCGGCAGGATGGCGCCCTTGACGGTCGCACCGGGAAGTTCCTTCTCGCCTCCCGCGGAAGGAGCTTCTTGCAGACCCTTCTCAGCCTCAAGCGCAGCACCCACCTGGGCGTTGACGATCTGCCGTATGACCGGACTCGGAAAGCCGCGATGTTCCTCCCTGACGGCAAGGGGCTGCGAGGCCCGCTGGTCCGGCTGTATCTCAGAGACAGCATGGGTCGTGCCGGTTTTTAAGGAAACCTCCGATCCTGTCTTGAGTGAAAACGGCTGGCCCTCCCCGGTCAATGGCTCGACCCGCGCTTGCCCCTCGAACATCCGCAGCGTTTCCACCGGCGGCGCATTGATCAGTCGCGCAAAGAGCGACCGCCGCTCCCCTCCAAGCACCGTGGCCTCCAGGATACCGCCCCGGCTCACCACTCGCGCAAGCGGCGTCCGGAGCGTCAGGGTATCGGTCATGCGCCCGGCGTTGTAGGACAAGGCGATCCGCACCATTCCATGATGAAGCCGAACTTCAGTTTGGCCATGGTGGAGTTCATGAATGTCCAATCGTGCGTCTTCGTGCAGAGTCAGCACCGCGCGATGGTCCCACAACAGGTCCAACTTCTCGCCTGTCCCGACCCGCAGTTCATCCCCTGAGGCCACGACATCACCGACCTTCAAGGTTCGAGAAACAACGGGAGCAGCGGTCACCATCTTCACGGGGGTTCCAACGATCCCGGTCACCACCCCGACTGCCTGTCCGTCGCCGGACAGAGGTCGCGGCACTTCTTCCGCCCATGCCACTGTTGCCGCACCAACCAGAAGCGCACAGCCGTACGTGAGCACCTGTGAACGGAGGTCGAGGGTTCTCATAGGCCATCACCCCTTGTCATGGGACTGTTCAAAAACGGGCACTTCCAACTTGATCATGTAGCGTGCAAAGTATTGCCAGGAGCCGTTTTGCAGCCATTTGGACTCGGAAAACCGACAAAAGTTGTCGTATAGTAGGTGGCCGAATGCACGCAGGTCAAGCAGGCAGGACGGATTTTGAACGACAACCGGAATGGAGCCCCGACTCGATGAAGCGAAACACACGGCATCAGGACAGGAGATCGAACTGTCTACGGCATTCGTCCTGCCTTGTCCTCACCGTGACCATCCTCACTGTTGTCGCAATGGCTCTGCTGCCTTGCTCCGCCCAGGCTCAAGAGGCCGACGCGGAAGTGCTGGTCGCCGAAGGGATCTTGGCCTACGATGCCAAACGGTATGACGAAGCCGTCTCACTCTTCTCAAAGGCCGTCGCGCTCGATCCGCGCAACGCGCGGGCCTTCTACTATCTGGCCCTCTGTCACTTGGCACGAGGACAGGTGGAGCAGGCGATCACCCCGCTCACCGCCCTCCGCACCCTTCGCCCGGCCGATCTGGAAGCCGCCTATCAATTGGGCACCGCCCACTTTGCCGTGAGGAACTATGACAAGGCCGCGCCCCTTCTGGAAGAGGTGTTTCGCCGAGAACCGGACCGTGAGAACCTTGGCTTCTACGTAGGGTTCCTTCGTTACCGGCAGAAGGACTATGACGGCGCGGCTGCTGCATTAAGCGTCAACCGCTCATCCGATCCGGATCTCCGGCAACTCGCCCTCTTTTATCGAGGGCTCGCATTGGGTGTCCTCGGCCTCTCGGACCAGGCGCAGGCCGAATTGGCCTCGGCGCAACGAGTGCAGCCCAATTCGCCCATCACAGGCGCATCCGTCCGCATTCAGGAAGCCCTCACGGCGACGAGGCGGGTCACGGACACTCAACGGCTCCGCCTGCAACTGGCCGTCGGGGGCTATTACGACGACAACGTCGCCGTCAACCCGCGGAAGAGCAACGACCCGGTGGCGGAAGCGCTCCGCTCACGCAACACTCAATCTCCTGGATTCGTGACGTCGGCCCGGGGGGACTACGCCTGGTATCGCAACGGTCCGATCGAATCGACCGTCACCTATTCCTACTACCAGACCGTGAATACCAACAGCGGCGTGGGCAACTTTAACATTCAAGACCATTTGGGCGCCTTGTCGGGAGTCTATCGAGGGACCATCGGAACGGTGCCCTACGAGATCGGGGGCCAGTATAGCTACGATTATATGTTTCTCAACTTGGACGGATTTTTCTCACGCCACACCGTCACCCTCCCCGCCACGTTCGTTCCACCCGCCGTCACGCTTCCGATCCTCGGCCGCATGGACAACCTGACGACCCTGCTCTATCGTTATCAACGCAAGGAGTTTTTCTCGGAACCGGGCAACAACGACGTCCGGTTCGCGCCTGAGTCGCGGGATGCCTTCAACAACATGCTCGGATTGCTCCATGCCTTCCGGTTCCGGCAAGACAAATATATCGTCCGGATCGGCTACCAACACGATACGGAGGCGGCCGGCGGATCCAGCTTCGCCTACTCAGGCAATCGACTCCAGCTCGGTGGACAGGCCACACTCCCCTGGTATGGCCTCAGCATGCGGCTTGACTACGAAGTCCATTGGCGGGCCTATAACAATGATCAGGTCATTTTCACGGACGACGCCGGACAATTGTCTCCACGCCGGGATACCGAGCAAGATATCTTCCTTCAAGTCGCGAAGGCCTTGCCCCGCAATCTGACCCTGGCGCTGCAATATCAAGCAGTCCTGAACAGTTCCAATATCCCCGTCTATGCTTACAGCAAAAACGTGTTCACGACCCTCCTGACCTGGACCTACTGACTCGATCGTGAGCCCCAACGAACGACGGGCTCCACCAGGTGGAACAGGTCCGGCCGGTACCGCATGGAAGGTGGTGTCGAGAACCAGAGGGGAGAATAGACAAGTCGAGCAGGGTCGCCATCGTGAGGAAGAGAGACCCTGCTCGTTGGTCGGCAGACAGGCAGGTTACGTCGAGGTGGATTCTCCTTCCGAGAGGAGGTCTTCAACCTCCCCTTCATGACACGTCAGATCGCTCAACTTGGGCTTCGAGAGTCGCCGGCGGGAAGAAATTCTGCGCCGGTCAACCGTCTCCGGTGCGTGGCTTCCGTCCAAACCTGTCATCGTAGGGACCGTCTCATTCCGTCGCATCGAGTCAGCTCCAGGTGCGGTGTTGTTCGCTCACATGTTCGCTGCCATCCGTTTTGGCGATGACCCATGGCACGTCATCCGGAATCGCGACCACCTTGAGTTCTGCACAATGCCCATTGGCCTCCGCACGCAACTCTTCCACTACCTGCACCAGCCTTTTGTCGTCACGGGGAATCAGCGCCCCGCATTGATTGAGTCTCGGTTCCCTGGCGCCCGACGCGGAGGGCCAGTAGGCCCCCATGTCTGTCTCCTGGAGCGCTTCCGGTTGTCCCAACTCTCGTAGACGCAGGAAGGCCTTGTGGCTCAGGCAGAACCGATCATAACTTGTGTTGATGACGATCTTTCGCATGATACGTGCTCTCTTTCTGTCGCTCTCAGAAGGCGTGGGCGATCGGCTCCGTGGTTGTGAGGATCAACGTTCGGGACGGAGCCTGGTCAGGACGCCGGCTGAGGGTCTTTGTACCCGATATAGTTTCCGCTCCAATGGGCATGCCGGCGGTCGGCCCAGACACTGACTTCATCCTTGTGCAATTCCCCATAACGTTTCTGGAGAATGTCGGTGAAGGTCGTCAGATTGCCTTGGATCTCTCCCACATCGGCATCGGTGATTTTCTCCCATTTTGCCTTCAGGGGAGCCTGAAGCTGCGCCCAAAACTGTTGGAACTGTTCTTGTGTCATCCTGGACTCCTTTGTAGATGCCGATAAAACCGGCGCAAGATTGTGAAGACTCTCGGACTTATTTATTTTGCTCCGGCAAGATTCTGCAGGAGCCGCACGTCGATTTCTCTTTCGGCGCGCCGTTCAATCCTCTTCTGCGTTCATGCCTTCGTGATTGCGGCCGGCGCCTTCGGCATGAACTCCCTGTAACCGTACCGCTCTGCGAGGTACTCTTTCGCCTCGTCGCTGACATACTCGGTGAATTTATAACGATCGTCCTCCACGGTCTTGGCGTCTTCCATCACCTTGTCGGTCGGGATCGCATATTCGATGTTGCACGAGGTATAGGCTTGAACATAGGTAGGGCCTATGTCTCGGGCGATCAGCACCGCCTTCTTGATGACGCTTTCCACCCGTCGCGGGTTGTTCGGCACGACCGTGGCGATATAGGAACAGCCGGCAACCTTGGCCATCGTAACCATATCCATCTTCTCGAATTTCTTTCCCAGCGGAGCCATCTTCAACACCGCACCTCGCGTCGTCATCCCGCTTTCCTGTCCGCCGGTGTTGCCGTAGACCTCGTTGTCCAACATGATGGTCGTGAACCGCTCCTTCCGGAACCAGGAATGGAGGACCTGCTGGAATCCGATGTCGGCCGTGCCGCCATCACCTGCAATCACCACCACATCTTTGGGCTTGTCGCCGAACCGGAGCCGCAAACCCCGCGATAAGCCGCTGGCAACGCCGTTCTGATCGCCATAATTCCCATACACGAACGGAATCGCCGCTTGCGAAATCGCCAACCTGCCGCAGCCCGCTGTCCCGACCGTGATGGTGTCCTCGGGATTCGGGAACGCGATGATCGCCAATCGGATGAACAGAGTCATGGCGCAGCCGGCGCACATGGGGTGCTCCTCAAGGATTTCCTTGAAGCTGCCCATCTGCGAGACCGTCGTTTTCTTCCCGAACGGGCCGTGCTCGACCATATCCCGATATTCTTTCGGCATGAACTGTTCAAATCCCGGTGTGAATTTCACATAATCAAGACTCATCTGGAACCTCGCTCTCTGTCGTAGCCGCAGGTGCGGTGGTGATAGTGATGCCCCTCACGAAACCAATTGCTTTGCGGCGGCTTTCTTTTCCCTGGCCTTGGCGGCGACTTCGGCCAGAAGCTGCTTGGCCGGCTCGCTGATGTATTCCTTGTAGGCGAACCGCTCGGACGGTTTCTCGGAATCCCGCATTTCCTGCAAACCTTCCATGCTGTTCTTGCCGATCTCCAGGATGCAGGGCGTATAGAGCTGGAGATAGGTCGGTCCGATTTCCCGCGCGATCAGGACCGCGTTGCGGACGACCTTCTCGACCAGCGACGGCTTGCTGACCGTGCAGTTCACAACGTAATGGCAGCCGGACTCCCGTGCGATCTCCGGGAGACGCACCTTCTCGAAGAGCTTACCGACTGGGGCCATTTTGGCCACGAAACCCTTCTGCATGAGGCCGCTCTCCTGTCCGCCGGTGTTGGCATAGAGTTCGTTGTCGAAGCAGATGGTGGTGAATTTTTCCTGCCGGAACCACGCCTGGAGCGTCATATCCAAGCCGATATCAACCGTCGCGCCGTCGCCCGCTAAGACCACCACGTCCTTGACTCGGTCAGGGAATCGCACAGTGAGGGCTCGCTTCAATCCGGAAGCAATCGCGTTTTGATTACCGAACAGCGAGTGAATGTTGTGCACGGCCACCATCGGGAACACGAGACTCGTACATCCGGTCGAGCCGACCATGACCGTGTCTTCCGGATTGGGAAGCGAGGCCAAAATATAGCGAAACGCCATGGACTCTGGGCACCCGGCACAGAGCGAGTGCTGTTCGATGAGTTCCTTCGAGGTCCCGATATCTTTCCAACCTCGGTCTTCTTTGCCGTAGGTGGCGTTGCGGACGAGATCCTGGTAGTCCGACGGCATGATGTCATACAAATCGGGCGAAATGGTGATGCGCTCTTTACTCATGTCGATCTCTCCTCTCGGCGGCTCGGACCTCCTCTTGCCGGTCGGCATGCGAAGAGGAACCGAGGCCACCACGCGATGGCGTTAGGCGCTGAATGAACTGCCGCACCCACAGGTCGTCTTCGCTTGCGGGTTCTTGATCGCGAAGCCGGATCCCTGCACGCTGTCCACGTAATCGACTTCGCAGCCGTTCAGCAGCGGGGCGCTTTGCGAATCCATGATCACCTTCACTTCACCCTGTTCAATCACCGTATCGTCGTCGCTCATCTTGGACTCGAAGGCCATGCCGTACTGATAACCATGGCAGCCGCCGCCCTTCACATACACGCGCAAGCCGAGCGTATCCTTTTCTTCCCGCATCAACTCCCGAATCTTCTCTTCAGCCGTCGCGGTGATGGTAATCATGAGGCTGCTCCCTTCTCCTGTTGTATAGAACGAATCCACTGTTTCAATGACATTGCTGTTAGGGACGGCTTTCCCCTTCCGTAAGCCACAATCGCTCCGTTCACAGAGAGGCCGTCATCGGTCTGCACAGGGCAATCCGGCGTAGGACGCAACAGAAGCCGGACAATCAGTCGCGCGGGAAGGAATCAGGAAGCGCGAGGGGACAGGACCGTCAGCGGAGCAAGAAACGCCCTCTGTCCACGCTAAGCTCTATGGGTCCCATAGTCAAGCGCTATTGAGACCCAGCTCGTTCAATGATCTGACCGACGATACATGAAGTTATGAACGGGCAGGGACCTTCCGCGCCGCCTGCTTGGAGGACCTTACCGACACCGTCCGCTCCGCTTCGGTGGACTCCCCTTCCGAGAGAAGATCTTCCACCTGCCCCTCACTGCAGGTCAGGCCGTCGACGGTATTCGTCCCCCGCAAGCCGGTAGCCTTGCGCACATGACCAGATGTGTTACCTTTGCGTGGTTCCGGCATAGACATCATCCTATCTCTTGGTCTCCCATTCCCCATGAGCCACCTCTCGAAGCACGGCTCCCTATCCACCCGCCACGGCACCAGACCGACAGGCTCACCATACGCGGGTCGGCCGCCTGGTCGTCACATGAATCAGCATCAACAACATCCCGCCGCCCGTAAAGAGCCAATAAAACTGCATCGGCATCTCGATCAGCTCGGTCCAATTGAGGCCCCAGACCACCAGACCAAGCGCAAGACTTGTCAGGGCAGCGTTCAGCATGGCGGACCCCTTCGCTTTCTTTGTGTCTGACAATGAATTCCCCTCGTCGAGATCCGCCGACGGCCGGCGGCTGCCGGCAATGGCACACCCGCACGGTTCTATTTTTTCTTCGGACAAATCTCCACGATCGCTTCCACTTTTCCGTCCTCCGGGCTGATCATGAGCCACATTCCCTTGCGTTCGGGGTCTCGCTTGAAAAACGTGGCGTACTCCTCGTCGTATCTGGTCTCCCGAATCTTGGTATCGCCGCTCTTGCGGTCGTAGATGGTTTCAAGGACGAATGCCGCAACGGTCTGGGTGCCGTTCGCCCGCACGTGGCTGCTGACTCTCCAAAAGACCTTGCCGGGATCGAGAGCCCCTTTGGACTGTTCCAGCGTGGTGTTCGAACAGAGCTTGGTGCCCTTGGCCACCTCGACGTACTGCCCCTTCCCCACAAGCTGAGCCCATCCGGACGCTGGACTACCCAGTCCGATCACAAGCCCAAGCAGCAGGACCGTCGGAATTCGCCTCAGAGCTGTGTTGCATAGGTCGTTCATGACCGCCTCGTAACATGGCCGGCGTGATGACCACCGACTCGATCCGCCGTTCCACCGGCCTGCACCCCTCGTTCGGCCGGATCGCATTGAGCTCCCCCTCCAGCACCTCCCGGCCGATTCTCCCAGAGTCGAAAGACAGGCGGCCGCACCCCACCTAGCAGGCTGCGACGGCCAAATGGGCCCAAGTCGCCCGCGGCTCCAAATGCCATTGACGATGAACATCGATCAGAGAATCGATGACCGCGCCACATTGCCGACAGCCCCACCCATATGCGATCGTTCCGCTCACGATGTCCTTCATCTTGATCATCGTCATCGGACCGTAACAGCGCGGACATCTCATTGATCTGTCTCCATAAGCCATAACCAACCGTGACCTGGACGTGCCTCCCAGGAGCCCCGCGCATCACGTCCATTCGCGGTCTTGCCGTCGCACCCTTCATCTCAGGAACCACTCTTCTCAAATAACTTCACGATCAGCGTCTTTTCTTTGATCCTCTCCATCAATCGCGCGCAGGAGGCTTCGCGGATGATCCTCGTGAACTGGGCATGGTAGTTTCCGACAAGACCGGCCCCATCCATCACCGCGTCGTACACCAGCCAACTTCCGTCCTGACTCACCAGCCGGAAATCGATCAAGGTATCGACCTTGTCTCCGACCAACCTCGTCTTGACCTCTGCGAAACCTCCCTCACGTTGCTCCGAGAGGAAGATGATATGTTCTCCGGAATACTCGACCATCCGGTTGGCCAGGGCATCGCGAAGCAGTTGCACGAAAAGCCCGACATACTCCTGACGCGCTGAGTCGTTCAATTGAGCCCAGGAAACACCGAGCGACCGCTTGGCCATCTCTTCATAATGCACACGATGTCGGATGACCTGCTCGATCTCCCAACGCCGCGTCTCGGCACGACTGGGATCTTTGAATGCCTTGAGAATGGAAAGTAATTCGCCGACCGTCGCCTTCACGGCCCCGGTCGGTCCCTGCTCAGGCCAGGCTGCAGCGGCCGGCAGGAGGCTGATGAGAAAGATGGCCGCAACCAAGGCCGCCCGCCGCCCCGCCTTCCTCATGACTGACCAGCCACAAGCCGATCCATGATCCTGCCGTAGATGTACTGCGGCAGAATCTGTCTCGTCAGCAATTCTTCCCTGTTTCGATAGGGCCGTCCCTCCACGATCTTGTTCGCATAGTGCTCGCCGATGCCGCTCAGTGATTTCAGCCGGGGGACCGGGGCGGTATTGATGTCCGTGAACTGTTCGTGGCCGGCTCGCGATGGGGCCTCACCGGCGCTTTTGACCATCCCTTCCTCGGCCGCGCCGAACCTGCTTATCTGTCGTGATCGAACACGATGTTCCATTCGCATTGTGAGGTCCTCCCGCCTTGCCCCGCACCTTGGCTCATAGATTCAACGGCTTGATTCAGGAAAGGAGACCGCGCGCCACCTTCATTCGACTGCCGACCGGCTATCGTCCGGGAACGGCCCGCATGGAGGCCCGGCCGGACTCGTCACGCCGACAGCTCTGTTCGGCAATCAACCGTTGTCCGGGAGTCGCACCCTGTGGAATTCTCGCCAGACAGATCGACAGGGTATCCTCAACCGCGCCGGATGCGACGGCAGCGGACGGAGCCGGCACCGCGACCGCTGCAGGTTTCTGGTCCGCTGCATGGACGGCCAGAGGCGGCAGGGTCCATCCCCCCACCGCAAGCAAGAGACTGAAACCAGTTATGCCGATCATTCGATAAGTGCGCATGAACCGTACCTCCATCATGAGCGACCATGGCACAAGATGCAGCAGGCTAACGGCTCTTCGCCGGCAACACATGGTCATGGATATAGGTATACAGCATGATCACAAGCGTCGCTCCACCGAAGCAGATCGCGGCGGCGGTGAAGAGATTGTGTGAGGCCCAGAACAGAACCGATTGCGTCGTCATCATATCCTCTCTCTCATCAGCCCATTTGCCCGACCGACCCTTGAGGTGATTGTGTGATTTCGGATACCCAGATGATAGCCCCCACGCAAAGGCCATCAACCAGAGGGACGAACAGAGGAACGAAAACTGCTGATCCCTGTTGTGCCTCCTTGCCGTGCGGCCTGTGAACCTTACATGAGCACAAGGCTCTGTCTGGAGGAAATCGATTGACCGGTCACTGTAGGACTGCCGTCGCTGATCGGTCGTTTTGTGGCGTCGAAGCGGCGAAGACTTGGGACTCGCACGCGCAGGAGAGGATGGACAATGCGCGCGAAAGGGGAAAGCCGGCGTGGCTTAGTACGTCATGTCTCTACCCTACAGAGCGCAGAGCATGCTGTCAATGTGCCGGAGATCCATCTCATCCGTAAGAGTATGATTCCATGCGGCAATAATTATTATCAGGGATCAACCTCCCAGCCCGAGAATCCCACCCTCCTACCCTGACCCGCAATACCTCAGTTCACAGATCCGGGATCTGCCAATCGATCGGAGCGACGGCAGCCTCGGTAAGGGCTCGATTGGTGCGTGAGAAGCAGCGGCAGCCAAAAAACTTCCTTGCCGACAATGGCGACGGATGCGCACAGGTGATCACCACATGATGCGCCTTGGTGACCAGCCTCCGTTTCTTCTTTGCTTCACCGCCCCACAGGACAAACACCACGCGAGTCGGCTTGGCATCGACCAGCTCGATGATACGATCGGTCATTGTTTCCCACCCGCGCCCCCGATGTGAATTGGCCGCATGCGCGCGGACCGTCAAGACTGTGTTGAGCATGAGCACCCCCTGCCTGGCCCAGGGTTCCAGACAACCGTTGTTCGGGATGCGGCATCCCACATCGTCACGGAGTTCCTTGTATATGTTTTTCAGGGACGGGGGCAACGATCGGATGTGAGGCCGCACGGAAAAACACAGACCATGGGCCATGCCAGGCGTGTGATAGGGATCTTGGCCCAACAGCAGGACCCGGACAGCCTCGTAGGGTGTCATTCGCAACGATCTGAAGATATCCTGCCGCGGCGGCAGGATCGTCCGCCCATCTGCCGCTTCCTGTTCAAGAAATGCTTCGAGTATGCGATAGCAATTGCTGGTCGTCTCATCCTTGAGCAACGGTTTCCAGCCGGCCGGAATGGGAGGCAACATGGAACGGGTTTTATCGCGCACCAAAGGATGTCGCATGAGAATGCCAAGATGTCCGGCACCATTCCATATCCACTGACAACCAGTTCCCTTTAAGTCCGGAAGAGAAACAACGTGGAGCCGGCAGAGGCGTGCGCCAACGGGAATCATACTGGAGCGATCACCCCGAAATGTAGAAGAAAAGAGGGACGGTCGGCACGTGTCGCCCAATTGACCACGAGCGCCAAAACGCCTAGAGTGTCCGAGTCTCAACGACACCTGCGCAGGCAGGTGGCAGCAAAGCGCGGACAGCAACGGCAGGCGCGACGTTCACGGATTCATGTAGCTCGCAAAAAGAACCGGAGGCAGTTCATGTCGAGGATGGTGGCCCTGCCACGCAAACTTCTCAAGGCCATTCTGCCGGACTTCGCCAGGCGCTGGCTTCTGATGCTGGAGAACGCGCACAGGAGCGGAGGTCTTCTCGAAACGAACTCGACCTTGTATCGATTGGTCGGCTCCATACTAACGTGGAAAACACACTCACGCGTGCACAGCGGACCGTTCAAGGGCATGCGATACATCCCGCACGCCGTCCATGTGCAGAGCAGCGCCTACTGCCCGAAACTGCTCGGTACCTATGAGCTGGAACTCCATCCCCTGGTAGACGCGCTACGAATGCAGGCCCCATACCAGCACATCGTCAATATCGGCGCAGGTGAAGGTTACTATGCAGTCGGGCTGGCGCTCCATCTGCCGCAGAGTCGACTGACGGCGTTCGAGGCCGATCCTGCGAGTCGGACAATCTTGACTCGCATGGCCCAGCTCAATGAAGTGACATCGCACATCACGATCCGAGAATTCTGCACGCCAACCCTGTTGCAAGAAGAACTGCGGAGCCCGGAAAAAACTTTGGTAGTATGCGATGTCGAAGGGTGCGAGCAGGAGCTGCTCGACCCCCTCTCCATCCCCGCGCTGGCCAAGGCCGACATTCTGGTCGAACTGCACGACTTCCTCATCCCCGGCATTTCAGAAATCATCCGACAACGCTTCGCGGCCACACATAGGATCGCTGACATTGCAGCCCGGCCACGCCAATTGAGCGATTGGCCGGCCTCCTTGAGGCTGCCGGTTGCCTATCGACGAACCGCTCTCTCTGAGTATCGCCCGGGAGGCATGCGCTGGTTCTGGATGACCGCTCAGAGTTGAGTCTGCCCTCCTTCCCAATCAGATTACCCGCTATTTTCTTCACAAAAGAATATTCCGGCACCTACGCCCAAACACATATCGCTGCAACGGCCTAGGCCGTGAAGCAAAGCTTACCGCGCTCACGGCACGGGATTTCTCCAAGAAGCAGGCTAACCGCCTGTCTCCCCTCTTGCAGAGATTTCAGCCGGCGCTTGTCGGAAAGGGTAGACCTCAGGTAGGGTCGAGTAAGCCATGCCCCTGATTCATCCAGACCTATTTTGGTGGCAATCGGCCGTCGTCTATCAGATCTACCCCTGGTCGTTTCAAGATACCAACGGGGACGGGATCGGCGACCTCCCTGGCATCATCAGCCGCCTCGATTATCTCAAGGGGGCACCCGACTCACTCGACATTGACGCGATCTGGCTGTCCCCCGTCTACCCCTCGCCCATGCATGACTTCGGCTACGACGTCATGGACTACTGCAACATCGATCCGCGTTTCGGGACGCTGGCGGACTTTGACCGTCTCACGGCCGAAGCCCACCGCCGCGGCATTCGCGTCGTCATGGACCTCGTCCTGAATCACACCTCCGACCAGCATCCCTGGTTCATCGAATCGCGGTCGTCCCGCACGTCTTCGAAACGCAACTGGTACTACTGGGCCGACGGCAAGGCAGGGCATCGCCCCCCCAACAATTGGGCCGCTCGTTTTGGAGGATCAGCCTGGACCCGCGACCAGCACACAGGTCAGTACTACCTCCATTCGTTTCTGCCGGAGCAGCCGGACCTGAATTGGACCAATCCCGCCGTGCGGAAGGCGCTCTTCGATGTGGTTCGGTTCTGGCTCGAGCGCGGCGTGGACGGCTTCCGGCTTGACGCGATCAACTGGCTCGGAAAAGACACCAACTGGCCGAACAATCCTCCCCGACTGGCCTGGCGCAGCTATTATCGCCAGGTGCACCGCTACGACCGCGACCAGCCCCAAGCCCATGAGGCTCTGCGGTCCTTCCGTGCAGCACTCAAAGATCGATCCGAAATAGTATTGGTCGGCGAGGCCTCATCGGACACACCCGGCGGGCCAGCGACATTCTATGGAACCGGCTCGGACGAGCTGCACGAAGTGTTCGACTTCCGCTTGCTCCGGTCGCCATGGCAAGCGGATGTGTTTGGTCGACTGATCCTGGAGAGCGACCGGGCCGTGCCTCGCGGCGGTTGGCCTCCGATCGTCTTCAGCAACCATGATCAGTCCCGGCATATCGACCGCTACGGCAAGGGGGGCGATCCCATCCGGCGCGCCAGGGCCGTTGCCCTGCTGCTCTTCACCCTTCGCGGTACACCCTTTCTCTATTATGGGGAGGAATTGGGCCTGCGGGATGGACAGCTCCGGCGATCGGACCTGCGCGATCCCTACACGATTCGCTATTGGCCGTGGAAGACAGGCCGCGATCCGGCGAGGACTCCGATGCCCTGGGATGACCGCGCTCAGGCTGAATTTACGACCGGCAGGCCCTGGCTGCCCCTGTCGCCGGGTTGGCAGCAGACGAACGTCGCGTGCGAACAACAGGATGCCCGTTCGATGCTGTCGCTCTACAAGCGGCTGATCCGGTTGAAAAAAGGATCTCGGGCACTCACCGAAGGGACATACGAACCGGTTCACGCTGGCCCGAATGACTATCTGCTCTATCAGCGGCTGTTCCAGGCCGAAGGTCAAACGGAAGCCATGCTGATCGCAATCAACTTCAGCGCGCGGGTGCAGAGCCTCACGCTCCCGACGACGGTTCCGATATACGGGCGCACCGGAACGCTCGTATTCTCTACCGATCCGCAAAGAAGCGAAGGCTGCTGGAGCGCCGACCGATTCTCGCTTGGCCCGGACGAAGGCATTGTGGTGAGGTTGGAGTGAGTACCATTCGTCGCCGTTCCTTTTTCTCTAGCAGGATGCGCAAAAACTCGATTGTTGCGTAATACGCCGCGATCAGCTCACCTGCCGTCTCGGTGTCAGAATCGCCCGCAGGATGCGCAAAAGGCCGTCCAGCAAGGCCGCAGCGAGAGCGAAGAGGCGAATCGTACTCTCTGCCGTACGTTGAGCGTCTGAGTGATGCGAGAACGCCGCTGGCGGACTTTTTCCGCATCCTGCTAGAGCGCGCATTACGACGTCACGATCAGCTATGTGGGCCATGCGGAGGCATGGGACGATGTGACGGTTGTGGGAAGCATTCAGGATCGTGATTGCCTGGTGGCCTATCGAAAGATCGAAAAGACTCTGGCTGTGGCCTCCATGCCACACATTCCTTGCGGCTGGCTTGCCGTGCGCTGATGATTCTGACATTTTTTTCATGACCATGGCTCCTTACTGTATACACGATCACGAGGAGATTTCCTGCTGCAGAACGCGCAAGCCGATATCGCCGTTCCTCATCGATCGAATGCTCAAGATCCTCGCCATCAATCCCCGAAGAATCAAAAAACGCACTGGCGGCTTCCTCGAAAGAAACACCGTGTGTGGTCTCATTGGTCGCCGCCCTCTTCTCATCCCATTCGAACACCTATTGTGTATATACGAAAGGTGGGCTGCCTGCAAGATCGCTGGCGGAGTCGGCAGCATCCGCTGCTCTGCCCTCGCCTACACCCGCACCGACGCCTGATTCCTCGCCGAAGAGTGAACCTAACTTCTCGAAACTGTTCCTGACACCGTTTTCAGTTCAACTGCTCTTGATCGCCTGAGGCTACCTGGCTCATGGGTTCTGGGATCTGATTCATCATCGTCATGGCCCATACGTCCAGACGCCGCATCGGTACATCCTCTTCTGCGCCTTGTACGACTGGATCATTGGTGGGTTCTTGCTGACTTGGTGGTGGTGAGACTATGAGTCGTCCTTCCCGCGAGAACTGAGCCGAATGGCAAAAATGCCTGCGTTTTCTCCCCAAGGCTAAGCCCAGATGGGATAATCTTGAGACATGCGGATTGCGACCTGGAATGTCAACTCGCTGAAGGCTCGCCTAGAAAAGGTCATGTGGTGGCTGGATCGGGCGAAGCCGGACGTGCTGTTGATGCAGGAAACAAAGCTGGCAGACACGGACGCGCCTGTCACAACATTCGAGCAGGCCGGATACGAGCTGGTGCACCATGGTGAGGGTCGATGGAACGGCGTCGCGATTGCGAGCCGATGCGGCATCAGTGGCGTGGTCACGAATTTCGGAGAGCCGTTACGGCCGGCGAGGACCTCTGACACCGGTGACGATGAACCCCAGGCCGAGACGAGGATGATCAGTGCCGAATGCGACGGCCTACGCGTCATCTGCATATACGCGCCTAACGGCCGGCAGATTGACTCGCCCTTTTACCACGCAAAGCTCGCGTGGTTCGACAGGCTGGCTCGTTGGATCGATCAGAACATTCCGCCGAAGGCATCAGCCGTGATCGGCGGTGATTTCAACGTCGCGCCCGCCGATATCGATGTGTGGGACCCTGCTGCTTGTCATGGGGGCACGCACGTCTCGGAGCGCGAGCGGCAGGCGTTGGCGCAACTGTCAAGGGCGAGATTCGTCGATGCATACCGATTGCATCACCCGGAACCAGGGCGCTACACCTGGTGGGACTACCGGGCCGGGAACTTTCACAAGAACATCGGCATGCGCATCGATCACCTGCTCGTGACAAGGCCGTTACAACCGCGCGTGGTCTGGGCCGAAATCGATCGCGAGGCGCGGAAGGGAAAACCGTTACCCTCCGATCACGCCCCGCTGGTCATCGACATCGATAGCCCCGGCCATCCGTTCGATGCCGGCTGGGCTTCGGCCGATTCGCGCATTGCAGCGCGCCTGCGGAAGCAGCCATGAGCGACAGCGTCGAAAGGACTCTGACGTGCGTCCTGTGTCCTCTCACGCTGATGGACTTGTGACTTCTTCGATTAAGTTCCGCATGGCTTCGTCTGGCCGAATCCACGTCGTTCGCACCTGACATGGGCGCTGATTCAGCTGATGAGAAATCGCGACAGGATCCAAATCGAGAACATTCGGCACGCGCGGCAAGGAGCCGTACTGGAGATCATCGGCAGCCACTCGTAGCGATCCCAACACCGACCGATCAGTCCGTGCATCGGCATGACACGGACCCAGCGAGGAATCGAGATACGTTAGTGAGCGAGACGGTACGCCTTGCGTAGCCAGTGTCGCGAGAAACAGCTCTCGATGCCATCGACCGAGATCTGAGAACTGCGGCGCGCAGAGCCCTGGGAGGAAGAGAACATAACGCGTGAGGTCATGGCAAAACATGACGCACTGCCGTCGATCGAGAATCAGCAGATGGCCATGCCATCCGCCCAGTGGAACATGCTCCGCATCGGAAGCAGGAGGGGCCGCATCGCTGAACAGCTTCGGCGGGAGCTTGACCGCCAATCTCTTCGTGCAGTGCAGAATCATAGGGATCTGACATGATGCCGCTGGCACCACTTGGATCTGACCGCCATCGGCTTGAGTCAGAGGCTAGCTCATTCGGGACTGCCTCACAAGGGCAACGGTGAGGGCAAGGTGCAAAGTCAAAAACTGGCCCCCGTCGCATCCTCCGAAGTCCAGGCTCCTACCGCACCGTTCACTCACTACTTGGCGTCTCAGTCTGATATATCTCCACCGCGCGCCCATCGGGATCGAGAACGACCACTCTCTTGCCCCAGGGAGTATCTTCCAGAGGCGTGCTAATCGGGGCCTTGAGCTTTTCTATTGCGGAAAGAACCTCAGACAGATCGGCAACAGCAAAGGCAATCTGCGTTCCTGAGCCGCTCGCATTCTCTCTTGCCTGGAACACGGCGAAATGAGCTCCGCCGATATCGGTTTCGTAGTGGGGGACCTTATCATGCTCATCGTGCGTATCTGGTTCCAGCGGAATGCCGACCGCTCGATAGAAGGCAATAACTTCTTGGACTCTGGAGGACGTCCAGATGACCGCACCGACTTTCGTTATGCCCATTAGAACCTCTCGTTTTAGCGTGTTCGTTTATAGACGAACTTTTTCGCATTTTCGTCCGTTCTACAGCTCCTAAAACATTTTGATCAGAATCCCATAAAATGCGCATGGCTGGTCATCGGGCAGCAGAGCATCAACCCGCTCAAACGATTGTAGCTAGCCGGGGAAAGAACCAACGCTGGTCGGTGTCCGGCCTGCTCGTGGCCCACTTGCGGGTTGAACTGCAGCCAAACGATATCGCCGCAGTCCGGCACATACCCCCGCCGACTCACTACAGGGCCTCGCGGCCGACCGGCCCACCGAAATCGCACTCGTCATGCACATTGCGACGCGTAATACGTTTCAAAAGATCCCCTAGTCTATAGACTCGCCTGAGATGCGGCCGCACGACAAGCGTGCCCTTTCGCACCTCGATCTCAACCGCATCCTTTTCTCGAAGTCCCGCCTCCTCGGCGACTCGCTTGGGCACCCGAATCGCCAGGCTGTTTCCCCACTTCTGTGCGGTCGTTTTCATCTGTTCGACCTCAATCTTTCCTGTAGATACGCTATAGACACTACACGATAGGACGAGTTGAGTCAAAGAAGAGTGGTTGCGATTGAGCAAAACGCGGCGCTCGGAAAAGCAGGTTGTCCCGGCTTTCTGCTCCCTGTACCCCGACCGTCATCGGCGGCGATTTCAATGTCGCACCTGAGGATATCGATGTGTGGGACCCCGCTGCTTGTCATGGAGGCACGCACGTGTCGGAGCGCGAGCGGCAGGCTTTCGCGCGCGGGATTTGTCGATGCGTACCGATTGCATCACCCGGAACCAGGGCGCTATACTTGGTGGGACTACCGTGTGTCAATCATCGTGTGGAATTCACCCCTCCAAGTATCGTCCGAAATTCACCCCTCCTCAGGTTATGAAGCCCGACCTGTGCCTCAGGCCAGATGACGATCGTCGTTCTACAAGGCACCTAGGCGGTCGTTTTGGAAGCGGTTCGTGTCTCAGCGGGGGCGGTGGGCTTGAACAGCCCCGCTTTGAGCTTCTCCCGGAGCCGATAGCTCTCACCCTTAATGTTGATGGTGATCGAATGATGCAGCAGGCGATCGAGAATGGCCGTCGCGATGACTGGATCACCAAACACGTCGCCCCACGCCCCGACACTCTGGTTACTGGTTAGAATAATGGAGCCCTTCTCGTACCGCCGCGACACGAGTTGGAAGAACAAGTTGGCGCCTTGCCGATCAATCGGAATGTAGCCGATCTCATCGAGAATGATCAGCTGCGGCTGGGTCAAGAGCTTGAGCTTCTCCTCCAGCCGATTGTCCGCCAACGCCTTACCCAAGGTGGTAATCAGGCCCATGGCGGAGGTGAACAGCACGCGGTGGCCCTGCTCACAGGCTTTGATGCCGAGGCCGGGCGGGCCCAAGAGTAAGACGTTCTCGCCGTGTTCGAGGTACCCGCCCCGTCGCTAGGTCGCGGAGCACCTTGACGTCGATGGAGGGCTGGAATTTCAAGTCGAAGCTCTCCAGCGTCTTCTGGAACGGGAATCGAGCCATGGCGAGGCGCATCGCCAAATGCTTCTCCGTCTTGGCCCGCACTTCGCGGCTCAGCACCTGCTCTAAAAACTCGGCATAGGAGGTCTCCTGCTTGGCCGCCTGCTCCAGCAAGGTGGCCAGTTCCGCTTCCACTTGATAGAGCCGAAGTCGATGACACTGGGTTTGCAGCCGATCGAGCTGGGGGGTGGAGGCCGTCATCGGGCACCTCCCGCGTCCGCCACCGCCGCATAGATCGCGAGATCCCGCACCGCCACGTCGTCGAGATGGCGATAGCCGGGATCCCACTGGGGCGGCACACCGCCGGCCGGCGTGGCCCGCGGCCGCAGTAAGCCGTGATAGTGGGCCGACTCCATCACCACCACCGCGCGCGAAGCTTTGGCATGCCGGGCAATGCAGGTGCCCTCGTGGAAGATCTCGTAGTGGGTAATGGTCTCCTGGACGCTGACCGTGGTGCCGACATACTGCACGGGCACGCAATAGCGCGCGGCCGCGATCGAGACCAAGGCATCCGACGGCACGCGGCGGAGCTGCACCCGTTCGTACCGATAGGGCGGCCGGCTCCCGAGCGGCGTGAGCGCCTCCTGGGCGAATCGGTCCCGCGGGCGTTCATGGGTGGTGCCGTGCACGCGCACATCCGCAATCGTCAGGGTCCATTCGTCCAGCCAGGCATTGAGGGCCTCCCAGGACCCAAAGCGCCGACCCGCCAGCGCATTGCGCTTCACATATTTGACGCCACTCTCTACCTTCCCCTTGGTTTGAGCGCGATACGGGCGACACGCCCGCGGCGTAAAGCCATAGCTCCGGGCAAAGTCCTCGAAGACCGGATGCCAGAGCACCTGCCCCTCGCGACGCCCGAGCACCAGCGTGCGCGGATTATCGTACAGACACTCGAGCGGCACGCCGCCGAAGTGACGGAATGCCCGCTCATGCCCGTCGAGCACGACGTGAAGGCGCTCATGCGGATAGGCCCTGGTCCAGAGACGCCGGGAGTAGCCGAGCGTGAAGACGAACAGATGGACCACTTCGGCACGCTCGCCAATCCAGACCCGGGTTTGCCCAAAATCCATCTGGCCCAGCTGCCCGGGTGCCGTCTCGAAGCGGACCGTCGCGACCGTGGACCAATGCCGGCGGTCGCGCAGCGGCTGAATGTGCCGTTGGACTTGCAGATAGCCGCCGGT